>JACRCU010000456.1 GCA_016218865.1 Deltaproteobacteria bacterium | reverse complement strand
GCAGCGTGGCCAACGTCTGCCTGATGGCGCAAAAGGCCGAAGAGTACGGCTCGCACGACAAGACCTTCGTGATGACGGCGGCGGGCACGGTGCGTGTCGTCGATGCGGCGGGCGCGACGCTGCTGAGCCAGAAGGTCGCGGAGGGCGACATCTTCCGCGCTTGCCAGACCAAGGACGCGGCCATCCAGGACTGGGTCAAGCTGGCGGTGACGCGGGCGCGCGCTTCGGGCTCGCCGGCGGTGTTCTGGCTGGACGAAAAGCGCGGCCACGACGCGCAGATCGTCGCCAAGGTCAAGCAGTACCTGCCGGACACCAAGGGCCTGGACATCCGCATCCTGGCGCCGGATCAGGCGATGCAGTTCTCGCTCGAGCGCATCCGCAAGGGCCTGGACACCATCTCGTGCACCGGCAATGTGCTCCGCGACTACCTGACCGACCTGTTCCCGATCCTGGAGTTGGGCACCAGCGCGCGCATGCTCTCGATTGTGCCCCTGCTCAACGGCGGCGGCCTGTTCGAGACCGGTGCCGGCGGCTCGGCGCCCAAGCACGTGGAGGCGTTCGTCAAAGAGGGTCACCTGCGCTGGGACTCGCTGGGCGAATACAACGCCATCGTGCCGTCGTTCGAGCAGGTGGCGGCCACCACCGGCAACGCCAAGGCGACGGTCCTGGCCGAGACGCTGGACTACGGCATCGGCAAGTACCTGGAATTCGACCGCGCTCCCGGGCGCAAGGTCGGCGACATCGACAACCGCGGCAGCACCTTCTACCTGGCGATGTACTGGGCGCAGGCCCTGGCGGCCCAGGACAAGGATCTGGAGCTGAAGGCCCGCTTTGCCCCGGTGGCGGCGGCGCTGACGGCGAACGAGGCGAAGATCGTTGCCGAATTCAAGGCGGTCGAGGGCAAGCCGGTCGACATGGGCGGCTACTACCTGCCGGATCCGGTCAAGACCGGCGCGGCGATGCGGCCCAGCGCGACCTTCAACGCCATCCTCGGCACGCTGTAGGTCCGCCAGCAGACCGGCGAATTTTCGGAAGGGTCCGGACTACTTGCCGGCCGGCGTGCTCGCCGCGGGCAGCTCGGCGCCGATGTGCGCGGCCAGCCACGTCAGGGCGGCGTCCTCGACTTGGGCGTGCTCGGGCTCGTGCCACAAGTCGTGATACAGACCTGGGAATTCCTTCAGGGTCTTGTCGGTCGACTTCGCCTTGGCGATCAGCTGCTTGCTGCCTTCCGGGTTGGTCACCACGTCGGCCGTTCCGTGCAGCGCCAGCACCGGCACCGACACCTCGGCCATGCGCGACTCGATGCGCGCCATCGCCCGCAGCAGCTCGGCGGCGGTCCGGGCCGGGCCCTTTTCGTGATCGATCAACGGGTCGCAGGCCATCCCCGCCACCACCTTGGGATCGCGCGAGAACTTGTCGTCGGGCAGGTCGAGCACTGCGCTGTGCGGAGCGATGCTGGCGATCGCCTTGGTTACGCCGATGAGGAAGCCCGACACGTCGGCACCCGGCACCAGCGCCGGTGCGCTCAGAATCAGGCCGGCAATCGCGGGCTTCTTGTCCAGCAGCGTCAGCGTGGCGATGGCGCCGCCCATCGAGTGGCCGAAAAGGAACACAGGTCGCTGCGGCGCTTCGGCGACCACCTCGCCGATGAGGGCCGCGGTGTCGTCCAGGTACTCGCCGAACTGCTCGATCCACACCCGCTCGCCGCCCGATCGGCCGTGGCCGCGGAGGTCCGCCGCCACCACCTGCACACCCTGCTGGGCCAGCCGCGCCGAGAATTCGGCATAGTGATCGCCGTGGTCCTTCAGGCCGTGCACTAGCACCAGCGTGGCCCGCGGCGGATGGGCCGGGTCGCGCCAGCGCTGCACCGACAGCTGGATGCCACCCACCCCAGTGCGTTGGGTGACGGTGCGCTCCAGGCCCGCCGGTACCGGCACTGCAACCGGGCAGGGCGCCAGCGGCGGCGAGCTGCAAGCAAGCAAACTCAGGGTCATGACAAGGAAAATTAGGATAGTACGCCGCACGCTCCGGTCCAACTCCGCACCGGCGGAGAGTCGTAGAGCTTGGGCGAGCCGGCGCCGCGCCACAACTCCGGGCAACACAAGTAGCGGAGTTTGTGTATGAATAGCCGTCGACGCAGGTCTCGCCGGCTGGATGGTGCCGGCGTGTATCACCAAAATGGCATAGATCTTAGCGACTTGCTTGGTCACTCCTTGCGTGGCAGACTGTCCAGCCCGCGCTGTACCGCGCCATCATCACACTGCAAGGAGACTCGCATGACCGCTGCTTCGCCTGTCACGGCCCCCCGCATCAAGTCGCACGGCTACTTCTGCTGGCACGAACTGATGACCAAGGACACCAATGCTTCCCAGGACTTTTACACGGTTGTCGCCGGCTGGAATGCCCAGAAGATGCCGATGCCGGGTATGGACTACACGGTCTTCCAGACGGGCGCGCAGGGCATGGCCGGCATGATGGGCATGCCCGACGACGCCGCGGCCATGGGCGCGCCCAGCCAGTGGGTCGGCTATGTGGCCGTGACCGACATTGCGGCGACGATTGCCGAGGCCGTGCAGCGTGGCGGCAGCGTGTACCACGAGCCCACGACGGTCCCGACCGTGGGCACCTTTGCACTGCTCGCCGACCCGTGGGGCGCCGCCTTTGCCGTGCTACAGCCCGAGCGCAACGGCGACCTGGTCCCGCCCGCGCCGATCCCCGGCGACTTCGCCTGGAACGAGCTGTACGCCGACGACCCGGAGGGCGCCATCGCCTTCTACCAGGCGCTGTTCGGCTGGGATCTGCAGTACTCGCACGACATGGGGCCCGAGGGCAAGTACCACCTGCTGGGCCTGAACGGTCGGCAGTTCGTCGGATTGTGGAAGCGTCCCCAGCAGGTCGGCAAGTCGAAGTGGCTGAGCTACATCGCCGTGGCCGACGTGGACGCCGCGGTCAAGTCTGCCAAGGCCCAGGGTGGGCAAGTGCTGGTGGAGCCTATGGAAGTGCCCGGCGGCGCGCGGGTCGCCCAGGTGGTGGACAACGTGGGCGCGCACATCGCGCTGCACTGGGGCCGGGCCAGCTAGATCGGTCGGCTAGTACTACAAACCCGAAGTTCGCATCGGGTTGTTGGGGCAGAATGGTTTGTAGTACTAGCCTTTTAGGTAGGAATAGGGGGCGCGCCGCCCCCTGCCACCCCTGCGTCTGCCCGCTGCCGCGGTCAGCTAGTACGTGCG
>JACRCU010000451.1 GCA_016218865.1 Deltaproteobacteria bacterium | reverse complement strand
GCCATCGCGCCAAGAATCTCCTTGCTCATCGCGTCATTATGCGGGTCGAACCACCAACGGCCGTCGATGGTGCGCAGCGTGACTTCGTGGACCAGGTCCGGTCGGTACCAGCGGATCATGTTCACCTTGGTGCGGGCAGGCTGGTTGCCCACAAGGTTGATCGATCCGAGCGGTAGTTTTGCCGCGGATTTTTTCACTCCGTCGTGACGATTTCTGAAAATAGTTTCAGCAAGCCTGTAATTTCAACAGGTAGAAACTGGGTGCAGTCGCACCGAAGCATGCGAGCCGATGAGCCTCTACTTGCACTGGCCGGCGACACACACCTTGCCGGGGCTGCCCGGGGCACACGGCGTGACTCCGTCGTCGATGGCCGTGTGGCTGCAGGACCCGGCGCAGGCATCGATTGTGCAGGGGTTCCCGTCGTCGCACGCGCCAGGGACGAGCGCAGTGACGCAGGCACCCGTTCCGGGGCTGCACGTGCTCTGGCTGCACTCGCCGCCGCCGCTGCACACGACTGCGCTGCCGGGCAGGGTCTTGCAGACAAACGGCGCCGCAGTCTTGTCGCAGTACAACTTGCCGTTGCAGGGGTTGCCGTCGTCGAGCGGGCCGCACTCGCTGTCGAGCACGCAGCTGCACAGGTTCGCGGAGGCGGTGCAGACCCCGGCAAGGCAGACGTCGCTGGCGGTACACGGGTTCCCGTCGTCGCAGGGGGCAAAGAGCTGCGGGTGCGGCGCCATCGCGCACTTGCCGGTTGCCGGCGTGCAGGTATTCAGCATGCACGCGGTGTTCTGGCCCGCCGGGCAGCTCACCACAGTCGCTGGGTTGGTCGCGCACTTGTGCGGCACCACAGTCAGATCGCAGTAGAGCGTCCCGTTGCACAGGTCGCCGTCCTCCTTCTTGACGCAGTCGCCGCTGTTGCTGCATTCGCACACGTTCGCTCCGCTGAGGCAGTCGCCCATCTGGCAGAAGTCCGAGACCGTGCACGGGTTGCCGTCGTCGCACAAGCTGTTGTCGCTGCGAGCGATCATGGCGCACTCGCCCGTCGCGAACTGACAAGTGTTCTTCTTGCACGCGGTGTCGAAGAGCGGCGTGCACGTCACCACCGTGGCCGGGTTGACTTCGCACTGGCCGGCCGCCTTGTTGCAGAGGAGCGTCCCGTTGCAGGCGTTGCCGTCCTCTTTGGCAACGCAGTCGGCGTCGGACTGGCAAGCGCACGTGTTGACGCCGGGTTTGCACTGGCCCTGCAGGTCGCACGCGTCGAACTTGGTGCACGCGTTGCCATCTTCGCAGGCCACGTAGGCGGCACCCGTGGCGATGGGCTTGGGCTTGCACTGGCCGGTCTGGGGATCGCAGGCGCTCTTGGCGCACTGGGAGTCGCCGCTCGCCGGGCAGACGACCACCGTCGCCGGGTTCACTTCGCACTTGCCCGACTTCAGGTTGCAGTAGTACGACCCCGAGCACTTGTCGCCGAGCTGCGCACAGTCGCCGTCCTTGGTACAACTGCACGTGTAGGCGCCGGGCTCCGCGCTGCACTGGCCGGCATGACACGCCGAGCTCGCCGTGCACGGGTTGCCGTCGTCGCACGCCTTGACGACCGGCGACGCCTCGCCCGGCAGCTTGACGAACACCCCGCAGTCCTTCTGTCCGGGCGGGCACTTCTGCATCAGCCACTCGGTCGGAACGGTGTCGCACAGCCCGGACTTCTTGTTGCACAGCGTCTTCTGGCACACCGTGTCGTTCGCAGTCGGGCAGACCACCACCGTGGCGGGGTTGACCTGGCAATTGCCGGTCAACTTGTCGCAGTACAGCGTGCCGTTGCACATGTCGCCGTCCTCTTTGGTGGCGCAATCGGCGTTGCTCGTGCACTTGCAGGTGTTCGTGCCGGGGATGCACTGCCCCGTATACACGCCGCCGTCCAGGTGCTCGCAGTAGTCGCCCGTGGTGCAGGCGTTGCCATCGTTGCACGGCAATTGCTGGAGCTCTACCGGCAGCGGCTCGCACTTGCCCGTCGCGGGGTTGCAGGCCACCTCGACGCAGGGGCCCAGGTCGACCTTCGCACACACCATGTCGGGCAAAGGTTGGCACTCATAGTTCGCGTCGCAGTAGTACTTGTTGATGCACAGGTTGCCGGGCGACGAGAGCTTCAGCGTGCAGTCCGCAGTCGCGAAGCACTCGCACAAGTTCGTTGCGAATTGGCACTGGCCGCCCGCGCAGGCGTCGTCGGTGGTGCATGGGATGCCGTCGCTGCACGCGGTACCATTTGGCAGCACCGTCTCTGTGCAGGCCTTGGCGGACTCGGTCGCGGCCGGGTCGCAGGCGATCGCCTTGCAGTCCAACGGGTCGGGGTCGGTGCAAACCACCCCGGTTCCGGCGGGCTTGCACTCGTTCTTTGGCGTCGACTTGTCGCAGACCATCGGCCCGGTGCACAAATTTGCGAGCTTCGAGCAGTCGGCGTCGGCATGACAGACGCACAGGTCGGTGCTCCCGGACTTGCAGATGCCCTCCTGGCAGTGGTCGCCTTCCGTGCACTTGTCGCCGTCGTCGCAGACGCCGCTCGACTTCTTGGCGTGGACGCACCCCTGTTTCGTCACGCAACTATCGACAGTGCAAGGGTTGTTGTCGTCGCACTTGGGCTTCTGGCTGCCAGCCACGCAAGTACCTGCGGCATTGCAGGCGTCGCCGGCCGTGCAAGGCTCGCCGTCGTCGCACGCGGCCGTCGCAGGCTTCTGCGTCGTGGCACACTTGTCCTTGACGCAGGCTGCCAGCTGGCACGGTCCAGCTTTAGCTGTACAATCACTATCTTGCGTACACTCGGGCTGGACCGCGTCGGTCGCGTCCTGGCCCGAGCCCACCACGTCCGCGGCGTCCGCGCCAACGACCTCGTCCGCTTGGACGTCCTCCGGTCCCGCAACCTTGGCGCTGGGCAGGGTCGTCGGCTGACAGCCCGCCAGGACCGCGACCACGGTCAGCACGCCGAGCGCGGCGCCGGCAGACCACCTGGACAAACAACGACAACGGCATGGAACCATGTCACCGGCCTTGTGCCGCAGGGCACAGCTGCTCAGCCCTCGTATGCCACTGCAGTGCCCAGATGCCAAGGCAGCGGTGGCGACCGCGTCAATCTACCGTAAAATCAGGCAGTAGAAAATGGCTGCATTCCCCCTCGGCATTCCCCCAAGGGGGGATCGGCAGGGCGCGCCGGTTCTGGTCGCCTTGATCCCGCTCCGCGGGCGGCCGGGCCAAGCTGCCACACACAATCCACTGCAAAATCAGCTACTAGAAACTGGCTGCATCGGCCTGGGCGGCGCGGATGCGGGCACTACGGATGGGAGACCCGGCACGCGCCATAGTCGGTGCCGGGCGGGACCTTGACCGGCTTGGATCGCCCACCGGTCGCAGGGCGCGCGCAAGCCGCAGCGGCCAGCTGGTACAGCAAGTCTTCGCGCCCCGCGGTCGGCCGCGGCGGATAGGACTCCTGGGCCACCTGACGCGCGCCGCGGCGGGCCGACACCTCGACGCTGGTCGCCAGGGTGCCGCGACCGCTGGGGTACGAGAAGGCGTACCAGGCGAGCGCGCCGTCCACCGCCGACGCCAACTGCGCCTCCAGGGGGTAGGCCGGGCAGCCTGGCACAAGGAGGGTCAGCGCGCTCCCGCCACGGAACCGCAGGAGCAGCGCCTCGTCACCGCTGCAAGCGTTCGCGCCGACCAGCACTCGCAACTCCGCATCCGCAGGCAACGTCGCCAACCGCAGGGGCGCACAGGGCCGGCCCGGCTGGTCGCACCACGCCAAGCGCTCCTCGGCGACCCAGTCCTTGGGGTCCAGCGACCGCTTCTTGGGCTGCTGGACGGCCAGCCAGACCGCCAGCGCATCGCCGTCGACCCCGGTCGGCAGCACGGCGCGCTGCAACTGGGCGACCCCGTCGCGCTCGTCTTCGCCCACCGCTCCATCCACGCGCACAAAACCGTTGCGGAGCAAGAACTGAGCCACCGTCCACGGCGGCGCCAGCGGACTCGCCATCCGCTCCAGCTCCAGGGCCAGCGCCAGCCACTGCTCGGCAACAGGCACAAGCGCGCCCCGCGGCTTGCCAGCCCGCGCCACCCGGATCTTGCCGGCGGCATCGGCGCGCGCGGCATCCGTCCACGGCCACACCTGGTAGGGCGGCGGCACCACAGACGCCGGCACCGCCAGCGGATGCTTCGCCGGCAGCCCAGCCCGCACCACCAGGAGCCGCGCCAATTGCTCCAGCGCCACCTCGCTCAACTGCTCGTACGTCGGCGGAGTCTGCTCGAAGTCGCGCCGCCGCGGCGCCCACGCCCGGGCCCGCAGCGCCAGACCCACGCTCTTCTCCAGCCACTCGCACGCCGCCATCGCGGGAGTGACCGCCTCCGCCGGCAGCACCGCCCCGGATCCCTCGGGCACCGCGCACCGGTCCGCCCGGTCCTGCCAACGCTGCACCACCAGCCACGCCATTTCGGCGGCATCCGGCTCGTCGCCCTTGAGTGCCTGCGCCGCAGCGTCGACCATCCGCTCGATCCGCTGCGCGGCCACCGCAGCCTCGCCGTGACGCCCCTGCGAGCGAAGCATCTCGATCTGCAGCTGCGACCGGGCGATTTCGTCGCTCAGGTCCAAGTAGCGCGACGCTGGCACCTCCGCCGAGGCCAGGGCCGGCACCAGGCCGATCCAAGCCATCGCGCACACCGCCAGAAGAGCGACCACCCTCAGCATTCGCCGCAACCTGGGACCAAGACTCCGACCCCTTTCCGCAGCCTAGCCGCGCCACGCCCACCGGTCAACGCCGCGCGCGACCATACCGCATCACCCTTTACGAAGCTTGCACAACCCCGCGCGCCCCGCGCGCCAGCAGCACCGCCTCGACCAGCAACAGCGCGACCAGCAGCACCAACACGCCGGCCCAACCAGGGGCGGTCACCACCCCACCGCGCGCCTGCTGCGGATTCAGGCCCGCCCGCACCAGGTCGCCCTTCGCGGCCGCGCGCAGGTCGCTCTCCGTCGACGGCGGCACCACCAGCAGCGGCCGCGACGTCAACGCCACGCCGCCGCGCAGCTCCGTCGCCACGTAGCGCCCCGGCTCGTCCAACCCCGCCACCGTCCAGGTCGGACCCGCCTCCAGCGCCGCCGGCAACACCCGCCGCGGCCCGGCCCCTTGTCCCTCGAAGCGAATCTCCAACTGGTCGGCCCGGCCGTCGCGCGCCAGCAGCGCCACCTCGCCCACCTCTACCGGCCCGCGCCGCTCGCTCGCCCGCGTCCGCGCCAGCGCCACCACCAGGTCGTGCAGAAGCGGCAGAAACGCCGGCTGCACCGGCAGGTTCGTCCAGTCGCGATCCAGCGTCGTCGTCAGCAGCGCCACCTGGCCGCGCCCCAGACTCCCCAGCAGCAGCGCCGGCGCGCCATCGCCGTAGCGCGCGACCACACTCCCGGCCAGAGCGGCATCGGGCCGCACCAGGGCGTAGTGCTGCACCGCAACCCCGCTGAACGCCTCGCCAAGCTCGCCACCCGCCTGCCCCAGGAGCTGCGCCGCCGGACCCTGCAGCGCCGCACCGCCGCCCTCCCAGCGCATCCCGGTCGCCTGGCGCGCGCTCCCATCGGCCGACACCAAGTGCCGCTGCCCCACCAGGGTCGCTGGCAGCAGGCCATGCAAGTAACCCTGCGGCGGATCAGGCAGATTGTCGCCCACCGCCACCAACAGCCCAGCCCCAGCCTGCACCGCCGCCTTCAGCGCCGCCAGCGCCTCGTCGCTCGGCTGCGCCACGTTCGCCAACACCACCACGTCCGTCTCGGCCAGCGACGCCGCCACTAGCTTGTCCGCCGGCAGCACGTCGACCAGCCACTGCCCGGCCTGGCTCTGCCCCAACTCCAGCGCCCGCGCCGCAAAAAACACCTCGTCGTCGCGCGGCACTGGCCGGGGCGCGCCGTTCACCAGCGCCACCCGCAGCGCCGTCGAGGCATCCAGCCGCACCAGCCGCCGGTTGTCGGCCTCCAGCGCGTCCGCCGGCAGCGAAACTTCGGCCCACTGGGCCCCGGCCGGCAGCGAAAACGACCGCCGCACCGTCTCGCCCGGCTGCAGCTGCAGCAGACTTTTCACTTCGCGATCGCCGCTTTGCACGTTCAGGTAGTTGCGGAACGGCTTCTCGCCAAAGTGGGTGACGGCCACCTCGAGGCGCACCTGATTGCTGGCGCGGTCCGCCGCCCCCGCCACCACCGCATCCACCACCGCGGTGTTTTCGCGCGAGCTCGACTCCAGCCGGTCGACCGTGGCCTGGATCGGCACCCCCTGCCCGCTGCGGGTCGGCAGGCTCACCTCGCTCCACCCCGTGGCCTGCAAATCGGACAGCAGCACCAGCCGGCGCAGCGGCAGATCGCTGGAATCCAGCAGGATCTGCGCCAGGTTCAAGGCCTTGGCCGAGTCGTCGCGCCGCGGCCGCGCCGGCAGCCGCCGCAGGGCATCTTGGGCGGCCGCTCGATCGCGGGTCAGCTGGCGCAACAACGGCCGCGCCGGAAAACCCGACGCCACCAAGCCCACTTGGCACCCCGGGGGCAGCCGTTCGAGCAACGCTGCCGCCCGCGCCACGCTGCGGTCCAACAACGTCTCGCCGCGGTCGCGCGCCAGCATCGACTGGCTGTCGTCGATCACCAGCACCACCGCCTGGGTGCCCGTGCCCACCTCGGGGCCCACATCGCCGCCAAAGACGGGCAGCATCGGCCGCGCCAACGCCACCGCCAACAGCGCCAACACCGCACTCCGCAAGGCGATCAGCAGCCACTCGCGCACCCGCAGCGCCCGCGCCCGCCGCGGGTTGCTCGCCAGGATGAAGTCGAGCGCCGAGAAGTGCACCACCGGCGCGTGCCGCCGCCCGAACAGGTGCAGCCACACCGGCAGCGCCGCCGCCAGTATACCCAGCAACATCCACGGGTTGTCGAACTGGATCATGGCCCGCGCTCCGCGACGCCCGCTTCCAGCGCGTCCAGCACCGACTCGGACTCGCTGCTCGCGTCCGAGTACGCGCCCGCGCCCAGCGAGGCCTGACCGTGCCGCTTCAGCCGCGCTGTGGCCCGCAGAATTTGCCGAATCATGCCGCGCGGGTCCACCGCCGTGTCGACCAGCAGATAGCCCACGCCGCTGTGGGTCACCGCCTGGCGCAGGGCGTCGCAGTGGCCCCGCATCAGGTCCACATACAGGTCGCGGATGACCCGCGGGTCCACCACCACCTTGCGCTCGGTCTCGCGGCAGACGAACTGCGCCGGCGCGGCGAAATTCAAGTCCAACTCGCGCGGATGCAGGGTATGCAGCAGCAGCACGTCCAGCCCCGAGCGCCGCAGCGAGTAGAGCGGCGCCACCGCTGCGTCCACCGCCATCAGCACGTCCGAAGCCACCAGCACCAGCCCGCGCTGGTCCATGCCGCGCCAATGGGTCGGCCCCAGGCTGGGCAGGCTCGCGGTTCCTTCGGGCTGCAGGCGCTGCAACCGGTCACAAATCTGGGCAAAATGCCGCAAGCCCGTCTGCGGTCCCAGGTTCGCCTCGGGCTGGCCCAGCACCACCAAGCCCACCGAGTCGCCCTGCCGCACCAGCACCAGCGCCACGCACGCGAGCAGCAACCGCACCGCGTCGAACTTGTCGCTCTGCAGGTCCGCCAGCTGCATCGACGCCGACGCATCGATCACCAGCGTCAGGGTCGCGTGCACCTCTTGCTCGTAGCGCTTCAGGTAGTAGCGATCCGTGCGGGCGTAGGCGCGCCAGTCCAGCAGCCGCAGGTCGTCGCCCGGGGCATACTCCTTGTGCTCGCTGAACTCCACGCCGCCGCCGCGCCGCAGCGAGCGGTGCAGACCGCCGGGCTGGCCGTCGCCCACCTGCCGCGCCGGCAGTTGCAGCGGCCCCAAGCCCGCCAGCACCTCCGAGGCGCGCTGCGCGAGGCCCTTCTTGACGACCGGCTCATCCTCGCCGAACCACGAGAAAAGGTGCGAAATCTGGGCGCGATCGTGCAGTGCATCCAACCCGCGCGGCGCCGGCAACCGCTCCAGCAGGCCGCGCCCCTCGCCGCGCTTGGGCGACACCGGCGCATCGTCGCTGTCGCGAGCGTGCACCCACTGCCGCATCCGCTGCGTCAGACTGGGCGCCCGCCCACCGTCTCGTCCCGTGCCTCGCTGCGAGTCCGCCATCGCTCCCCGCGCCCTTGGCTGCTACGCCGCCGTCGGCACCAGTTCCACAAGTCTTTCGACCAGTTTACGACCATCCAGGCCTTCTGCCTCGGCCCGGAAGCTGGGCACGATGCGGTGCGAGATGGTCGCCGTGGCCAGACTGCGCACGTCGTCCAAGGTCACCGTGGTGCGCCCGTGCAGGGCCGCCCGCGCCTTCGCCGCCAGGATGAGGCACTGCGAAGCCCGCGGACTGCCGCCAAAAGCCAGCAGCGGCCGCAACGGCGCCGGACACAGCGGGTCGTCGGGCCGGGTCGCCCGCACGAGCCGCACGGCGTAGCGCAAGACGTGGTCGGCCAGCGGTACCGCCCGCACCAACTGCTGAATCCGCAAGACCTGTTCGCGGGTCAGCACCGGCTCGATGGTCGGCTGGCTGAGGCCGGTGGTGCGGCGCACGATCTCCAGCTCGTCGTCGAAGCTGGGGTAGTCGAAGTGCACTGCCAGCAGGAACCGGTCGAGCTGCGCCTCGGGCAGTGGATAGGTGCCGTGCTGCTCGATCGGATTCTGCGTCGCCAGCACCAGGAACGGCTCTTCCAGGATGTGCGACTCGCCGCCCGCCGTCACCTTGCGCTCCTGCATCGCCTGCAGCAGCGCCGCCTGGGTCTTGGGCGGGGTGCGGTTGATCTCGTCGGCCAGCAGGATGTGCGAGAACACCGGGCCCGGCAAAAACCGGTAGACGCGGTGCCCAGTTGCGCGCTCTTCCTCCAGCACTTCGGTACCGGTGACGTCGCTCGGCATCAGGTCGGGCGTGAACTGCACGCGGCCGAAGTTGAGCTGCATCGTCTCGGCCAGGGTGTGGATCAGCGTCGTCTTGGCCAGACCGGGCACGCCGATCGACAGCGCGTGGCCGCCGGCAAACAGCGCGGTCAGCAGCAGCTCGACCACCTGATCCTGGCCCACCACCCGCCGCGCCACCTGCGCCGCCACCGCCAAGCGGGCCTGCCGGGTCAGTTCCAGGGCCTCGCCGTCGTCCGCCGGAACCGGGGCCGCCGCGGCCAGGGCCGAAGGCGTCTCGACCGAGCGCGCCGGGGCCTCTTCGGTTGCGCTGCCATCTACCATCGCCCACCTCGCTCGCCGCGATCGCCGCTACTTGGCGCCGGGGCTGGGCCGCACCGCCACGCCCACCGCCAGCACTCCAAGATGCGCGGTCTCGCTGCCCACTGCCACCTGATCGCCCAGCGCCACGTACAGGCTGACCGGCTGCTCGGGCGTCACATGATAGCGCACGCCCAGGCCCAGCGCTGCCAGGGTCCGCGCGTCGTAGTCGAAGGTGAAGCCACCATCCACTACGATTTCAAGGCGTTCCGCTGTCAGCGGCAAGGTGTACGCGCCCTGCAGTTGCGCCAAGGCCCGCGTCGCCGGCCCGCCGCGCAGCGTCCACCGCAAGGCCGCGAGCTGAAAGCCCAAACTCCACGACGGCCGCAGCTGGAAGGCCCCGGCCATCTGCCCGCCCAGCTGGTTGGTCGGCGAGTCTGGCACACCGGCCTGACTCACGGACCCCGTCATCCCCAGATAGAAGCGGTGATCGCGCGCACGGTCGCGGTCGGACCGAGGCGGCGGACCGTAGCGCGGCAGATCGGCAGCGGTCGGCCTGGGCGGGTCCAGCGGCGGATGCTGATCGAGCTGCGGCTTGCGTTCGAGCTGCGGCGCCAGCGCGTCGGCCCACGCCGCGGCGTAGTCCACGTAGATCGCCGGCGGCGTGCTGGCGCGGTCCAGGCGGTTGGCCGGCGCCAGGGCCACCCACGCGGCAAACGCCCGCCGCGCCAGGGCATGTTGGTCCAGGCGCGCGGCGGCGAAGCCCAGCAGACGCAGCCGCTCGCTCCGCACCGCCACGGGCAGCCCGTCGGGCCAGGCGGGGTCGGGCTCGAGCAGGCGCAGCGCACAGCCCAAGTCAGCTTCTACATAGCATTTTTGCGCTTGGGCCAGCACGTGCTCGGGAGCCACCGGTGCCTCGGCCCGGGCAAGCGCCGGGCAAAACGCCACAACCGCCGCGACCAGACCAGCGCGGACCCACAGACCTGGATTGCAGAACGAGGGTTCCATATCTAATCCGTCGAGTTCGGATCGAAAGCTCGGGCGTGCCTTCGGGCCAGAATCGGGTCCCCGCCTGATTCTCGCCACTTGCCTGACGGATCTGGGAAGCCGGTCCCGCGCGACGCAGGTGGGCGGTCGATCAGGCCGGAAATTCCTCGCCGACGGTCTTCTCGAGCTTGGTCTGCACCATGCCCTTGGCCATCTTGGCGGCAAAGCCCTTCAGATCGATGTCGACCTTGACCTGGGCGGTGGTCAGCGCGAATTGGGCTTTGAAGTGCTTGCCTTCGGCCTCGGCGGCGGTCTTGTCGGCGTTCCAGTCGATGCGGTCGATCAGGCTGGGGTTGCTCTGCTGGAACTTGCTGACCAGACGAGCCAATTTCTCCTTGCCGGAGTCGATGCCAAAGCTGTGGTTGCGCTGCAGGGAAATGTCGGCCACGGGTTCCTCGCGGTGGCCAGATCGGGCCACGGGTTCAGCACGTTACGTTGCCCAAGGGCGCTGGGTCAAGGGGGCGGAGCGAGTCAGGGCGCGGCGTCGACGGCAAAGGCGCGGAAGAAGCCCACCGGCCGGTCGGCGCCCAGGATCTCGCCAAAAAGCAAGCGCTCACCCGCGGTTCCCCGCAGTACCCGGCGGTCGCGCTGGGCGCCGTTGCCGCAATCGGGCTGGGCCAGATCGAACTCGACCTCGAACTGGCGGCCCTGCAGCTGCACGCGGCAGGCGGCAAAGGTGCGCCACATCGCGCCCGGCTCGTGCCACGAAACCTGACCGCTTTGGCCGTCTTTGGCCAAGTGCAGCTTGACCGGCCAGGCATCGATCGGCCCCAGGTCTGCCGTGCCCTCCCAGCGACCGGCGAGCGGACTGGAGCAGGCCGCGGCCGCCGCAACGGCGATCAAACCGGCAAGAATCTTTGGAACGGCAACGGCAAAGCGAGTCACGGCGACCTCCTGCGGCGCACGCTACCACCGGGGCGCCGTCCCGGTCAAAAAAAGTAGGTGGCACTGCGTTTTGTTCCTGCGCGTGACGAATTTGGCACGATGCTTGCTTGAACGGCGGTCGCGCCGGTGTAGACTGGACCCGCGCCGCGAGAGCGGGCACGGGAGCGCAGCGCCCATATGGATTTCAGACAAAGCCTGAGCGTCAAGCTAGGTCTGGAACAGCGGCTGGTGATGACCCAGCAACTGCAGCAGGCGATCCGGCTCTTGCAGTTGTCGCGCACCGAACTGGCGGACAGCATCGCCGAGGCACTGAACGAGAACCCGGTCCTGGAAGAAGCCGAAATCCAGGCGGGCGCTGGCGAGACCGGGCCACAGATCACCCAGGGCGAAGGCACGGTGCAGGACTTCGAGTCGCCGCCGCTGCCCAGCGAACGCAACGAGATCGACTGGCAGAACTACTTCACCGACCTGGCGCGCGCGCCGTCGGAAGGAGTGGGCTCGTACCGCGACACGGACGAGGAGCGCCCGGCGCTCGCGCAGACCCTCACCAAGGCGTCGACGCTGGACGAGGTGCTGGGCGAGCAGCTCGGCGCGCTGGGGCTGAACCGTCGCCAGCTGGAGATCGCGAGCGAGATCATCGGCAACCTGGACGACGACGGCTACTTCCGGCCCAGCCGGCTGGACATCTCGGGCGGCTCGGAGGCGACCCGGCGGGCGCTGGCGCGGCAGGCGGCGGGCATCGAGCAGCGCGAAGAGCGCGGCGTGCTGAGCCTGTACTGGCTGACGGACGACGAGCTGATCGAGTGGCAGGAGCTGGCCGAGAGCCGCGGCCTGACCACCGAGGTGTACACCGCCAATTCCACGCGGATGATCGCGGCGATCTGCGAGGTGCCCGAGGCCGAAGTCCACGCGATGCTGAAGATCATCCAGGGCCTGGAGCCGCTGGGCGTGGCGGCGCGCGATCTGCAAGAATGCCTGATGGCGCAGGCGCTTTCGCGCTATCCCGGCAACGAGGAGCTGCACCGGCTGATCGAGGTGCACCTGCCGCGCCTGCAGGATCGCGACTACCAGGCGGTGCGCCGCGACCTGCACATCGGCCCCGAAGAGCTGGAAGAGCTGCTGAAAGTGCTGGCGTCGCTGGAGCCGCGGCCGGGTCGGCGCTACACCGGCGAGATGGCGCGCTACATCACGCCCGACGTGTTCGTCACCAAGGTGGGCGAGGACTACGTGGTGACGCTGAACGAAGACGGCCTGCCCAAGCTGAAGATCTCGAACTACTACAAGTCGGCGCTGATGGACGATCAGCACCACGACACCGAGCACGACAAGGCCAAGCACTACCTGCAAGAAAAGCTGCGGGCGGCGACGTGGATGATTCGCTCGATCCACCAGCGCCAGTCGACGATCCAGCGGGTGACCGAGTCGATCATGCGCTTCCAGCGGCCGTTCTTGGACGGCGGCGTAGACAAGCTGCGGCCGCTGGTGCTGCGCGACGTGGCCGACGACGTGGAGCTGCACGAGTCGACGATTTCGCGCGTGACGACGAACAAGTATGTGCATACGCCGCAAGGGATTTTCGAGCTCAAGTTCT
>JACRCU010000452.1 GCA_016218865.1 Deltaproteobacteria bacterium | reverse complement strand
GTCGCCGCCAAAGTTCTGCAGCTTGTCCATGGCGCCCTTGGCGCCACCGAGGGCCTGCTTGCCCTGGTCGAGCAACCCCTTGCCCTTGCCCAGCAATTCCTGGCCCTTGCCCGCCAACTCGTCGCCGAAGCCCTTGGCCTGGCCCATCCAGTCGTCCAGCTGGCCCTTGGCCTGGTCCACCACCGGGCTGGCCGAGGCAGCGGCGCCCTTGCCCATGTCGCGCAGGGTCTTTTCGCCCGCGCCCAGCAGGTTTTGCACCTGCTCCTGCAGCGCCTTGGCCTCGTCGCCCAGCAGCGCCGCGGGGTCCAACCCGGCGTCGTTGGCGGTGTTGGCGATGGCTTCGACCTGGGTCGGATCCACGCCCAGCGGCTCGGCCAGCGCCTGTTCGGCGGCTTGCAGCGCGGTCTGGCCGAATTGCGGCGCGCTCATCTCGGCGGCGGCGGTCAGGCCGGCAAACGGGTCGCTCAGGCTGCCCTGGGCGCCCATGTCGGGGGCACCGGGGATGGTGGCTACGGTGGCGGACACCGGCTGCGCGGTCGGCAGCGGCGCGGCGGCGGCCGGAGCGCCTTCGGTGGCGACTTCGGCCTCGACTTCGGCGGCCGGGGCCACGGGCGCGGCGGCCAGAGCGGCGCCGGGAGCCTCGCCAGCGCGGGCCGGAGCTTCCGGCGTCGCCGCAGTTTGTTCAACCGGTGCGGCGGCTTCCACGCTGGCGGGGGCGGCAGTTGGCGCCGCAGCGGGGGCGGCGGCCGGGGCGGTCTCGGCCGAGGCGGCTTCCGCCTTGGGCTCGCTCGCGGTGGCCGGTTGCGGGGCGGCACCGCCTTCGACTACGGCGGTTTCTGCAGGTGCGGCCGCGACTTGTGCGATGGCAGCCTTGGCATCCGCGGGCACGGCGGCCAGCGCCGCGTCGGCGGCCTTGGCCACACCGGCGTCGGCCACCGCGGCGGGGGCAGCCCCTTGCGCGGCAGGCGCGGCTTCCACGGGGGCGGCTTCGGCGCCGGCCGGAGCGGACTCGGCCTTTTGCTCGCCGGTCTGGGCCACGTCGCCGGCTACCTTCTCGGGCACGGCTTCGCTGGCCACTGCAGCCTGCTCCACGGGCAGTTCGGCGGGGGCGGCGCCCGCAACTTCTTGCGGCGCGGGCTGATTCGGCGTCAGGTCGGCGACCTGGGCCGGTCCTTCGATGGCGGCAGCTTCGGCCGGAGCGGCGTCGACGGCGGCGGGCTGCACGTCCGAACCGGCGACCTTCTGCGGTGCGAGTTCCGGCGCCTTTTCAGGCTCTTTGCTGGCAGCCTCGGCCTCGGCCGTGGCGTTGCCGGATTCGGGGCGCTCGGGCGTGGCCGTGGGGGCCTGCGCCGGCTCGGCGGTCTTGGCCTCGGCGGCGACGGGGGCCGCGGACTCCGGTTGAGCCGCAGCCGGCTGTTCGGGCTGCTTTTTCTCGGCGGACTCGGGCGCCACTTCCTTCTTGGCGGGCTCCGCGGCGGCCTGGGGCGCCAATTCCTGGGGTGCGGCGGCGGCGGGCGGCGCCGAGGTGGCATCGGCCACGGCCTTGCTCGACTCGGCACTGGCCGGAGCACTGGTCGGAACCTCGACTTTCTGGACCTCGACCTTGTCGCCGGCGGGCTCGGTCTTGACCTGCTGGGCATTGGGGCCCAGGGTCGCGGGGGCCTGGTTTTCGGCCTTGGGCGACATGCCCTTGGCTTGCTGCTTGGCTTCGCCGGTGGCGCCGCTGCCCTCGGGCACGGCCGCGCCCAAAGCCTCCGGCTTCTTGAAGCTTTCCAGCTCGGGCGAGCCCGCCGGCAGCGACTTGATGCGCGCCAGCTCGGCCTGCTGATCGGCCATCGCCTTGGGGTCGTTCTCGGCGGCGTTCATCGCGCCACCCATGCCGCCGGACAGCGGGTCGCCAGCGCCGCCAAGTGCGGGCATCGACGGCGCTTTGGCCTCGTCGACCAGCGGCTTGGGCTTGGCAGGATCGGCACCCGGCTTGTCGTGGACCTGCGTGGCTCCGCGATTCTGCTTGGCGTTCATCTGCTTGCCGGCCTTGGAGTTGTGCCGATCGGACATGGCGCACCCGGTTGCGGCCGTTTGGGCCGCGGAAAGACAGGCGTCCCCACAGTGGAGAGACACCTATCCAATCTCTCCTTGTAGAGAGTATGTACCGCGGTGGCAAGGCCTGTCGGTACCGGCACCCTGCTGCCTGGGGCAACCAAGCCTCAGCCGGCGATCCGCGGTCGAAAACCGCCGGCAAACTCGGCCCGCCGCGTGCCCTTTGCGCCTGGGGTGTGCTAGGCTCCGCCCACGCAACCAGGCGCACCCGCGCCCCGCGGCCCGGCGCTGGCAGCAGGAGGACAGCATGGTCAACATCGACTTCGAGCACCTGGCGGTGGCTGCGGCCTACTTTGGCCTGTCGGTGGGGGTAGTTGCGGTGGGCAAGCTTGGGCGCGACCTGGTCGCTCTGCGCGCTGGTCGCCGGCTGGGCCATGCTCTGGCGGGCGAAGACAACGTGGCCGTTGCCGTGGAGCAGTCGCTGTTCGTGCTGGCGACGGTGGTGGCCCTGCTGGGATCGCTGGTGCGGGGCGGCGAGACCTATGTTGAGCAAGCCGCTGACTTTGCACTGACTTCGCTGGCGGTGCTGCTGTCGCTGTGGTTTGCCGAGCAGGCCCTGGCGCGGGTGATTTTGCGCGGTATCGACGTGGAAAAAGAAGTCGTCGACCGCGGCAACGTGGCGGTGGCGACGGCGCGGGCCGGCATCGTGTTCGGCAGTGCCCTGGTGCTGCGCGGCGCGCTGGGCCACGATGAAGACTGGCTGCTGCGGCTGGGTTGGGTAGTGGTCGGCCAGACCGCGCTGCTGGCGCTGACGTGGCTGTACCAGCGGCTGACTCCGTACGACGACCTGAAGCAGCTGGCGCACCGCAACCTCGCGGCCGCCTTGCCGCTGGCGGGCATCGCCATTGCCGCCGGACAGGTGGTCAATGCTGCCCTGCACGGCCACGGCGAGACGCTGGGCGAAGACCTGGTGCATATGCTGGCGGCGCTGGGTATCGCCACGGTGCTGCTGGGCGTCCTGCGCTGGCTCGGCGACCTGCTGCTGCTGGCTGGATCGACGTACCACGACGAAATCGAACGCGACCGCAACGTCGGTGCCGGTCTGGTCGAAGCGACCAGCTACATTGCCGGCGGCTTTGCCATCGCCTACTTCCTGACCTGAACGCCCACCGCGGCATCGCTCAAGGGCGGGCGCGTGTCTGCCGCCATGCCGAGGCGACGCCCGAGCCCAGGATGAGCAGGCCGCCCCCCAGCGCATAGCCCTGCGGCCACTCGCCGAACACGAAACCGCCCGCAATCGTGGCAAAAACCGGCGTCAAGAACGCGTAGACGCTGGCTTCGCTGGCTTCGAGCAATCGGTAGCCCGAGGTGTAGAGCAGCTGCGCCGCCGCGGCCGACAACCCCGTGCCGAGCAGCAGCAGGCCCTCGCGGCCGTCGGGCCACAGCCAGTCGCGGTCGGCAAAGGTCAGCGACCCCGTCAGCGACATCGCCGCCAGGGCCCAGACGATCATGAGCGAGCGGTTGCCGATGGCGGCTTTCTTTAGCGAAATCATGGCCCAAGCGCCTGCCAGCGCCGACGCCCCGCCCATCAGCGCGCCCTGGCCCTGGACGCTGTCGAGGTCGCGCGCCCCCACCAGCAGCCACAGGCCCAGCATCGACACCGCCAGCGCGCCCACCTTCCAGGCGGTCAACCGCTCGCCCAGCAGCCACACGGCAGCAAACGAGGTCAAGACGGGCGAGATGTTGTTCAGCAGCACCGCCTCGCCCAGGGGGATGAAGCGTAAAGAGTGGAAATAGCAGGCCATTCCGATGAAGCCGGCCACGGTGCGCGACAGCAGATAGGGCACCCGCGCAAAGTGCAGCGGCACGCCCATCCGCCGCCGCAGCAGCTCCATCGCCAGCAGGGTGACGGCCGAGCGCGAGGCCAGCAACTCCATGGTGGGAATGGCGGAACTGGCCAGCTTGGCCATTGCGCCCATGGCGGCAAACAGCACCGCCCCGGCAGCAATCAGGGCGATGCCCCTGCTGCGGGCCGGGCTGGGCGCAATTTGCGAGACTTCGACCCCGGTTTCGACCATCGTCAGGCGCCGAGGAACATGCCGCCGTCGCAGCGCAGCACCTGGCCGGTGATGGCGCGCGACTCGCTGCCGGCCAGGAAGGCGGCCAACTCGGCGACATCTTCGGGCAAGCCGGGCTGCAGCAACGCCGTGAGCTGCTTGGCCATTTCTTTGTTGAACAGCGGCATGTGGGCGGTCATCTCGGTCAGGATGAAACCGGGGGCGATGGCGTTTGCGCGGATGCCTTGCGCGGCTTGGCTCTCGGCCCAGATGCGCGCCAGCTCGAGCACGGCCGCCTTGGCCGCCGTGTAGTTGGTCTGGCCGAAGTTGCCGGCGACGCCCATCACCGACGACATGAGGACCAGGGAACCGCCTTGAGTCATCAAGGGTTGCACGGCCTCCTGCACCCGCACCATGCTGGCCAGATCCACGCTGAGCACCTGTCGCCACTGCTCGAGCGACAGGCGCTTGAGGGTGCGGTCGCGGGTGATGCCGGCGTTGTGGATGACCGCGTCCAGGCGGCCGCCGCTGGCCAGGGCCTTGGCGATGGCCTTGGCGCCGCTGTCGCTGCTGCAGTCGGCGGGGACGACAAAGGCGTTGCCGCCCAGGCGCTCGGCGGTTTTTCTAGCGGCTTCCTCGGCTTGCGGGACGTCGTTGACCCACACGGTGGCGCCGGCCTTGGCCAGCCGGGCGGCGATGCTGGCGCCGATGCCGCGGGCCGCGCCGGTGACCAGGACGACCTTGCCCGACCACGTGCTGTCGCGGCCGATGTCGGGACCCAAGCGCACGTCCCAGGCGGTGAGGAACACGCCGCGCGGACCGACCAGGAAGGCGACCGTCTCGGCCACGGCGTCGGCGCTCGCCCCGTCCAAGCGCAGCAGGTGGCAGGTCGAGCCGGAGGGGCCCAATTCCTTGAAAAGCGAGCGAATGCAGCCGTGGGCGGCCTCTAGACTCAGCCGGCCGGCCACGTCGTCGCTGGCGGGCGCGTCGGCCAGGATGAGCAGCCGGCTGTTGCGCGGGGCACTGGCCACGGCTTGGCCAACCTGGAACAACTCGTCGGTGGCGGTGTTCACCGCCGTCGCCCCGGCGGGAGTCGCCGCCAGGCGGTGGACCAGCAGCAGCGGCCGGCGGTCCTGGCGCGCCGCCGAATTCGCCAGCACCGACGCCAGGTCCATGGTCCACGGCGCGTGGCGGACGCCCAGGATCGCCAGCTCGGCCAGCGACGCCGCGGCGGCCAGCGGGTCCAGAACGGTCACCGACGCGCCGTGTAGCGCCAGGCGCGCGCAAACGGCCAGATCGGCCGGTGTCTGCAGGCGGGTCACCACCGCACGGGTGTCGCCCAGGGGCCGCTCGGCGGTGCTGGGGTCGCCGCGGCGCAGGGGCGTCGGCAGCTTGATGGGCAGAGGAAGGTACTTGAAAAGACTGCGTACGCGCGGGTCAAGGCTCCAGTCGGCGGCGGCGGGCATCGGTCCTCGCTGTGGGCGACTCGCGGCGGGGAATCGCGGACGCACCATGGCACTTTTGCCGCGGCGACTCAATGCTGCCGTGACGGAGCCGCGACCGAGGCGCGCCAAAGCTGCGGACCGGTGCTTGCGAGGCCTGCGCCGCGACCGTATGCTACCCGGCCCCGGGCGCCGGGGTGGAACCGCGAGAACACCAATGAATCCAAATATCTTCCGTGCCTACGACATCCGCGGCGTCGCCGACCGCGACCTGGACGACGATCTGGTGCACTCGCTGGGTCGCGCCATCGCCACTACGGTGCATCTGCGCGGACTGCCACCAGTTTTGGCGGTGGGTCGCGACGCCCGCTTGTCGAGCCCGCGCATCGCCAGTGCCTTGATCGCCGGCCTGGTGCAGGGCGGCATTCACGTGCGCGACGTGGGCGTGGTGGCGACGCCGATGGTCTACTTTGCCGCCTTCACGCTGGAAGTAGCGGGCGGCGTGATGGTCACCGGCTCGCACAACCCGGCGGGCGACAACGGCCTGAAAATTACCTTGGACAAAGCCAGCATGCACGGCGACGAGGTGCAGGCCCTGCGGCGCATCATCCAGGACGGCGCGTACCTCGACCAGGGCGTCGGATCGGTTTCCGAGGTGGATATCGCTCATCCTTACATTGACTTCTGCGTCGGCAACGTCAAGCTGGGGCCGCGCAAGCTCAAGGTCGTGGTCGACGCCGGCAACGGTCCCACCGGGCCGGTCTCGCCGGTCATCCTGCGCCGGCTTGGTTGCGAGGTGGTCGAGCTCTTCACCGAGCCCGACGGCAACTTCCCCAACCACCACCCCGACCCGACCGTGGAGGCGAACCTGGCCGATCTGCGCGCCAAGGTGGCGGAGACGGGCGCCGACCTGGGCGTCGCCTACGACGGGGACGGCGACCGCATCGGCGTGGTGGACGAGCGGGGCGGCATCCTGTGGGGCGACAAGCTGATGATCGTGCTGTCGCGCGCGCTACTCCGCGAGGTGCCTGGCGCGGCCATCGTCGCCGAGGTCAAGTGCAGCCAGACGCTGTTCGACGACATCGCCAAGCACGGCGGCCGGCCGGTCCTGAGCAAGGTGGGGCACTCCCTCATCAAGGACCGGATGAAGCGCGAGGGTGCCCAGCTGGCCGGCGAGATGAGCGGCCACATCTTCTACAAACATCGCTACTTCGGCTACGACGACGCCACCTACACCACTTGCCGGTTGCTGGAAATCGTCTCGAACGACCCGCGGCCCCTGTCGCAGTTCCTGGCCGATGTACCCGCCACCCATGCGACCGCCGA
The DNA here is from genome assembly GCA_016218865.1 of Deltaproteobacteria bacterium. Taxonomy (GTDB): domain Bacteria; phylum Myxococcota_A; class UBA9042; order UBA9042; family UBA9042; genus SXRM01. The sequence continues at coordinate 6,214 of JACRCU010000452.1, read as the reverse complement.
ACTGCGCCTGGACTGTCCGGACGAGATCAAGTTCGCCGTGGTAGAGGCGGTGGCCCGCAAGTACAAGCAGAGCCACCAGGTCATCGACATCGACGGTGTGCGCGTGCTCTTTGGCGACGGCTGGGGGCTGGTGCGGGCGTCGAACACCGGTCCCGTGCTGGTAATGCGCTGCGAAGCCGAGTCGCCCGAGCGCTGCGACGCCATCGAGGCCGAGCTGCGCGCCGCGGTGCGGGCCGCCGAGCGCGGACTAGTCTGAAGCGGGGCAAGAAACTTAACGACCGTTCTGTTTCTCGTGGCGCCGGCTCGCTGCAGGAGTGGCTCTTCTCTGAAACTGAACGGTTGATAAGTTAGGGTCGGCGCGCTGCCGGAGGCTCCATGCCAGCCAGCGGCCCCCAGGCCCCCGACCCGATGAACGCAGCCCAGTAGTTGGGGTGCGCCCACTGCGGCGTCGCGAGCAGGCTGCGCTTGGCGGCGCGCAGGGCCTCGGCGCGGCTGCCGCCAGCCTGCAAGTTCTTGTAGAAGCTCACCATCAGCGCGCGGGTGGCGTCGTCGTCCACGTCCCACAGGCTCAGGACCAGGCTCTGGGCGCCGGCCATGGCAAAGGCGCGCCGCAGGCCGAAAACGCCTTCGCCGTTCTGGACTTCGCCGCGCCCGGTGCTGCAGGCCGACAGGACCACCAGCGCGGTGCCCCACAGGTCCAGGGCCGTGACCTCCAGAGCCGTCAGCGCGCCGTCGTTGGCCCCCTTGCCGCCAGCGCCGATGCCGGCCAGGACCAGCCCGGAGCGAAGCAGCGGGTGGCCGCCGGCCTGAGCCGCGACCGGCACTGCGTGGGGACGCGGCCCGTCGCCCAGGTCGTCGCCCATCAGCTGCGCGCCGCGGCTGCCCGCTGTGCCGGTCGCCGGGGCATCTTCCAAGAAGAAACCGTGGGTGGCGATGTGCAGAATCGCCGGAGCGCGCGCGGACTTGAGGGCCGCTTCGGTCGCGGCCCGGCCCAGCAGCATGCGCACGCCCGGCAGCAGCGGGGCGATGGCGGCGGCCTCTTGGGCAGTGCCAGCCAGGCGCGTCCAGCGCAGCGCGGCAACCCCGGCGGCGGGCGCGGCCCCTGTCTCGGTGGCGCTGCCTGGCTCAGCAGCCGCCTCGAAGTCGGGGTCGGCCAACAGCAGTGGCGCCTGGGCCTGCGGTCCGCTGCCGACTGCGCGCAGTAAGTCGCGGCCGCTGCTCAGATCGTGGAGGGCGAGGCGTTCGATGGCGTAGTTGCCGCGCTCGTCGACCAGCGCTTCCAGGGGCACGGTGTGCAGGGCACCGTCGGGCGAAACCAGCACCAGTCCGGCCTTGGGCAGCTTGGGCCGCAGCGGAGCCAGCACTAGCGCATCCAGCTTGCGCAGCGTGGCCGCGGCCGAGTCGTGGCTGGCCGCAAGGCTGCGCCGGGCCGCCTCGGCGGCGGTGTCGATGGCGAGCGCCGGCCCCAGGTCCACCGCCAGCGGGTCGCCGCGCCGACCGAGCACGAATGCGGCATAGCGTGGCGCCTGCCAGCGGTCTTCGGCGGTGTGCGCCGCGGGGTGGAATGGCTGGTAGCGCAGGAACTCGACTAGCACGGCGTGGTGCGGCAGCGCGGCCTGGATGCGCGCCAACTCCACCGGCAGCAGCGCGGCCCCGGCCTGCGGCGAGGCGCTGGCCAGGGCGCGCTCCACGCCCTCTACCTTGCGCTGCAACTCCTCAATCTCGGTAAGAAACTGCTGGGGTTGCCCGGCGGCAGGACCGCGCGCATAGCGGGCCGCCAACGCGGCGCGGGCCGCTAGCAGGTCGGCCAGCAGTCCCTGCTCGTCGGGGTTGCCGCGGTGTCGCAGCACTTCGCCGGTCTGCACCAGCGCGTCGAGCACCCGACCCTTGCGCTGCAGCACCGCAGTCAGGCCGGCCCGCACGGCGGCGGGAAGCTCGGGATGGGCCACCGCTAGACTCACCGCCGCATAGGTCGAACCTACGAGCGTAGCTGCGTAATTCAGCTTCTGCTGCTCCGAGCCGATGAGCAGCAGCCCGGCCAACTGCCGCTCTTCGATACTCAGGGCGCGCAAGCGCAGTGGCGCCGAACCGCGCGCGTCGCCCCGGGCTTCCAGCAAGGTCGCCAGATTCTGCAGGCTAGAAGCCACCAGCGGGTGCTGCGGGCCCAGCGTTCGCTCGCGGATCGCCAGCGCGCGGCGGTGCAGCGAGCCGGCCTCGTCCAATCGGCCGGTGGCCTGCAGCAGGTTGGCCAGGTTGTTGATCGGCAGCGCCGTGTCGGGGTGATCCGGGCCGCGGGCGGCTTCCAGCGTGCGCAGCGCGCGCCGGTACAGCACCTCGGCCTCGGCCAGGTCGCCCGCTTGCTTGAGCAACAGCGCAAGATTATTCAGACTGTGCGCCACCCGGGCGTCGGCGGCGCCCAGCAGTTTTTCGCGGATCGCCAGCGCCCGCCGATAGAGCGGCTTCGCGCCGGCCAGGTCGCGGAGATCCTGCAACAACGACGCGAGATCGTTCAGACTGTCAGCCACCTCTAGGTGTTCGGCGCCGCGCAGCTTTTCGCGCATGGCCAGGGCCTGGCGGTAGAGCGGCTCGGCGCCGGCCAGGTCGCCCTTGTCGTGCAGGAGCGAGGCCAGGCTGGCCAGCACTTGCGCGACTGTCGCGTGCTCTGGGCCGTGGCGCTTGGTGTGGATGGCGAGGGCCCGCCGCAGCGGTGGCTCGGCTGCGGCCAGATCGCCCTGGGCATGGAGGAGAATCGCCAGGTTGCGCAGCACCAGCGCCACTTCAACGTGGTCCGGCCCCAGCTGCTTTTCGCGGATGGCCAGCGCGCGGCGGTACAGTTGCTCGGCCTCGTCGTAGCGGCCCAAGTCCTTGAGGAGCAGTGCAAAGTTGTTGAGCAGCGCTGCGACGGTGCCGTGGTCGCGCCCCAGCTTGGCTTGCAGGGCCGTCAGGGCCCGCCGATAGAACGGCTCCGATTCCACAAGTTTATCGCGGTCCTGCAGCACCGAGGCCAGGTCGCACACCAGATCGACCACGTCCGGGTGATCCGCGGCCAGGGCCTTTTCGCGACGAAGCAGTGCATCGCGCAACAGCGGCTCGGCACCCGCCAAATCACCTTGCTCCATGAGAACATGGGCCAGCGTAACTTGCGCCTCCAGTGCTTCGGCGTCGTCCGGTCCCAGGTTCTTCTGGTTCAGGGCCACCAGCCGCCGGTACAGCTGGGCCGCGCTGGCCAGGTCGCCGCGATCGCGCTGCATGGCTGCATAGTTGCCTAGAATTATTCCAACATTCGGGTGATTGGGTCCCAGCGCCCTCTCCAGGATGGCCAGCGCGCGCTGGTAGGCCGCCTCGGCCGTTGCGGGGTCGCCGCGCGCCCGCAGCACCGCCGCCAGGTTGTTCAGCGGCACCACCAGTTGCACGTGTTCCGGGCCCAGGGCCTTCTCGCGGATCGCCAGCGCCCGCCGGTACAGCAGCTCGGCACCGGCCAGATCGCCTGTCGCCTTCAGCAGATAGGCCAGGTTGTTCGCGGCAAGACCCACCGACAGGTGATCGGGTCCCAGCGCCTTCTCGCGCAAGGCCAGGGCGCGCCGAGCCAGGGGCACCGCCTCGGCCGCGCGATCCTCGCCCGCCAGTCGCTCCACTTCGGCGGTCAAGCGGTCGGCCTCGGCCAGCTCGGCGGCCTGCGCAGCCTCTGCCGCTGCCGGTCCGCCCTGTGGCGCCGCCGGCTCGCCCTGTGCCGGTGACGCGAAGCCGAGTGCGATGGCGGTGGCCAGCAACAGCCGGGTAAGCGGCGGCCGGAACCTGGCAGGCCCAGCTCGCTCCGACTGGCGGACTCGTCGTTGCACGCTCATGAACGCACCCATATGCCGTGGGATCATGTGCCGTCGGATGTGCCCGCACCCGGCAAGGCCGAGGTGGGGCGCGGCGTCGGCGGCGACCACCGTGCAACTTTGCGCTCAAGAAGGCGTATTGTCACCCTGCGCGGACCAGCGGCGGCCCAAAGCCCGGCGCACCCGGCGGCAAGGGTTTTCCGGTGGCATGGAGTGTGTAGTATGTAGTACACGCTACACGCACGGCATCACCAAAACCTTTGCCGGCCGCGCGAACCGGGTGACTTGGCGCGTCGCGGCGCAGGTGTGGCGCGTCGACCGGCGGCTCGGGCGCGGGCTAGTCGGAAACCGTGATGCGCTCGACCTTGATCGGCGTCAGCGGCCGGTCCTGCGAGGTCGGCGCCGCCTCGATCGCCTTGATGACTTCCATGCCGCTGGTGACCTGGCCGAACACGGGATGGCGGCTCGCGCCCGGGGTGAACCAGTCCAGGTAGGGATTGTGCACGGTGTTGATGAAGAACTGGCAGCTGCCCGAGTTGGGCTGACCGGTGTTCGCCATCGACAGGGTGCCGGGCTCGTTGGACAGCCGCGCGGTGAACTCGTCGCGGATGGTGCCGTGGGGCGAGTCGCCGGTGCCAGCGCGCGAGCTGCGCGGGTCGCGGCTGTACGGGCAGCCGAACTGGATCATGAACTTCTTGATGACACGGTGGAAGTGCAGCCCGTCGTAGAAGCCCTCTTTGGCCAAGCGGATGAAGTTGCCGGCCGTGACGGGCATTTGGTCCAGGTACAGCTCGATGGTGAAGTGGCCAAGGGTAGTCTCGACCAGGGCGGTGGGATTGGGCATGAACGAACTCCTGCTGGGGTGGGTGGCCTACGTTGGCGGCCGAGCGCGCCGGTGTCAACTGGCTTGCAGTGCGACCGGTGCGGGCGTGGGACGGGTGGCCTAGTTCCGCTGCGCGCGCCGGCGCCGCAACCACGTCAAGGCGGTCAGCGCCAGCGCAATCGGCAACCAGGTGGCGCGGGCAATGCCGCCGCCGCGGCCGGCGCTGCAGCCCGACTCAGCCGGGGCGTTGGGCTTGGCGATGGCGTTGGTCTTGACATCCAGGCCGGCGTCGCCCAGGCCGCCCGGGGTGTCGCCGTCGCCGATACTATCTGCAATTCCAACGTCTTTACTGGCGGTGTCGGGGCTAGATGGGTCGACGTCGGTGGCATCGCTGCCCGCGGCACCGTCGCCAGGGTCGCTGCCGCTCAGATCGCTGGTTGCGCCATCGACCGCCGCGGCGCCGTCGGAGCTGCCGGCGTCTGGGGAGCTGGCAGTGTCGCTGCCACTTGCGTCGGGGGCGGCGTCCGGCGTGCTCGGCGCGTCGCAAACACTTGCAACGGAGCAGGCTTGCAGCAGCTGCTTGACCAAGGTCTCGCGGGCGGCGGCCGGGTACACGGCCTCGATCGGCAACCCGAGCAAGACCGTGTGGCTGCTGCCGGCGGGGCTGAACAGCGTGGCCGCGGTGCCCTTGGCGGAGCCGTAGGCGAGCAGCGCGGTGGCGCCCTTGAGGGTGAAAACATCCGCGCTGTCCACGTTGTAGCTGTGGTGGCTGCCATCGTCGAACGACCAAGTGCCGCTAAGCCCGCCGGTGCCGGTGACTGCGTAGACCCCGGCGCCGTCGGCCGCATAGCGTGCGCCGAACCACGTCTGCAGCCAGGCCCCGCCGGCCGCGTCGGCTTTGGCGTCCAAGGCCCACGCTACCTCGGAGCCGTTGAGCCACAGCGCCCGGCCACCGCCGCCCTGCAACCACTGGGTCAAGGCGGACTTTTGGCTCTCGCTGAGCACGCCGTCCAGCGTGGACTGCTCGCCGGCCGCCCAATCGACCACGGCGTGGCTGCCCAGCACGGCCCCCGCGCTGTTGGCGTCAAGGGCGTCGCGCTCCGCCGAATCGACCGCCAGGCCGGCGGCGGCGAGCGCCTGGATGTGCTGGATGCTGTAGTCGAAGGTGTTCATGCGCCACTGCCGCAGGCGCTGCACCTGGCCCAGGTCGAAGACACTCAGGTCGTCGACTGGCGCCAACGAGGCGGAGAGGCGCGTGAAACCCTGGATGACTAAGGCTGTTTTGGCGCCCGGGCAGGCCTGCGCGGCGCCGAGCGTGGCCGACGGCAGCGACGCGCCGCCGGCATTCAGCGCCACTACCCGCACGAACAAGGGGGTACCGATCGGCGGCAAGGGAACTTCCAGACTGGTGGTGGTCGTCTCGCTGCCGTCGTCGAAACCCAAGCCATCCAGCGAGGTTTGCACGCGGAACTTGGTCGCCGGCTGGCCATAGGCGCCGCCGCTGGGACCCGCGGACCACTGCACCTTGGCCTTGCCGGCCGCGGTCTGCAGCACACTCAGTCCAGTG
>JACRCU010000448.1 GCA_016218865.1 Deltaproteobacteria bacterium | reverse complement strand
GCGGCGACGCCGCTGCGCTGCACCAAGCTGGAAGCCTACTTGCAAGGCCGCACCCTCGCCGCCGTGAACCCAGCGGAACTGCGCGCGGCGCAAGCGGCCGACCTGCAACCGATCGACGACGTGCGCTCGACCGCCAGCTACCGCGCCGAGGTGTTTGCCCGGCTGGTCGAGCAGGCCCTGCGCGAGACGCACCTTGCCGCCTCCCACTAGCACCGACCCCGCCAAGAACAGCGCGACCTGGCCGCTCGACGGCGAGGCCCAACGGCTGTTGCTGCGCCTGCCCGAGCTGGTACCCCAGGGCGCGCGACCCGCGACGCTGGTGACAGTGTTTGCCACCCAGGGCTCGGCGCCGCGGCGACCGGGAGCGCGCATGCTGTGTCGCGACGGCAAGTTGCTGGCCGGCACCATCGGCGGCGGTCACCTGGAGGACCAGGCGCTGCGCGACGCGGCCGGCCTGAGCACGATCGGCAGCAGCGACGCCGACGCCCCGCCCGCGGCCGCCAGCGAGTACGCCGAAGAGGCCGACCCGCACGGCAGCCCGCGGCGCCTGTGCCGCTACAACCTGGGGCCCAAGCTGGCCCAGTGCTGCGGCGGCGTGGTCTGGCTACACTTTGCCGAGGTGAGCGCCGAGCGCGGCCGCGAGCTGGCCCAGCAAGTGCGCGGTGCCCTGGACGAGGGCGCACAGGTCATCACGCGCTTTGGCGATACCGAGCTGATCGAGATCCCACAACCGCCAACAACGGTGATTGTTTTTGGCGCCGGCCACGTCTCCGCGGCGCTATCGCGGGTGCTGCAGCCGCTGCCGTGGCGCGTCCTGGTGGTGGACCCGCGGCCCGAGTGGGCCCGCACGGAGCGCTTTGCCCCGGGGACGGACGTGCTCTGCGCCGACCCCCTGCGCCTGCTGGCGGCGTGGGGCTGGCTGGGCCCCGACGCCAAGGCCTCGCAAACCGCGGCCCGCCTGAAACAAACCGTGCGCGCCAGCCTGGGCCGCGAACTGCCGGAGCCGCCCGTGCCCGAGGTCGCCCACGCCCTGGTCATGACCTGGGACCACGCCCTGGACCGCGACCTGGTCGAGGCCCTGCTCCGCGCCCCCGAGGCGCAGGGTCAACCCGACCGGCCGCTGGCCTACGTGGGCCTCATCGGCAGCAAGTCCAAGATTGCCGCGACCCGCCAACGCCTGCGCGCGCGCGGGGTCAGCGACGGCCAGCTGGCACGCCTGACCGCACCCATCGGCCTCCTGGTCGACGGTCGGCCGATTGGCGGCAACCTGCCCGGCGAAATCGCAGTCTCGGTGGCGGCGCAATTGCTCAGCCTGCAACACCGGTTGCCGGCACCTGCCCCCGTCGCGGCCGATGACTGAGCCTGCGGCCGTCACGGTGCTGCTGCTGGGTGGCGGCCAGGGCCGGCGGGCCGGCGGGCCCAAGGCACTCAAGCTACATCCCAAAACTGGTGAATTGCTCTGGCGTTTTCAGCGCCGAGCCATCCTGACCGACGCCGCTCACGTGGTAACCGTGCTCCATCCGCAGGCCTGGGCTGCCCCTCAGCCGCCGCTCGCGCACGAAGCCGCGCTGGCCGCGGACCCGGATGCCGAACCCTTCGACTCGCTGCAACGTGGCTTGCGCGCTTGCGATCCCGCGCTACCGGTGGCGGTGCTGCCGGTCGACTGTCCCTGGACCGGGGGTGCCCTGCTGGCCGCGCTCGTGCAGGCGCTCCGGGCCGGCCCCCGCAACCTGCTGGCAGTGCGGCCGGTCGTCGCCACGCCCGCGGGCCCGCGCGGGGGCCATCCGCTGCTGCTGGCTCCGGGGGCGCTGCCGCTGCTGGCGCTGGAGCCACAAACCGCCAGACTGGACCACTGGTTGCGCGACCAGGGACCGCTCGTCGCGGCGACCGAAGTGGACGATCCCGCCGTCTTGGCCAACTTCAACCGCGATGGCGTGGCCAGCTAGCCGACGATAGCCTTTGACGCGCCGCGATCGCACCGGTAGCATCGGCAGGCTACCACCTGTCCATGCGAACTGTCGCCGGGGCGGCGCTGTGGCTGCAGAATGGGGCACCCGACGAATCGACAGCGGCGCCGGGGCAATGTGGGGGGAACAATGCGGATTCGAAGTTCTTTTGTGGCGACGGTGCTGGCGCTCGCGGCGCTGGCGGCGACCTCGGCGGTGCCGGTCCAGGCTGCGGTGCCCACTTCCGCGAGCGTAGAGGGCCTGCTGCTCTCGGCGGGCGGCGGTCCGGCGGCAGACGGCAACTACTCCATGACCTTTGCCATTTATGCGGCCGAAACGGGCGGCAATGCGGTGTGGACCGAGGCTGGCGTCGCGGTGGCGGCCAAGGGCGGCCAATTCAACACGCAGATTGGCGCAAAGACGCCGCTCTCGGCGGCGGTAGTCAACCTGCAGACCGCCTGGTTGGGCGTGCAGGTGGGCACCGACCCGGAACTGCCGCGCAAGCCCTTGAGCGCCAACCTGTTTGCCCTGCGCGCCGCGGTGGCCGAGGGGCTGGAGTGCTCGGGCTGCCTCAAGGCCGGTGTGCTCGACGCCAGTGTGCTGCAACCGTATGCCAAGACTACGGATCTGTCGGCCTACGCCAAGTCTGCGGACCTGGGCGCCTACGCCAAGTCCAGCGACCTCGGCGCCTACGCAAAGACCGCGGACCTGGGCGCCTATGCCAAGTCGACCGATCTCGGCGCCTACGCCAAGAGCACGGATCTGGCCAACTACGTTCAGGCTTCGGCGCTGGCCAAGGTCGCCGGCACCGGTGATTACGCCGACCTGAAGAACGCCCCCAGCCTGGCCAAGGTGGCGACCACGGGCGACTACGCCGACCTGAAGAACGCGCCGGCCATCCCGCAAACCAACAAGCTGTGCGGAACGGGACTTTTCCTCAAGGGCTACAACGCCGATGGCAGCATCAACTGCGCCCCCATCGTCGCGGGAGACCTGCCGCTGGACGGCATCAAGTCCGTGACGAACGGGCTGCTGACCGACCAGTTCGTCGACCTGCAGAACGGCACGCCCGACGTGCAGATCAAGGATGGCCTGGGCGCCGGCGTCACCGATGTGCTCTCCTTCCCCGACATCGGCCAAGCGCAAAAGATCTGGATCAACATGAGCATCCAGAACTCGGACCTGAGCGGCGTGCGCGTAGAGCTGTACGGCCCCAGCATCGTCAATCCCTACATCCTCTATGACGGTGGCAAGACCGGCACCACTCTGACGGCGGCGTTCAACGACAGCACAGCGATCGTGTCGGGCAACATCAACGGCGACTGGCTCGGCAAGAACATCAAGGGGCAGTGGTCGGTCACGGTCAAGGACCTGAAGGCCGGCGGCGGCTCGGGCGGCTTCGACGGCAAATTCAACTGGTCGATCGCCATCCAGACGCTGTCGAACAAGAAGCTGCAGCTCAAGGGCGACCTGATCGTCGACGGCAACATCGTCATGTCGGCGAGCAACGCCCTGGCCCAGCGCGTTCAGGGCCGCTCGACCAAGCTGAGCGGTTACGCCGACTACGCCGACAGCTGGCGGACCATGCCCGGCCTGGTCGTGCCGTTCACCGCTACGGGCGGGCCGGTGCAGATCGCCACCTCGTGGCCCATGTACGCCGGCTCGCACCACTCGTGCCGCGCACTGGTCGACGGACTGCCCGGCGGCCTGTACGCCGGATTCGAGACCACGTACAAGTGGGCAGACGGCTTGAGCTATACTTGGCAGCCCGGCAGCGGCATCTGGCGCATGTGGGACGCCACGCACGTGCTCAAGGGCATCGCACCCGGAAATCACGTGGCGTCGTTCGAGTGCTTGAACGATTCGACCCAAGGCAGCCCGCAAATCGGTCGCGGTGGCAGCGTCAACATCGCCACCGTGATTCCCTACGACGATCCGGCCAACGCCGAGGTCAAAGTCTACTCGGCGTCGGCGTTGCCCAGCCAGACGATCGGCTCGACCAATGTGTTCGCGACCATCAGCGGCCTGTCGGTGCCGTTCGTTTCGCAAGGCGGCCCCGTGCGCGTCACGCTCGCCATCCCGTCGTCGGGCGGCTCGCACTCCAGCTGCCGGCCGCTGATCGACGGCGCACCGGCCGGTGCCGGCGACATCGACGACACGAGCTACACCTGGCAGGAAGGCCTGAACTACGTGGCCGGTTGGTGGAACATGTGGACGCGCACCCGCGTGTACAAGCCCGTCGCCGCCGGCAACCACACCCTGACGGTGCAGTGCCTGACCGACTCGGCACCCACGTCGATCGGCAACAGCCGCATGGGCGCCCAGGCGATCGTGACCAGCTACTTGCCCAACACCGACCCCAACTCGGTCACCAAGGTCTATTGGGGCAGCGAGAAGAAGTCGTACACGATCAGCTCGGGTTCGTCGTGGACGGCGCTCAGCAGCAGCGGCTCGGGCACCGGCATCAACATCAAGTTCACGGCCACCGGCGGCCCGGTCGAAATCGGTGCCTCGATCCCGTTGAACGGTGGCTCGCACACCACCTGCCGGGCCATCATCGACGGCAAGGCGGCACAGTCGGGCGAACCCGACAGCACCAGCGACTACTGGCAAGAGGGCTTGGTCTACACCGCGGGTTCGTGGCAGATGTGGAATCGCTCCCGCGTGTACACAACCCTGGCCAAGGGCGAGCACACGCTTTGGTACGAATGCCACGGCGACTCGGGCGGCGTCTCGGCCGGCCACAGCAACATGGTTTCGCACGTCTACGCGATTGCCTACTGATCGCATTGCGAGTGCCGCTGGCCGGGCGCGCTGCGTTGCCATGGCCAGCGGCCCTCCATCTCCAGCTGCAGCGTCCAGCCCAGGAACGTCCGGATCGCGACGATGCCGGCGAGCACCGCGATGTTGCCCAGCGTGGGCGCCACAGCCACGGTGCGCACCACGTCGGCGGCGACCAGGACTTCCAGCCCCAGCAGCAACGTCCGCGCGGTGGCATGACGAAAGTCGATGTACGCGCGGGGGTTCTTGAGCGCCAGCGCCCACAGGTAGCGCAGCGTGCCGGCGACCATGCCCACGGCGATGACGCCCACGCCCAGCAACTCGCCGCCAACGCTGACACCCTGGATGATGGCGCTGGAGTCCATCGGCGCCTCCGGCTTGCTCCATCAGGCAAGCACGCCCCGGCTCCGCGGCAAGAGGGCGCGGCGGCGATTGACCGGCCCAGCGGGCGGCGGTAGGTTCAGCCCAGACTCGCCCCGCGGAGGACTCATGGCCCGCACCCGCAAGAAAGCGCCCTCGGTCCTGGCCACGGCGACCACGCCCGCAGCGGCTGTGGCGCAGGCACTTCTAGAACCCTTTGACTCCTTTGGCATCATTGCCGGCGCCAGCGATCGCTTCGGCGGCGAGGCCGTGGCACTCGCGACTGTCGCCACGCTGGCGGCCGTTGCGGCGGACGACGACCCGGCGCGCGCCTCGGGCCTGGCGTTGGTGCTGGCGCAAACGGGTCTGCCCGGCGAGTCGGCGGCGGCCCTGGATGGTGCCATGCGCCGCGCTATGGCGGCCGGCCTGCCGCAGCACTTGGACCTGCTGCTGCCGGTATGCTGTGCGGGAGTGGCGCTAGACCCCGCGTGGCTGGCCCCCCTGGCCGGCGAGCAGCGGGCCCTGCTGGCCAAGCTGGTGGGCGGGCTGGCGCCCCGCCTGGAGGGGCTGCTGGCCTTCCACGGAGCCCTGCGTCCGACCACCCTGGACGAGACCCTGCGGGCGATCGCCGGCACCTGAAGGTACTACCAGGCAACAGAGCTACTTGCCGGTGAGCACCCGCACGCCATCCCAGGCCGGCGGCGGGTTGGCGGCCAGCTCGGCGGCCCAGGCCGCCATGCTGCGGCTGGCGCCATCGTTGGGCGCAGTCGCCGCGGCCTGCTCGAAGTACGCACCGGCATTAGAGAAGTCGCCGGCGCGCAGCGCCTGGAGGCCGGCTGCATACAGCTGCTCGGTGGCCGAAGGCAGCGGCGACGGCTGCGCGCGGTTGCCCAGCACCTGGTAGATCACCACCGGCTCGCGCTTGCCCACCACCCGCAGCGTGTCCAGTTCGCGGAAGCGCAGCGCACCCGGCTCGGCAGTCTCGGCAGCCGCTACCGTAGCCGCCGTGCACAGGATCTGGGTACCGTACAGCTTGTTGACGGCCTCCAGGCGCGCGGCCAGGTTCACGGAGTCGCCGACCACGGTGTAGTCCTGAGCCTGCGCGCCACCGATCGAGCCGACGATGGCCTCGCCGCTGTTGATGCCAATGCGCACCTGCAGCGGCGGCAGGTCGCGGCGCAACGCCAGCCGTTCCAGCGCCTGCACTTGCGCCAGCGCGGCGCGGCACGCCCGCACTGCGTGATCGGGTCGCGGAATCGGCGCGCCGAAGAAACCCATGCAATTGTCGCCCATGAACTTGTCCACGGTGCCGCCGGCCTGGACCAGCGCACCCGCCAGCTCGCCCAGGCACAGGTTGAGCACCTCGACCACTCGCTCGGGCGGATTCGCCTCGGCAAAAGCCGTAAAACCGGCCAGATCGGCAAAGCTCACGCTGACGGCCTTGCGCTCGCCGCCCGGCTGCTGCGACTCGGGGTGGGCGAGCAGGTAGTCGACGATCTCGGGCGCCAGATAGCGCTTGAAGGTGCGCTCCAGGCGCTGGCGCTCGGCCAGACCGCGGGTCATCTGGCCAAAAGCGACCGCTAGGCGGGCGATTTCGTCGCGCCCCTCCGGGATCACCGTGACGCTCAGGTCGCCGTCGGCTACCCGCCGGGCCGCACGCTCCAGCTGCTGAACCGGCCGCGCCATCCGCCGCGCCAGGGCCAGGGCGGCCAGCACGGCGGCGAAAAGGGCCGCAAGCCCGGATAGGACCAAGCTGTTGCGCGCCTGCAGCAGGATCGCCAGCCCGGCCTCCAGGTCGCGCGCGACCACCACCCGGGCGATCTGGCCGCGCCCATCCAAGTCGGCCAGCGGTTGCACCGCCACCAGCCAGCGCCGACCGTCGACTTCCAGCGCCTGCAGCGCGCCCAGCGGCACCGTTTGCGCCGCGCGGACCAGCGGCTCGGGCACCCGGCCCTGGTGCGCACCGCTGTCGGTGAGCAGCGCCATTGCCGCGCCGGTCTGGGCCAACGCCACGTCGGCCAGCAGGTCATCGGCGCGAACCGCTTGCAAATACAGGGCCTTGGGCGCCCCATCCAGCAGCGTCGCCCGCACCATCAGCACCAGCAGACCGCGCCCCTCGCCAGCGGCGAGCAGCCCCGCCTGACGCAGCGCGGGCGCCTCGGCCACCATCGCCGCCGCGCGCCCGCCCACCGCCGCCACCGCGGTCGCCTCGCCGGCCAGCGCCGCCGCCACCGCCGGCAAGCCGCGCAGGTCGTCGCCAAAACGCTTGGGATCCTGGGTGGTATACAGCAGCTTGCCCTGACCGTCGGCCACCGCCACCAGCGCGCTCTGGCCGGCCTGCTGGGCCCAGGACCAGTCGGCGTCGACCAGATTCTGGTGCAGCAGGGCGCGGTGGGCGCTGTCGTCCTGGGCGCTGCCCAAGCCAAAATCGGCGTCGTCGCGGCTGGCGGCCACTTGGCGAAACACCGGCAGCACGTAGCTCAGGTCAGAAAGGGCGCGGAAGGCGTCGCTGCGCAGGGCCAGCGAACGCTCCAACTGCTTGATCTGGGCGGTAAAGTCCTGGCGGGCTTGGGCCTGGGCGCGCTCCTCGATCTGCCACACCGCCGCCCAGGTCGCCGCCGCCACCGCGCAGAGCGCCACCCCGGCCATCGCCACCAGCAGCCGCGCCCGCAGGCTGGGCAAACTCACCGGTAGCCTTCGCCGCGGTAGGGCTGTCCGTATTTATTCATGTGTGGCACGGCGTTGCGCACCTCTTCCAGAGTCAGGTCCAGCTCGGTGACCTTGCCGCCCTGGATGGTGACCGCCTGCCGCACCGGCTTGTCGGCAAAACGGCTGTAGGCGAACAGGCTCCAAGTACCCGGCGGGATTCCCGAACTCTCGAAGCTGCCGTCGCTGGCGCTGGTGGCCCAGCGGCGATTGGGCAGGACCAGGATGGTCGCGGCCATGTCCGGGTGAATGTTGCAGTACACGTCGACCACCCCAGGCGAGGGAAACTGCTTGGTCTTGCTCTCGCCCTGCCGGTACTGGCCCAGATCGAAGGGCCGCACCGGCGACGGCGAGAAGACGTTGTGAAACACCGGATCCAGGTTGGGGAAATCGACCGACTGCCCGGCCGTGATGGGCACCAGCGCCGACGAAAAGCGCTTGTCGCGCTGGGCCAGCTCGGCGGCGCGCGCCGGCGCGGGCTCGGCAAAACCGGTCAGGTAGAGCACCACGCCCGCAGCATCGGCTTTGTTCGCACCCTTGAAGGTGATGTGCACCTTGCCGTGCAGGCCACCGCTGGCGGGCTCGGCTGGTGCCCGCACGGCCCAAGCTGCCACACCAACGACTGCTGCCAGCAACGCCAGCGCCGCGCCGTACCGCACCACCGCCAGAGTTACGCGCGGCAGCGCCACAATTCGCACCTTGGGGGCCTTGGACAAGTTCCTTTCATCCTTTCGCTCTGGTGTGCGACGCCCGCGATGGGCGCGAACCGGAGGCGGGTTCAAATCGCGATGCCCCACATCAAGCGGAACATCCCATCGGCGGCAAATTCTGTGATTCCGAGCACGTAGCCGGCGGTGGTCCAGAGCCGGCCATGGGTCCAGCCCAGGCTGGGACCGACCAAGGTGCCGCCCTTGGCCGTGGCAGGGGCCTTGGCGAAGTCGACGCTGAAAACCTCCACGCCCAGGCGCAGATCCGGCATGACCACGTAGGAAATTCCGGCCGCGTACTGCAGCTGGACCTTGCGCCCGGCGGCGTCGGCCAGCGCGCCAACGTTGGCCGTCAGGCGCAGCTTCTCGGTGGCATCCCATGACCCCACCAGGGTCAGCTCGCCGACCAGGGCGTCGCGGCTTGCCAGGCTTTTTCGCACCGCTGCCCGCAGCAGGGGCGACCAACCGCCGCTCTCGATCGGGTCGGGCGAGCGCAGCCGCCAGCGCAACTCTGCTCCATACCAATCGATTCCCACGCGGTTGCCGGCTTGAGCGTGGCTCCACTGCAGGGGCATCGCCAGTTCCAGGCGGTCGGTCAGGCCGACGATGGGCGCCAACCATACCTCTGTGATGTCCGCACCTTTCTTGTAGATGCGGTCCGTAACCCAGCTCTCGACCTCCACGCCGCGCTCGGGCAGAACCTCCGCGTCCCAGACCCACGTGTGCGGCCGACGCCCGGCCTGAGCCGTGCCGGCGAGCAGCGTGCCGAGTACCACGACCACAATACGGATCCACCACTTGCCGAGCATTGCATTCACCCCTAGCAGCAACCTCAGCAGAACTCGCCGCTGCGGTCAAGCCAAGACCGCGCGCCACCGCCTCGGTAGGTCGCTCGCCCATGGCACTGCGGGCGCCGGGCCGGGGCGAGGCCCCGCGCGACCCAACCTATTGCGTTGAACGCTTGAATCGCCGCCCACTTCCGCCATAATCGCCGCGCCGCGACTGCAATTCGCCCCCCAGTGTCCCAGGAGCCCGCATGCCCAGGAAGTCTCTAGTGATTCGCGTCATCGCCCTGGCTGCCGCCGTCGCGGGCGTGCTCGCGGGGTGCGCCGAGGAACGGCCGCCCATCAACCGCGTGCAGGCCAACGCCCTGGCCAAGTCGTTCTTTGTGGGCAAACTTGCCGACCCCAAAGACGATCCCGAATTCTACATGCACGTGTCGGTGGTCGACGTGATGTTCGGCGCGAACTCCGACGGCCTGATCTCGAGCGCCGACGGCCAGGCGATGACGCGCATCCGCTGGGAAATCACGGAGAAGTCCCTCCTGGGCCGGCTCCGCTACGAGCTGGTGCAGGACAGCGACAAAAAGGGCCTGCGCGCGACCGCCGACGGCCAGATCGTCGCGGCCTACACCATCGAAAAGCACTTCGACATCCGCAACGACTACAACTCGACCACCGGCGAAGAGGTCAACGTGGTGGTCGAGAACGACACCGACCGGCCCTGGCACCAGCGCGAGCACTTCCGGGTCGACTGGTCCAAGAACCTGATCTCGGACGCGTATACCCTGGATACCCTTGCGCAAATCGGCATCCTGTACGCCGTGGAATGGGAGCCACTGGCCTACTACGTCACCGACCCGGCCAGCCCCGACGCGCCGGTGTTCAGCAAGGGCGAGGGCTACTTCGACATCACCAACAAGGTGCTGGCCAAGCCCGGCATCGTCGACAGCGAGTGGGGCAAGTTCCCGGCGTGCTGGCTGATCGGCGCCTTCCCCGAGCAGAGCTGCAACCCCACCGAGGTCAAGCTGCGCACGTCGTTCTTGCAGGTGCGCGACAGCGACTACGAACCGATCGACTGGGACGGCGAGCGCATGGATATCGCCGGACTGTTCACCCAGGACCGCTTCGGCTTCGAGAAGGGCTACGGCGTCGTCGACGACAAGTGGCATCGCTTCGCCGCGCGTTGGAATCTCTACCAGAAATCCCACGCTTCCACGGTGTGCGGCATCGACACACCCCTGGGGGCCAGCGTGCACCGCGACGCGGACGGCGACGGCACCGAAGACGAGTGCGCGGCGGTGGGCCACGGCTCGCGCTGCGACGAATTCCGCCAGAAGTGCACGATCCCGCTGCGCGATCGGACCATCAAGACCTTGCCCTGGTACGTGAACCCCGGCTTCCCGGCTGAGCTTTTTGAGGGCACGCGCACAACCCTGGCCGCCTGGAACGACGCCGTGCGCGTGGGCCTGTTGGCTGGCCGGCTCGCCGAGTGCCGCCGCACCGCCGCGGGCAACTGCGAGACGACCCACGGCTGGCCGCAGCCCTGGGCCGACGACTTCGTGCCGCCAGTGGGCAACGGACCCGCCCAGATTCCCAACGTTTTCGTGCTGTGCCACAACCCGGTGGTGGCGGGCGACGACCCGGCGTGCGGCAAGGCCGGTCTGGCGCCGCGCCTGGGCGACCTGCGCTACAACTTCTTGAACAACATCGCCGACCCGCAGACCCAGTCGCCGTGGGGCATCATGGTCGACGCCGAAGACCCGCTCAGCGGCGAGAAGATCTCGGGCAGCGTGAACATCTGGGGCGCCCGCACCGACCACGCGGCGGCGCAGCTCGCCGATTTGCTGATGCTGCAGCAGGGCTTGCTGGATCCCAAGGACTACGTCAAGGGCAAGAATGTGGCGAGCTGGGTGGCGCAATTGAAAGACGGTGGCGCCAGCGCCCACGCCGGCCGGCCCATGGCGCAAGCCGAGCTGCAGCGGCACATGCAAGCCTTTGACGCCAAAGCACTGCTGCCGTTCATCGGCGACCTGCCCACGCCCGCGGCCCAGCCGAGCGGCAAGCCGGTCAACCCCCATCTCGCCCACAAGAAGCGCTTGGAAGCGCTGGCGAATGCCGGTCGCCTGGGGCCCGGCAATGGCGCGCTGGGCGAGCGGCTGCGGCGGCTAAAGGGCAGCGGCGTGGAAGCGCAGATGATCAGCCCCGAGATGGCGCAGTTGGCCGGCTTCAACCCCAAGGCGCCGGCCACCGCCGACACGGTCAAGCAGGCCTCGCCGTTTGGCTTGAAGAATCCGGCCATGCGGAAGGCTCTGCACCGCCAGGGGCTGCTGACCCGCGCCCACAACGGCAGCTGCCGGCTGGACCGCCAGGACGTGGAGCCCGACAATCTGGTCGGCCTGGGCGCCGTGGCCAAGAAGCTGTTCGGCACGCCCGACCCCAAGGATCCCAAGGCCATCGCGGCCTGGCGCAAGAAGATCTACGACTGGGCGCGGGTGGAGTACACCAAGGGCGTGCTGGCCCACGAGCTGGGGCACTCGATGGGCCTGCGCCACAACTTTGCCGCCAGCTTCGACGCGCTGAACTACGACGCCGGCTACTGGCAGCTGCGCACCCGCAACGGCAGCGTCACCCAGGCCTGCGCCGACGGCACGACCGACGGGGCCAACTGCATCGGCCCGCGCTGGCGCGACCCGATCAGCACCGAGGAACTGGAGAACAACATTGGCATCTACGCCACCACCAGCGTGATGGACTACCCCGGCGACACCGCCCAGGACACGCGCCTGTTGGGCAAGTACGACCGCGCCGCCATGCGCCTGGTCTACGGCAACGTGGTCGACGTGTGGGCCGCGCCCAACCTGAGCGTCAAGGGCAAGGGCGCCGGCAAGAACCGCGCCCTGAAACTGACGGCTTTTGCATCCAATCCGGGCCTGACCGGCGTGTACCAGTTCCCCAGCGGCGACAGCAAAAACCCGTACCTGAACCTGCACTACTCGCGCTACCAGCAGGAATTCAGCCTGTTGCAGGACTGCGCGCCGTCGAGCACCCCGGGCGCGGTGCTGGGCCAGAAGTGTGCCGAGCAACCGTTGGACGTGGTGGACTACCGCGACATACAGCACTTCGTCGAGGACCCGGATTACGCCCAGTTCTCGTGGGGTAGCACCCCGCGCGCCGTCGACGCGGGTGGGCGCGTGCGCCGCGGCTACCTGTTCCAAAGCGACGAGTACGCCGACGCCGGCAACGTGACGACCTTTACCGACGACGCTGGTGCCGACGCCTTCGAGATCGTGCGGTTCTTGGAGAGTCAGTACGAGCTGCGCTATGTGCTGGACAACTTCCGCCGCAACCGCACCAACTTCAACTCGGACTCGGTGGTGGCGCGCGTGCAGAGCCGCTACCTGGACCCGATCCAGTCGATCGCCAAGACCTTTGCTTTTGCGGCGTTGCTGGATGGCGATCCGACCCAGCCGAGCGCCAAGCTTTTGACCGACGGTGCGTACGGGCCGCTGGCGCTGGCGTCGAGCACGGCCTTCGAGCTGTTCGCGCGCATGCTGACCCGCCCGGAGCCGGGCTACTACTGCTCGAGCAAGGACTGCTACTTCGTGCACCAGCCGGCCGGCGTGACCGGCACCGTCTACGGCGCCGACCTGGACGCCCTGCCCGACGTCTACGGCTACAATTTCAACGTGCCACTGGGCGACGGCCGCTTCGTCCACAACGACTTTGACTACACCCAGGGCTATTGGTGGGGCGACTACCAAACCCAGGTGGGCGCCTACTACGACAAAGTCTGGGCTACCTACTACCTGGGCGAGGCCTTCGACAGCTTCATCTCGAACTCCAAAGAGGACTTCATCGACGGCCGCTACAAGAACGTCAACTTCGCCACCGTGTACCCCGAGCAGGTGCGCCGCCTGTACAATGCCCTGTTGACTGGCGATTTCGACACGTTCGCGCCCCACGCCGCGGGCTTGGACACCGCGGCCAACAACCCAGCCGCCAGCAAGGTGCTGTACCCCGATTGGCTGAACAGCAAGGAAGTGCCGGCGCTGCCTGCCAAAACCAAGCTGGTCGACCCCAGCTACGGCTGGAACGAGCGCATCTACGCGATGGTTTGGGGCACGATGTTCTTCACGACGAACTGGTCGTACGACTTCGTCAACCAAGCGCGGCTGGCAGTACTCCCGAGCGAGATGCCCGACTGGAAGCCAAGCGAGATCCGTACTTTCTCCGACCCCAAAAGCGGCATGACCTACCGCGCACGCTCGACGGGCAGCGAGTTGATCCAGGGCCAGCCGCGCGAAAAATCGGCCGGCGCCCGCATGGTCGAGTGGGCCAACCGCTTGCTGGTATTCGCCTATTTGGTCGAGCGCGACGCCAACGGCGCGCCGGTCACCGATGCCCAGGGGGCGCCGATCCTAGTGCTGGACGCAAACGGCAAACCGCAGCTGGACCCCGCGCATCCGGGTGCCGGCGGC
>JACRCU010000445.1 GCA_016218865.1 Deltaproteobacteria bacterium | reverse complement strand
TGCCGGTGCCGCAGCCGCCGCACCAGCCGCACGCCCCCACGTAACCGCAGACGGCGCCTTTGGCTTTGCAGCAGTCGACCTCGGGCACGTCGGCGACGGCGGTGTCTTTGGGCGGGAGGTCGCTGCCGGTCGCGTCGGTGTGGACGGGGGTGGTGGCGGGGATGGGGACCAGGGCCGGGCAGCCGCTGAGGAGCAGGAGTGCCAGCGCGATCCACAGGTTACGCAGCCGGGTCGGGCGTGGCGGCGGCGTGTTCGCGCTGGAGTGTGCCGCCCCCTGAGTCATCGCTGCCTTGCCTGCGGCCCGGCGCCGCCGGCGGCACCCTAGCGCGAGGTTGCTTGCGGGGTCAATGGGTTTGCGGGGGTGTGGGGCTCCAACTACCGCCTGCGGACCGGAGTTGCGGACCGCAAGGCCGCAAAGCAGGACGGAGTCTGAATGTGGGGCTCGACTTCCGGGCAGGCAGCCACTTTCTACCACACGTAACTAATGGGTTTTTTCGATCCTGCGCGCCGCAGCGTGCCGCGTCAAAGCCCGCGCATCCGCCCAGCTGCCCCACAGGCCGAAGAGCGTCACCTGCACGGTCTGCACGAACCACAGCCCCAGGCCGAACGCCACCGCCCGCGGCGATTGTTCATCCACGCCGTACAATGCGGCCGGGAGCAGCAGAAAGTACCAGAAACTCCCGGCGTTGGCCGGCGCGTTGGGGATCATCATCCCCACCACCACAAAGCACATCATCGCGTAGCCGGCGATGACCGGCACCTCCAGGCCAAAGCCGCGCGCCATCAGCCAGATGCCCAGGCCGTTCACGCCCCAGTACACGATGGTGATGCCGATGAACTGCACGACATGCCAGGGACTTTTCAGCACCGCCAGCCCGTCGACGAAGGCGGTCACCATCCCCAGCAGTTTGTCGGTCACGCCCGGCGCGATGGCGCCCAGGATCTTCCGCGTCCAGCGCAGGGTGAACTCGCGCGCCACCAGCACGGCGCCCAAGCCCAGAATCGCGCTAGAGAAAACCGCACCCGCGATCCACGCCGCCTGCTGGATGCCCGGGTGCCGCGCCAGCGTGGCCGGATGCACCTCGAACAGCACCACAAAGAGCAGCGCCGTCACCGTCAGGCCGTCGAGCACCCGCTCCAGCGCAATCGTCGCCAGGCCCGCGGCAAACGGCACCGGCGGATGCCCCGCGTGCTTGCGCGCCAGCATCAGCGGACGACTCAGCTCGCCCAGCCGCAGCGGCAGCAGGAACACCGCCATGAAGCCCACCGCGCCCGAGCGGTTCAGCGCCGCAATCGGCACCCGCGCGTACGGCTCCAGCAGCGGATGCCAGCGCAGCACCCGCAGCCAGTGGATCACCGTCAAGAACACGAAGTACAGGGCCAAAAACTGCAGGTCCAGCGACCAGTTCTCGCTGCCCGACTTGCCCAGCAGCCGCACCGCCCAGTCGCCGTGGGCATCGCGCCCCAGGTCCAGCGAACCCGAGAACAGCCGGTCCAGCGGCCACGACCGCGACGACCACCAGGTAAACAGAGCGCCGATGGCCAAGCCGCCGAGCCAACGCCGCCACACGCCGCGACGCTCGTCGCTCGACTCGACCAGGGCCCCGGGCTGCTCGCCGGGCGTTTCTGCGGGACTTTGCTGCACTTGGTCCGCTTAGAGCCCGTACACGTGGGACTTGTCGCCCGTGACCAGCTTGCAGGCGTTGCGGGTGTCGACCAGCAGCTTGCTGCGCGCCACGATGTCGGCCATGTCGAAGGCCTTGTGGTCGGTGGTCAGCACCGCCACGTCGTAGCTGGCCAGCTGGCTCAGGTCGGCGATGCCGGTGCGCACGTGGCCGTCTTCGCGGAAGCTGGGCACGTAGGGGTCGAAGTACGCGACGAGCGCGCCCTTCTTCTCCAGCAGGTCCATCACCGAGATGGCGGGCGACTCGCGGAAGTCATCGATATCGCGCTTGTACGCCACGCCCAGCACCAGCACCTTGGCGCCCTTGATCGACTTGCACTGGTCGTTCAGGGCGTCCTGCACGCGGCTGACCACATGGGCCGGCATCTGGGTGTTGATGGCGTCGGCCAGCTCGATGAAGCGCGCCTGGTAGTTCATCGACTTCAGCTTCCACGACAGGTACAGCGGGTCGATCGGGATGCAGTGGCCGCCCAGGCCGGGACCGGGGAAGAAAGGCATGAAACCAAAGGGCTTGGTCGCCGCCGCTTCGATGACCTCGAACACGTTGAGGCCGAGCTTGCGGCACATCAGCGCGACTTCGTTGACCAGGCCGATGTTCACGGCGCGGAAGGTGTTTTCCAGCAGCTTGACCATCTCGGCGCAGTCGGGGCTGGTGACCTGCTTGACGTGGTCGATGAAGCTGCCGTAGAGCGCCGCCACCGCCTCGCTGCACGCCGGGGTCAGGCCGCCGACGATCTTGGTGGTGTTCTTGACGCCGAACTTCTCGTTGCCCGGGTCGATGCGCTCGGGCGAGAAGGCCACGTGGATGTCGCGGCCGGCCTTGTAGCCCTTGGCGGCTTCCAGCATCGGCACCATCACCTCGCGGGTGAAGCCGGGGTAGGTGGTCGACTCCAGCACGAACAGCTGGCCCTTCTGCACGTACGGCTGCACTGACTCCAGCGCCTTGACGATGTAGCTGTTGTCGGGGTCGCGGGTCTTGGAGAGCGGCGTGGGCACGCAGATCACCACCGCGTCGGCTTCGGCCACCACTTCGAAGGTCGTGTGCGCAGTCAGGGTGCCGGCCTTGACCAGCGGCGCCAGGATCTCGCTCGGCACGTCGCCGATGTCGGACTCGCCGCGGTTGATGCGATCGACGCGGGCCTGCTGGATGTCGATTCCCAAGGTGCGCAGCCCCACGCCGGCGCAGCGCGCAGCCAGGGGCAACCCAACGTAACCAAGGCCGACCACGGCAATTTTCGCCGTGCGGTTGTCAATCTTCTGAACGAGGGACATGCGCAACTCCGGTTCGGCGGCCGAGTGCGGTCCGCCTAAGGGCGCATAAGTGTAACGGCGCTGCCGCAAAACGTCCAACGGCCGGAACTGCGTGCCCCAAAGGACTTGCAGATCCGGCCGCTGGCGACCGGCGGGCGTCGGTGCTCGACCGCGCGGAGATGGGGTTTTGCGGGCCGAACTAGGGCAGCGTGGCCTTCAGATCGATCTTCAGGACCACGCCGTCGCGGATCAGGTCGTCCGGCTTGCCAGCGTAGACGATGCCGAAGTCCTTGCGGTTGATCGAGAACTCGGCCTTGGCGGTCACGTCCTTGCCGGCGACGGCAATGGTGGCCGGGAAGGTGACTTCCTTGGTGGTGCCCTTCAAGGTCAGGCTGCCCTTGATGGTGTGGGTGGTACCGGCCACGGCCGCATCGCCGCCGGCCTTGATCTCGCTGGCGACGAACGCCGCGGTCGGCTGGACGGCCACGTCGAAGAAGTCCGGGCTCTTGAGGTGGCCTTCGAGCTTGTCGACCCACTCGTTGCGCTCCTTGACCACTTCTTCCAGCGAGGCCATCTGCACCTGGAATTCCAGCTTGCCGCCCTCGGCCTTGCCGTCCTTGGCCTCGAACGAGCCCTTCCATTCTTTGAAGTTGAGCTCGTGCGAACCCGTCACCTTGCTGCCAGTGGCGTGGATCGAACCCGTCAGCGCCACGCCGGGGAACGTCAGCGCCGGACCGGTCGCCGTGGGCGAAGCCGCCGCGGGAGCCGCAACCGGGGTGGCCGCCGCCGGGGCCTCGACCTTGGGCTCTTCGGCCTTGGGCTCTTCCTTCTTGGGCTCTTCCACCTTGGCGGCCGGAGCGTCCTTGGACGGATCCTTGGCACAAGCCGACAGCGCAACCGCGCCAACCAGGACCAACGTGAATGAGTAACGATTGAAATTCATTTATTTTCCCTTCGGCTTGGGCATTTGCCCGCACCGCGCCGCAGTGGGGGCGGCCGTCAGCTCGGCGATCGACTCGCCGGCGGCACTAGGATGCGTCGCGCCCGTCTGGATTGCAATGCCTTTGTCACGAATCGCATTGTTTCCGGTAGAGAAACAATATCCAGCCGGCTTGGACAACGGGCACGGCAACGGCAGGAGGGCTGAACCGTCGCCTACTTGCCCAGGGCGGTCTCGATCGACTGCACTGCCGACTGCAGCGAGGCATCCGTCTTGATCTGCCAGTCGATTTTCTGACAGGCGTGGATCACGGTGGTGTGGTCGCGGCCGCCGAACACCCGGCCGATCTCGGGGTACGACATCGAGGTGTGCTTGCGGGTCAGGTACATCGCCATCATCCGCGGCTCCACGATGCTGCGGTGGCGCTTTTGGCCCTTTAGATCGGTGATCTTCAACCCGAACTGCTGGGCCACCACCCGCTGAATGACCTCGGCGGTCAGGTTGCGCGACGGCAGCTCGACCAGCGGCCCCAGCACCGAGCGCGCCAGGGCCAGATCGATGCCGCGCTGGCCGATGCGCGCGTGGGCGGTGAGCTTGGTGAGCGCCCCCTCGAGCTCGCGGATGTTGTTGCGCAGGTGGTCGGCGATGTAGAGCGCCACGTCGTAGGGCAGCGGCAGCGCCAGATCGCGGGCCTTGCGCTGCAGGATCGCCAGGCGCAGGTCGCGGTCGGGCGGCGTCAGCTCGGCGACCAGGCCCCAGTCAAAGCGCGAGCGCAGCCGGTCGTGGAACTGCTGGAGCTCGCTGGGGTAGCGATCGCACGACAACACGATCTGCTTGCCGGACTGATGCAGCGCGTTGAAAAGGTGGAAGAACTCCTCTTGCATCGGCGTGCGGCCCTGCAGGAATTGCACGTCGTCGACCAGGAGCATGTCCACGTTGTGGCGGTACAGGGCCCGCACGTCCGAGCGCGCGTGGCCGTCTTTGCTGCGCCAGGCGCTCATGGTGTCGTCGATGAAGGTCTCGGCCGCCACGTAGCGCACCCGCAGGCCCGGGTTGCGCTGGCGGGCCGCCTGGCCGATGGCGTGCAGCAGGTGGGTCTTGCCCAGGCCCACGCCGCCGTGCAGGAACAGCGGGTTGTAGACTTGGCCGGGCGCCTGGCTGACCGCCTGCGCCGCCGCCGCCGCCAGCTCGTTGGCCTTGCCGACCACGAAGTTGTCGAAGTTGAAGCGCGGCGCCAGGTCCTGCCACTCCTGCGTGTCGGCATCGCTGGGCAGCAACTCCAGCGGCAGCCCCTGGCGCACCGGTGCGCGCTCGGCAGGGAACAGGGCCACGGTCTGCGGGCCCATGTCGGTCGGCGGGACCTCCCGCAGCGCCACGTGCGCCGGCGCGCCGAGCATGGTCGTCAGGGCCGACGCGATGGGTTCCAGGTAGTTGTGCTCCACGCAATCCGCGAGTTGCGCGTCGCCGACCTGCAGGGTCACGGCGTTGCCGTCCACCTGCACCAGGGCGACCTTGTCGAGCCACGAGTCGACCACCGCGCGGCTGGTGGTGGTGCGGAGGGCGCCGAGCACTTGCGCCCACAGTTCGTTGTTGGACCACGGGCCTTGGCCGTCGGCAGGGCTGACCGACGCCGCAATGGCGCCTGCCGATTGCGGAAGTGCGCCTGTCTGTGGTGGATGTCGGGGCCAGGAAGAGGTCATGGCGGCAATCGGTCTCCGGCGCTGGCTCCGTTCGAGCGGATACGCGCAACGCGGGCAGGCACGGGCGACAGGCGGGCAACCTGCCGAATCGGCAACAAAACAACGCCGGCGCCGCACTGGCACAGGCAACAAAGCAAAGCCGTCGGGCGCGGACTGGGGTCTCCCCGCAGACTGCTGCCGTGGACCTTCATCGAGCGGGACCCCGCCCTTGTCGAGCCGGAACCCGGCAGTGAACCCGCCGGGAATGGCCGCCAAAGGTGACCATCAATCGGCTCGGGATTGCGGTCGCCCACAGAAGTACCGCCACAGGGCAGCGGCGACAAGGGGTCGCTCGGCCGCGCTCGCTGCAGCCCCGGCGGGCGCTGGGGAATTCGCCCGGCGGCCGCGGATCGCGCAGCAGCTAAGTGCGAAAACCGCGACACTGAGGCGCCTAGTCCACCGATAATTGGCGCGAACTCGCAGGAGCTGATCCTGCAACCTGCAGTCGATGACGATCGCCGCGGCACCCATCGCTGACAATCGCCTGATATCGAAGGGGTTCCCCCTTTGCGCTGCAATGTCGACTTGTTGGCAAAGCGGCCGCCCGAGCGCGATCGCGCACTGCGTCAAAGCGCGCAATTCTGCTACGAGAATATGCCGCCATCCGCAGGTCATCCACAGGCAGTCGGCCGGCAGGCCACCGCCGCGATCGAGGCGCAGAGGCAGAGTGCAGGCGATCGGCCGGGTTAGCTCGGCAAGCGTGGAGACTGCCTGCACTTTCGCACCACAACCGTTCGATTCCAGGGTTGAGTTCCACGACAATCATACTGGTGCTGCCGCAGACCACGGACGCCACCGCAGCACAGCCCAAGGCCGGGCGAAGCGTTGCCGATGCCGGGGCCGGGGAAACGGAGCGCGCGCCGCGGCCAGTTGTGGATATCTCTATGGGTTCAGCCAGGTTATACCCACCCCACCTGAATCGCGCCAGCGGCCGACCAGGTCCGGCCAGCCGTTCCAGCGCAAGCGAGGTGGGTGCGGGCTACGGGCCAACCGGCGCGGGCGGCACCAGCTGGGTGGCGGCGTCGGCGCGCTCGAGCAGGGGGGCTGCGTCGTCGGCGCGACCGAGGCGGACCAGAAAGGCCGCGTGGGCCTGCAGGGTGGTCTGGAGGTCGCGGACGTCGCCGGACTGGGCAAAGCCCTCGGCGGCGCGGGCAAAGGCCTCTTCGGCGCCGGCGTGGTCGCTGGCGTCGACCAGGATGTCGGCCAGGGTGCGCTGCGAGCTGGCCTTGGCGCGCTTGACGTCGCTGCTGGCGGCGGCGGCCACCGCCCGGCGGGCCCACTTGACGGCGCGCTCGCGGTCGTTGCGCTGGCGGGCGGCGATGGCGAGGTTGCGGGCGGCGTCCGAGAGGAGCGCATGGTCGCCCAAGCGGCCGGCGCCTTCCACGGCCTTGTAGAGGAGCGCCTCGCCCTCGTCGATGCGACCCTGGTTGCAGTGCACTTCGCCCAGGTTGTTCTGGAGCATCGCGAGCATGCGCCGGTTGCCGATGCGCTTGGACAGGGTGAGCGCCTCCTCGAAGGCCTGGACGCCAGCGTCGATGTCGCCCGCGCCGACGTGGGCCACGCCCAGGGCGTTGAGCGACTCGACGAGGCCGAGCAAGTTCTTGCGCTCGCGCTGCAGCGACACCGCCCGCTCCAGGTACGACTTGGCTTGCTCGATGCGGCCCTTGCTGTTCAGCACGATGCCCAGGTTGGTGAGGGTGTAAGCCTGGCCGGTGCGGTCGCCGATGCGCTCGCGGTACTGCACCGAGCGCTTGAGGAATTGCTGGGCAGCGTCCAGGCGGCCGGCCATCCAGTACGAGCGGCCGATGTCGTCGCAGGCGGCCGCGAGTCCGCGGAGATCCTGGGCGGCTTCGTAGAGCTTGAGCGCCGGCGCCAGGTGGTCGATGGCCGCGACGATCTTGCCCTGCTGCCGCAACATACGTCCAAGGTCATAGAGAGCCCGTGCGCCGCGGGCGCGGGCCCGGTAGCGCCACGCCAGCTCCAGGGCGTCGCGGTAATTGCGCTCGGCTTCGGCCCAGTTGCCTTCGAATTCGTGGAGGCGCCCCAGGCCCAGGGCCGCCTCGCCGTGGACATGGGCGAGCTCCGGCGGCGCGAGTTCGCGGGCCTTTTGCAGGCAGTCCCGCGCCGCGTCGTTGCGGTATTGATCGCGGGCTTGCTCGCCAGCGCGGAGGTAGACGTGGGCGGCGTGGACCTTGTCGCCCGCAGCCAGCCACAGCGGTGCGAGCACCTCGGCGAAGTCGCCAGCGCGGTCGTCGCCGACCATCTGCAGCCACACCGCCGCAGTCTGCGAGAGGTTGGCGAGGTCGCCGGGGGCGTGGAGTTCCAGGAGCGAGGCGCGCTCGCTCTCGTCCAAGAAGCGGTAGACCGGCTCGCCGGCCAGGGTGTTCTGGCGCTCGGGGAACAAAACCCCACGCTCCACCAGGACTTGCAGGGCATCCACCACCTGCTGCGGCAGCGGATCGCGGCCCAACTCGTCCACGGTGCGGACGGACTGCTTGGGGGCGACGCCTTGGCGCATCATGGCGACGACGCCGCCGGCCCAGGCGCGGAGACCGAAGACCGCCGCGCGGCAGGCGACTTGGACCTGGAAGTCCGAGAGGCCGTCGAGTTTGCCGCCGCGCTGGCCAAAAAGCTCACTGCCCAGAAGGAGTTCGCGGGCCTTGTCGGCGACGAGCCACCAAACGCCCTCGTCCTTGACGATGCCGCCGGCGCGCGCCAGGGTCTCGAGCGCGGCGAGGAGCATGCCGGGGCGGCCGTTGGCGAGGTCGGCGAGCTGGCGGAGCATGCCGTCGTCGATGCCCTGCACGCCGGTGAGGGCGCGCTTGGCGACTTCGCGCATGTCGCCTTGGCTCAGGCTGCCGAGTTCGAGGATGGGGCGCTCGCCGAGCCACGGGCGGCGGACCACGCCGCGGCGGTCGGTGGCGAAGATGGCGGCGACAGGGAGCTCGGGCCAGTCGAGGACGAGTTGGGCGAAGATCGCGAGGCTCTCGGCGTCGGCCTCGCCGGCATCGTCGACGACGAGGAGGGTCGGCGGTTCGATGAAGACCCGCTGCAGGAGGTTGAAAAGAGCCTCGCGGGCGCGCCGGGCCTGCTCGCCGCGGTCCATGAAGTCGATGTCGTGGTCGTTCCAGAAGGCAAAGCCGAGCATCGGGCCGCAGGTGCGCGCGACCTCGGCGCCGGCGCTGTCGCCGTAGAAGGACTCGACGGTGCGCTCGAAGCGCTCGCCAGCGATGGTCCCCGCGAGGAACTCGCCGATGTCGAAGCGGAGCCGGAGCAGGCGCTCGAGGAGGGCGTAGGGGCGGTGGCAGCCCTGGGCGCTGATGACGAGGGTGCGGGTGCCGGGGAGCTCGGCGAGGACGCGCTCGCGGACGGCGGCGAGGACGCGCGAACGGCCCGAGCCCTGCTCGCCCTGGAGGGTCACGGCGGTGTGGCGGCGCTCGCGGAGGCCGGCGAGGATGGCGGCGCACACGTGGCCGATCTCGGCGTCGCGGCCGATGGGCATGGGGAGGGTGCGTTCGAGCGGTCGCCACGGCAGGTCGTAGCGCGACGGCATGATCTGGCCGCGCGACACCTCAGCGGAGCCCTGTTCGAGCAAGTCTGCTTCCTCGAAGAACTTTCCGACCACGTCCTCGGGGCGGACGGCGCGAACCTGACCGGTCTCGTCGGTGCGGAGGGGCGCAAGGCAGACCTCGCAGAATCGGAAAGACGAGATGTTTTCGTGTCCGCACCGGTTGCAACGCATGAACCCTCCGCTGGCGATGCCGGCAAAGCTTGGGCGCGATAGTTTGCCCGCGCAAGGGCGGCAGTGCAATCGAATTGCGCGCGCAGCGATGATTCGCCAACCCGCGCATGCCGGTGCATACTTGCCTGGCCCGGCCTGGGCTAGAGGACACGATGAGTCTGCGTACGGTAGAAATCATCGCCGCCAAGCGCGACGGCAAGGAGCTGCCGGCGAGTGCGCTGCAGCAGTTGATCGACGGGTTCGTGGCAGGGACGGTGCCCGACTACCAGATGGCTGCGTTTGCGATGGCGGTGGTGTGGCGGGGGATGACGGCGGCCGAGACGGCGGCGCTGCTCGAGGCGATGCTGAAGTCGGGCGACGAGGTGTCTTGGGACGATCTGGGCGTGCCGACCGCGGACAAGCACTCGACCGGCGGGGTGGGCGACAAGGTCTCGATTCCGCTGGCGCCGGCGGTGGCGGCGTGCGGGGTGGCGGTGCCGATGATCTCGGGTCGCGGCCTGGGTCACACCGGCGGGACGCTGGACAAGCTGGAGTCGATCCGCGGCCCGGGGCGCGACGGCTCGGGGAAGGGCTTTGAAACGCGGCTGAGTTTGGACGATTTTCGCGAGTTGGTGCGGACCACCGGGATGGGGATGATCGGCCAGACCGAGCGGATCGTGCCGGCCGACAAGAAACTGTACGCGCTGCGCGACGTGACAGCGACGGTGGAGTCGATCCCGCTGATCGTCGCGTCGATCCTGAGCAAGAAGCTGGCCGAGGGCGCCGGGGCGTTGGTGCTGGACGTCAAGGTGGGCTCCGGGGCCTTCATGAAGACCCGCGAGGACGCGCTGGCCCTGGCGACCGCGATGGTCAAGGCCGGCCAGGCCGCCGGGCGGAAGGTGACGGCGTTCCTGACGGCGATGGATCGGCCGCTGGGGACCCACATCGGCAATGCGCTCGAGATCGCGGAGTCGGTGGAGATTCTGCGCGGCGGCGGGCCCGACGACACCCGCCAAGAGGTGGTGCGCCTGGGCGGCGAGATGCTGCGGCTGGCCGGGCGGGTCGCGACGCTGGCCGAGGGCGAGGCGGCGATCGCGGCGGTCCTGGACAACGGCGCAGCGCTGGGCAAGTTCCGCGAGATGGTGCAGGCCCAGGGCGGCGATCCGCGAGTGGCGGATGACCCCTGGTCCGTGCTCGAGCGGGCCCCCGTCGTGCTCCCGCTGCGGGCGGACGGCGCCGGGACGGTGCTCGCCCTTGACGCGCTGCAGGTCGGGCTCGCGGCGGTGCGCCTCGGCGCGGGGCGGAACCGGTCCGAGGACGAGGTCGACATGGCCGTTGGCTTCATTCTCCACAAGAAGCCTGGCAGCCACTTTCTACCAGGCGAAATCATGGCTGAAATTCACGCACGCACGCCGGAGGCGGCCGAAGCAGCCGCGGCGGAGTTGCGCAGGGCCTTCGTGGTGGGCGAAGGACAGCCGGACTTGCTGCCGCTTTGGCTCGACGTGGTGCACTAGCGTGCAAGGGATCGTGGGCGCAGAGCGTGGCTCGGCAGGCGCCGCGCGCCGGGGCCGGGGCCGGCGATGACCTTGCCCCTATTCGGCGCTGCGGTCGTGCCGACTGTGCTGGTGCTCTGGTATTTTCTGGCGCGCGACGCGAATCCGGAGCCGCGCGGGGTGCTGTGGCGAACGTTCTGGCTGGGCGTTGCAACCACCATCCCGGCCGGACTGGCCGAGGTGGCCGAGGCGCAGCTGCTGGAGCCGGCACAGCTTGGGCCGCTCGGGGCGTCGCTCGGGTCGGCGTTCCTCGGTGCGGCACTGTGCGAAGAGCTGCTGAAGTTCTGCGTAGTTTACTACTACTGCGCCCGGCAGCCGGCCTTTGATGAGCCCATGGACGGGATCGTCTACGGCGTGACCGCGTCGCTGGGCTTTGCCACACTGGAGAACATCCTCTACGTGGCCGACAACGGTATGGGCGTCGCGGTGGTGCGCGCGCTGCTGGCGGTGCCGGGCCATGCGTGCTACGGGGCCATCATGGGCTACTTCGTGGCGCTGAGTCGGTTTGGCCCTCGCGAGCGGCGCCGCGCAAACTTGGCGCTGTCGCTGGCGGTACCGATGGCGCTGCACGGTGCCTACGATGCGCCGCTGTTCCTGCTCTCCCAGCCGAACGGGGGCGCCGACGCGGCCCTGCCCTGGCTCTGGGTCCCGGTGGCGGTGGTGGTTCTGGGCTGGCGGTACACGGTTCGCCGGGTGCGCGAGCTGGCGGCAGCACAGATCGGGCCGGCCGCGGCGGTGGCCGAGGTCGAAGTGGTCCGCAGCCCGGGGAGTCGCCGCGTGGTCCGCTGGATACAACTGGGGAGCGGGGCGTTGCTCGCCGGGTGGGGCGGGCTCGTCTCCCTGGCCATCGCGGCGGCAGTGGCGCTCGACACGGTGCAGCCCGAAGAGGTCGCGCCGCTCGCAGTGGGTACGGCAGTGGTGGGCCTGTTGCCGCTGGCTGTCGGTCTCCTGTTGTTCCGCAAGGGTCTGGCCCGACCGACGATGGCCCGACCGACGATGCAGCCACTTTCTAGTGTATGATTTTGTTAGAAGTAATTGCGCGGAGACCTGGACTAGAGCAGCGGCACGCGGGCCCGGACCCGCTCGGACAGCGTCGCGTCCATCACGCAGAGACCGATTTCGCCACAGTCGAAGGCAAGAGGCACCCGTGGATCGGCCTCGATGCGGTGCCAGGCGCGCGTCATGCCCTTGGACCAGTTGATGTCGTCGAAGACGAGAACCGCGCCGGGGCCGCAGTGCGGTAGGAACTGTTCGAAGTAGTCGATCGTCGCCTGCTCGTCGTGGTGGCCGTCGATGAATGCATAGTCGATAGGCGCGTGCTCCGTCAGGAACCCCGCGAGAGTATCCTGGAATCGGCCGACCACGACCTCGACGTCCACGCCCACCTCTTGGAAATGGCGGCGCGCCACCTCGGCAAACGCCGGCGCGCCCTCCAGTGTCCACAAACGGCCGCCGTGCCCGTTGAGGCGCAGCGCACCGGCCTGGAAGGTGGCGGAAATACCCACGCAGCAACCCAATTCGACGCATGTTTTCGGGTCGAAGTGGCGCACGAGCTGGAACAGCAGGGACGACCATACCAGCGGCTTCGAGGCCGCCTTGCAGGCCGCGCCAACCGTGCGCTCGATGACGCGCCCCGCATACATCTGTTCGGCAGTCAAGTTGGAATTCGGGGAGACAGCTCCGAAATCGTCGATCCTCACGACCTCGGCCGAGCGGCTCGCGCGGCTGCGCAGGTCCTCAACTTCGGCAATCCAGGCCTGCTCCTCGGGAGAGAACCTGCCCAACAGCGCAGATTTACACGCCGACGCAGCCGCACGGACCGCCGCGTGCGGGTGACCCTCCAGCTTGGCGAGCGTTCGCGCGGTCTGGATCAGAGAGAGGAGGTGATGGGGCCGCGATAGCACCCGATGCAACAGAATTTTGCTTTGAAAACGGGACACTGCACTCCGCAAGAGCGGCAGGGCTTCCTGCCGCAGCGGAGTCTACCGGACCTGCAGCACCGTGGCTACAGAGTCTGCGTTCCCGGAGGTTCGCCTAGAGTCGCTTGCAGTTGCACCCACTTTCTACCTCCCAAAATCAAAGCATTTTCTCGCCGCTGCCCGGCAGCAGGGGCCAGCCCGGCGCCGCGGGCGGAAAACTCCACGGCGGGAACTGCACCAGCCGCGCCGACTGCCCCGCCGCGAGTAGCGCCGCCTGCTCGCGGAGCGCTGCCGCCGCCTCGCGGTAGGCGTTCAGGAACGACCGCAGCTCGGCCTCCAGCGCCTCCCGGTCCGCCCGCGCCGCGGCGTGGACCCGCTTGACGTCCTTGCGCTCGGGGGGCGCGGAAGTCCGCACGCGCTCAGCATCTTGCGGCATG
>JACRCU010000447.1 GCA_016218865.1 Deltaproteobacteria bacterium | reverse complement strand
GTTTGTAGTACTAGCCTTTTAGGTAGGAATAGGGGGCGCGCCGCCCCCTGCCACCCCTGCGTCTGCCCGCTGCCGCGGTCAGCTAGTACGTGCGCAGGGACCGTGTCGAACCCGTCGCGAATTTGCGAGCGCACGTACTAGTGATTGGCGTTGGCGCGGAACGGCGTGTGCGGACCGGTCGAGGTCAGCCCGCCGTGCCGGCCGCCCAGTTGGCCGGATAGGTGACGTAGAACAGCCGCACCCGGCTGGGCGTGCCGAAAATGATCCGGCTGCCCTTGGGGATGTAGAACACGTCGCCCGGCCGGCCTTCTAGGGTGCGGCCGTCGATGGTGATGTGGAGAATCCCTTCCAGCACCAAGTCGATCTCGGCGTAGTCCAGGGACCAGGGGAAGCTGTCTTCGCGGTTCCAGCTCATGAAGCCGGCCGCCATCGGTGCGCCGTCGCCGCCCGTGACCACGTCGGTGAGGCCGATGTGGCGACCCGGACCAGCGCCTGTGAATTCGCCAAGTTCCACGGACCGCCCGCGCACCACCACCAGGCCCGACGGGTCGACGATGCGCTCGCACCTGCCCTGACCGGGTTGGCTGCCGCCGACCTTCTGGGTGTGCGGACGGCCGCTCGATCCCGCGATCTGGCTGGGCCCCTGGTCGATGGCGACCCGCAGCTCGCTGGCGCGCGACCAGGCCGCCGGCGTCACCACGCACTCGCCGCGCGGCGCCGCCACCGAAGCTTGTCCGGCGGCAAAGGCCTCGTCGATGGTCTGGGCGGTGATGACGGTGCGCACGCGGCTCCAAGGCAGCAGCCGCAGCATCGGGCGGCTCGCGCGAGCCTACGCCGCTGGTGCGGCACCGTCAACGTGCTGCAAGTACGGATGGTGTCAGTCCGAATGGCCTCGCGCCCGCCAGCGTCGCGCTCCGCCACTTGACGCTGCTCAAGAGGCGCGCCACTGTCCCGCCGCGCGTCCGGGCGCTGTCGCCCGCGCTGGAGCCGGCTATGGCCACGTCACAAGATCACTACGACCGCCTGCTGGGCCCCATCTACACCTGGATGTTGGGGGAGTGGCCGCAGGCCCTGGCCAGCGCGCGCGCCGAGCTGGAGGCCTTGCAAGTGCCGATGAGTCCTGGTGCTCTTGCGGTCGATCTGGGGACCGGCTCGGGCGCCTCTGCGGTGGCGCTGGCCGAGCAGGGCTGCGAGGTGCTCGCGGTCGACAACTGCGAGGGCCTGCTGGACGAGCTGGACCGGCGCCGGGGCGACTTGCCCATCAAGACGTTGTGCAGTGATCTTCCCGGGTTCGCGTCTGAGTTGGCGCGGCCGGCGCAGCTGGTCCTGTGTCTGGGCGACACGCTGACCCACCTGGAGTCGCCCGAGCGGGTGGCCGAGCTGTTCGCGGTGGTTGCGCGCACCCTGGCGCCGGGCGGGCAGTTTCTGATCACGCTGCGCGACTACACCCGGCCAGCCCTGCAGGGCACGGCGCGCTTCATTCCCGTGCGCAGCGACGCCGACCGCATCCTGACCTGCTTCTTGGAGTACGGCGACGACATCGTGACCGTCCACGACTTGCTCCAGCTGCGTCAGGGCGACGGCTGGCAGTTGCAGGTGAGCTCCTACCCCAAGCTGCGCCTGCGACCGGCGTGGCTGTGCGAGGTGCTGCAGGACTTGGGGCTGCAGACCGAGCTGGGGCTGGCCGGACGCGGCATGGCGCTGATTCGCGCGACGGCCGCCGGGGCCTAGCCGCGGTAATCATAGAAGGAACCTTACCCAGCCGCGGTGGTCGCGGTCGACGCGGCGGCGCATCTGCCGTAGGCTTGCGCCATGCTGCTTTTTCCGTCCCAACCATTCCGCCGGTGCGCTGGCCTCGCAATCGGGTTGGCCGTGATCGCGTGGCCTGGCACGGCATCGGCTGGCGAATCTGGCGCGGTCGTTGCTCCACAGTCCGCGACTATCGCCGTGCGCGCGGGCTGGGCCTACGGGTTGGGCGGCGAGCTGGAGTACCGCCCCGACCACTGGGGCATCGGCGTCAGCGGCGGCTACGTGCCCGGCTTTGGCCCCGGTGGCTACCTGGGCGCGGTCTGGGGCGCGGCGCCGTTGGGGAGCAGCGGTCCGGTCGCAGAACTGGGGTTGTTTCAAGGGGTTGTGAGTCCTCTGCGCGGCGCTCCCGCGGGCTTGGGCGCCTTCGCGCTGGCCGGAGCCGAGTGGGGGTTCGCGTCGCTGTGGTCACTGCGGATGATCGCGGGCGGTGGCGTTCCGTTCACTGCCGTGCCCAGCTGGCGCCACCTGGAGTTCTTGGCCAAGCTGACCGCTGGCGTGGCATTCTGAAGCCCGCAGCGGACACTTAGGGAGAGCAACGAAATTTGTCGAACCCTTCCCGCCGTCGCCGCGGCGAAGCGGCCCTAAGCCACCGATCAGAAACCCGAACCCAACGGTCGACGTCGCGGCGGGCCGCGTCCCCTCCGCCTGGTTTCTTGCCCTTGCGACCCACCTGGCGTCATTCCGTTTTGGTCCGACCGAGTCTGCGCTGCGCGGGGCCTCGGAGGGTTCGGATTGAAGTTCTAAAGCCGTTCACTTGCGGCCCACTGAGCGGCCGATATGTTCACGTTGTTGTCGTCTTTGCACCCCACCTGACTCGCGCGGCAACGGCTTCCCTGATCCGGTTGGCAACTGGCGAGAATTAGGCAGGGACCCTGGTTCGGGCCCGAGGAATGGCCCAGGTTTTTGATCCGAATTGGGCGGATTTGGTGCTGCAGAACCTTACGCCAATCCCGACTGGCTCAGCTGCTCTTCTACCCGGCGGAGCAGGGCCTGCAACTGCGCCACGCGCTCCGTTGCGACGTCCATTGCCGCGGGCTCGCTCAGGTACTCGAGTTGCTCGCACAGGGCGCCGAAGCGCATCGCTCCCACCATGTAGGCGGGCGACTTCAACCGGTGCCCCAGGGCGTTGAGCGTGGCGAGATCGGCGGTCGCCGCCGCGGCACCCATTTCATTCAAGGTGGTGCGCGCGGTCTTAACGAACAAGCCCGCGTACTTCGATAGTCTGGCCGGGTCGTCGCCCACGCGGCCGATGAGCACGGACAGGTCGAGCGGCCGGTCTTCGGGCGGCGGCGTCGGGGCCGGCGACACGGCCGGCTGCGCGAGCCAGGGCGGCCGGCGGCCAACGTGGCGGCAGATGGCCTCGACCAGGCGCGCACTCTCGATGGGCTTGACGACGTGATCGACCATGCCCGCGGCGTGGCACTTGTCGCGCTCTTCGGCCAGGGCGTGGGCGGTCACGCCGATGACCGGCAGATTTGGAGCGATGGTGCGGATTTGCGCAGTGGCCGCGTAGCCGTCCATGAGCGGCATTTGCACGTCCATGAGGACCAGGTCGAAGCCGCGCCCCAAGTTGGTTTCAACCAGTTCCACGGCCTGTCGCCCGTTTTCGGCAAAGACGACCGACGCGCCCTCGTGCTCCAACAAGTCCTGCAACACCAGCCGGTTCATCGCCACGTCTTCCGCCGCCAAGATGTGGAGCCCGGACAATTGCTGCCCCTGGGCGGCGGGGGTCGGCTGGCTGGCCGCTGGCGAGGCCGCGGGCCGCAAGGGCAGACGCAGTCGGAACGAACTGCCCACGCCAGGTTGGCTGTGCACGGCAATGTCGCCGCCCATCAGCTGCACCAGCTTGCGGCTGATGGCCAGACCCAGTCCCGAGCCGCCAAAGCGGCGGGTGGTCGAAGCGTCCGCCTGCTCGAACGCATGGAATAGCCGCGGCAGCAGCTCCGCATCGATGCCGATACCGGTGTCGGTGACCTGAAACAGGCTGGTGTCCTCGCTGCGCTCGACCGTGAGCCAGACCTGGCCCTCATGGGTGAATTTGATGGCATTGCTCAGCAAATTCAGCAGCACTTGCTCCAGGCGCAGGTGATCGCCGTCGACCCACGCCGGATGATTCGGGGCGATCGTCAGCGTCAACTGCAAGCCCTTGGCCTGGGCGCGCTCGCGCATCAAACGGACCACGTGTTCCGTTGCCACCGCCACTTGGAACGGCCGCGACTCCACCGTCAGCTTGCCCGATTCGATCTTGGAGTAGTCGAGTACGTCGTTGATGATGCCCAACAAGTGTTGCCCGGCCTGCAAGATGTGGCCGAAGTGCTGGCGCGAGACTTCCGAATCGGCGTCGCGCTGGCCAATGCGCGCCATGCCAAGGACCGCATTCATCGGCGTGCGGATCTCGTGGCTCATATTGGCCAAGAACTCGCTTTTGGTGCGCGCCAATTGCTCGGCCACCCGTCGCGCATCCTCCAAGTCCGCGGTGCGCATCGCCACCTTCTCTTCCAGATGCGCCTGGTAGTCGGTCAGCGCCTGTTCGGCGCGGTCGCGTTTGATGAGGCCGGCCAAGACGTTGGCTGCCGCCGCAAGGAACTGCTCGCTCTGCGCGTTGCGGGCAAACCCCGGCGACAAGTAAAGAGCGAGGACGCCAAGCACCGTGCTGCCGGATACGAGCGGCAGGTTGTAGTGGCCGTGGTCCTGCATGTCGGGGTAGGAGAGTTCGTGGTCGGGGCCGATGTGCGTGCTGAACTGGGTGGCAGCGGTTGCGGCCGCGCGCCCACAGTGGCAGCGGCCAAACGGCACCCGTGCGCACGCTGACTGCATTTGTGGCGGCAGGTTGCGCGACGCCGCCAGGAGCAGCTCGGTGCCTTCCTTGGCCACCACGAACACGGCGCCCCGCGGCAGCAGGGCCAGCCACGACAGCGCCAGCAGGCGGTCCAGGCACAGCTCCAGGGTCGCGGTCAGCGTCTGCCCGGTCAGCGATGCCTCTAGCATGGCGCGCAGCGCCGCCTGCTGCTCGCGCTCCTGTTCGATGCGCTGTTGGGTGAGCTTTTGCTCGGAAATATCGTGAATGGCGACAATTCGCTGGGTATCCACGTCAAGCGCAGGCACAGCCGTGCGGACTTCCACGGGCAGGTGGCTGCCGTCGCGCCGACAGCCCGTCCATTCTTGGACGTTGGCCACCGCCGGCTGCGCCCTCGCCCCGTCAACTGGTGTGGCCTCGGCCGGCAGCGACCATCCGGGCAGGAGCGT
Organism: Deltaproteobacteria bacterium; assembly: GCA_016218865.1. Taxonomy (GTDB): domain Bacteria; phylum Myxococcota_A; class UBA9042; order UBA9042; family UBA9042; genus SXRM01. Next base: position 2,730 of record JACRCU010000447.1, on the reverse strand, counting down.
CGCCACCCCCAGGCCGAGCAATTCGTCGGGAGTGTAGCCGAACATGCGCAGCGCTTGCTGGTTGGCCCTGGCGATCTGGCCAGAGGCGTCGGTCAGCAACACGGTCTCGGGCAGGCTGTCCAAGACGGCGCTCACCCGGGCCTCGCTTCTGCGCAGCCCGGCCTCCAGGGTCTTTTGCTGGGTGATGTCCAGCACCGTTCCCAGGGAGCGCAGCGCCACGCCGTCGGCCGTGCGCTCGGTCTCGCAGCGTTCCTGCACGTGCTTGATGCGTCCGTTGGGGCAGACCACGCGGTGCTGCACTTCGTAGGGCGTGCCGAACTGCAGGTGATCGGCATAGGCGCGGTCGACCAGATCGCGGTCGTCGGGGTGCACACGCTCCAAGAAGGCGGACAGCGAGGGCGTGAACACCCCCGGCAACAGGTCAAAGATGCGGTAGATTTGGTCCGACCACGACAGCTCGTCCGTGCGCAAGTCCAGCGTCCAATGGCCCAGAAGGGCGATGCGCTGGGCTTCGGCCAGCTCGCGCTCGGCCTGCAATGCCAATTCGACCCGTGCCGCACTTGGGGGCGGCACAGGCAGCTCAGGCCTGCCGGGGCGGAGCGAGGTTCGCACCGGGGCCCTGGCGTCGGCTAGGGCGGCCGGCAAATGGCCAAGGCGGTCGTGGACCACCACGCCGGCCAGCCCCTGACTTACCCACCGGACAATGGCCTCTTCTGGCACAGCCGCCGTCACGCACACCACCGGTGCGTCTGGCGCGCGCTGCTGCACGGTCTCCAAGATGGTCGCCATGGGCAGGCCGGGCACGTCGCAGTTGGCCAAGACCGCTCGGCATGATCCGCGGGCCAACGCGCGCTCGAAGTCCGGACGATTCGCCACCCAGACACACGTGGTCGCCATGCCGACGCTGCGCAACTGTTCGTGAATTCTAGAGAATACCTGCTCTTGCTGCTCGACGACGACGATGGCGGCGGCCGCAGTCATGGCTGCCTCGCAATCCAACCGCGCCCGGCCCACTCTGGCGCGGTCGCCGTGCCTGCCGACAGCCACCGTGGCTCAGCGTTGCGCCATGCGCCGCACCCTACCGGATTCGCGCAGGGACGACTGGACGGACCCGTTCTACAGGGAGCGAGAATCAGGCGGGGACCCCGCCCCGGGCCGGGAGAACCGCCACGGCTTTCGGGCCGAAATGCACGGATTTGGCATGAGTCCAACGCGGTGGGCATGCTTACCTCCGCAACCCCGTGTCGGCGCGGCCTGGGAGCCCCCAGGCACCGGCTGACGCACCACCAAGGGTGGCGGGGGACGGCGGGCCACCGATCGAATGGTCGAGTGCTAGGGTGCCCCAAGGGGCCGGGGCGGTCAAGCATACCGTACCTTTGGGTTGCGCGGCCGCCGCCGAGGTCATGGGCAAACGAATCGACAACACTACAGTTTGCTGGTTCAGGCTCGCCCGCCTGGCCTGGGTGTACTCTTGCCGTGGCGCGAGCCTCGCCAGCGCGTGCGCATCGCGCCATGGGTCCAGCGGCTTTCTGCCGGGTCTGTCGAATTCGGACCGGCGGCCTGGGCACCGCGCCGGGCGAGAAGCGGGGTTCCGGCCTGATTCTCGTCCGTTCCCGAGCTGGTCAGACCGGCTGCCCGCGCGCGAACCAGGGGGGGGCGCATGTCAGTCGACCACGCCCAGGCGCGCCAGCTCGGCCTGCAGAATGCCGGCCAGCCGGGGTGGCGCGACCACCGTCAGGTTGTGGCCCTGCATGGCGCCAACGAAATGGACCGTCAGCCCCACTTCGGTCGCGATCACCTGGGCACCGATGCGGTCCCACGGCTTCAAGTCGCGCTCGTAGAAACCGTTGATCCGGCCGGCGGCCACGGCGCAGATGTCCAGGGCCGCCGAGCCCATGCGGCGAAAATCGCGAATGCGCGGCACCAGATCGGCAAACACCGCCCCCATCTGTCGCCGCCGCTCGCGGTCGTAGCTGAAGCCCGTGGCCAGCAAGGCGAGCTCCAGCGGCACGTCCGGCGGGGGCGCGAGCGGGTGCCACTCTTCGCCCAGCAGCAGATGTGCCCCAAAACCTCGCGCAGCAACAAAGGTCTCGCCCAAGGCTGGGGCGTGCACCACGCCGGCAACGGGCACGCCTGCGGCGTCGACCACGCCAAGGCTGATGGCCCACTGTCCCAGGCCATAGAAGTAGTTGACGGTGCCGTCGATGGGATCGACCACCCACGTGTAGCCCGAAGTCGACGGCGACGCGGCCCCCTCTTCGCCCAGCAGGCCGTCGTGCGGGCGGCGCGCCACAAGGGCGCGGACGATGGCGCGCTCCGTGGCTTGATCGAGCTCGGTGACCAGATCCAGTTCGGACGACTTGGTCGACGTGGCCAGGGTGCGCGCCGCCAGGGTCCGGGGCTGGGCCGCAGCTGGGATTTCGCTCACTTCGCGCGCAACGGCCAAGGCCGTGTCGCGCAGGTTCAGCCATTCGCGCATGGTCGTCGCCGCCCCGCCCGCCACCGCGCGCAGTTGGCCGTGGCGCAGATACAGTGCGCCGGGCGGTCCGGGGGGTCAAGGGTGGCAGTTCTGGGCTAGAGCACCGATCCGAAACCCGAATCCAACGGTCGACGTCGCGGCAGCGCCCACTTGCGACACACCCAGCATCATTGAGTTTTCGTCAGGCCGAGTCTGCGTTGCGCGGGGCCCAGGAAGCTTCGGATGGACGTTCTTGAGACTTGAGCAATTAC
>JACRCU010000450.1 GCA_016218865.1 Deltaproteobacteria bacterium | reverse complement strand
CTCCGGGCGACGCGGCGGTCAAGCCCTTGCGGCTTGACGGCCGTGGCGGCCGGTGGCACCCGCCCGAACACGGGCACCTGCAGCGTCAGCAAGGCCGATTTCCGGCGTCGCGGGTGTCTTGACTTGAGGGGAGCAGTACAGCCGTTTCCTTGATGTCGTTTGCAAGCTTCTGCAGGTCGCTAAGGGATTCCGAAACGTAACTGATAATCTTGCGGTGCCGGATGTCGAACGGGAACTTGTCAGGCGACTGGCTAGAACAGATGATAACCACATCCTTCTTGCTGGCGATAGCGTAGCCCAACTCATACATAACGTTGGGGTTCACCGTCGTTATGTCGGCAAGGCAAAGGGCGGCAGCTTGGATTTCTTCATGTAGGGTTTCGATTGGGATAACCACGTTGTTGTCACGATCAACACGATAGGCTTCAAGCTCAAGACTTTCCAAAGCCGGCCTAATGATCTCGTCAAACCGCTTGTCGAACGGTCCTTTGTTGTCGAAGGGTTGAAACACGCAGCATCTTGGACGGTGGCTGTCATCTGTGGGCTTGGTCATTGCAGTACTTCCTTCGTGGCTTGACCGGCACTAGGTTGGCCACGCCCCGCGAACGGTACAACGCCCGCGTGCCATCCGTCACTTGCCGGGTGATAGACCATGTCAGTTGACGGGTTCCAACGTGATAGAGAAGTTCCGAAGTTGACCTTCCACGTTCAACGGGATCGATTGCAACGGTGTGCCGACCTTCAACACGTCCGTGGGCACCGTTTCACCCGCGTAGTCATGTTCCGACATGTCCTTGTCCCACACCACAAAGTACAAGGGCACCCCTTCGGCAAGGTCGATCAACTTGTCGGGTGTGAACGTCGCCTTGAAGGTGTTCCGGGTGAAGGCAAGGTTGGTGCAACTGGCTTCGCTGCAAAGACTGTTGACGCCTTGCTTCGGCTTGCCGCCCGTGTACATGTAGACCATCGGATCGGGGAGATCCCCAAGGGCATCCCAAGGCCGACCATCCGCCTTGCTATCCGCCAGGGTCAGGTCGATCCGGGTGATCTTGTACTTGCCGGGCACAAACTTCGCCTTCGCCCATTCGATCGGAAGGGTGAACATCTCTTGCATCGGCAAGAATTCGACGAAGATGGGTTGCGGCTTGCCTTCGGCAAATGCCCCCATGATCTTGTTCGCATCTTGTTCAAGCGGCACCGACATCCCGGGCTTCAACTTCAACCCGTCGGTTAGGTACTTCACATCAAGGTTGTACTTGCTTGTGAACTGCCGCAGGTCACCGCCGCCGGACTTCAACTTGGCCGCCAGGTCTAGGGTAAACGTAGAGGCACTGCCGGACACGATGATGTTGCACGCACTGCCGTAGTAGACCTTCTCGGCTACAAGCTTGGCGGCATCCTTTGGGGCCCCGCCACGGACAAGCGAAACCACCTTGGTCAAGTGGAACACTTGGATCCACACGTAGCGGGAATCCGAATTGGCTTGTACCCCGGCCGACGCGAACAAGAAGTTCGCTGCCGCCTTCAACTTCATCGCGTCATCGATCTGTACGAACTGGACATCGTAGCGGTCAATGTCGGCCGACGTGGACTTGGCGGCAAAGACACGATGCCCCTTGCCCGCCGCGTCGTACTCACTGAAGTTGTCATCGTAGCCGTTGCCCAACATCTTCGGGTTGGCGTCAAGGGGTGCCCGAACCCAAATCGGTTGATTTGCCGCGATGGCCTTGCGAAGTGCCTGGGTGTCGTCGGCGTGTGCGGCTGTGGTAGCGAGCAACAGGGCAGTGGCTACAAAGAAGGCATGAAGAAGGCGGGGCATCGTTCCATCCGTTGCGGGTTGTCCCTTGAGGATGGCAAGCACAGCACAAGTTGTTGACCGATGCAAGGAAGGGTCACAGCGTTGACCGCACAACCCGCCCCCCCTTGCCACCCCGCCTAGCCTCATGACCCCATGAACTGCAGGGCCGCAGACTCCCCCAAGGCGAAGAAGGCGAACCCTCCGGCCCGAAGCGGCACCTTGATCGACGCCCCGGTGACCCGGATCGTCTTACCGTCCGGCTTGACGGTGATCTCCCGGACGAACCGTTGGACCCACGCGATCCGGTCCGCCGTCGAACCCGACGCCGGGAACGCCCACGACGACACCAAGTCGGCCACGTCGTCACCCGTGGCCGATACCGCCTTGACCGTCGGCAAGTCGGCAAGTTGGGCTTCAAGCTTGGCGATGTCGGCCACGGTCTTCCGTTGTTCGGCATAGAACAAGTCTTCGTCCATCAAACCATCGGTGTACGCCTTCGCTTGCCGCCGCTTCTTGCCCTTCAAGGCGTCAAGGGCCGTTTCCAAGGACGCCCGACGGTCCGCCGTGGTGTCCCCACGGGCTTCGGCCAACGCCGCTACCGCCACCGTGGCGAACATCGGATCCGCCGTCATGCGGACAAGGAAGGCGTCAACGACCGGTTCGACCCGTTCCGCCGGGATGTTCTTCCACCCGCAACGGCACATGGTCTTGTCCAAGTTGCACCGGCACCGGTAGTAGAAGCAGCCGTTGTTGTTCACGCCGTAGACCACATGCCGCTTGCCTTCCGGTTCGTCTACGACATCGAACGTGAGCCACCCCGACGGCAACGGCGTGTCCACGTAGAGATACTTGCCGTAGACCAAGTTCGACTTGTTCACGGTCCGGCTAGCCTTGTTGCGGCTTGACGAATCGGCTAGCCGCTGTTGCACCGTGGCCCACGTCGCATCGTCAACCAAGCGGGGCACGTCGGGCCGCAGGTAGTTCTTGTTCCGCAGCAACCACGACGCCCCAACGATGGTCATGCCCAAAGCCGATGCCACTTTGGCCAAGTTTGCCCCGGCCGCGTACATCGTGAACGCTTGCCGGACCTTGTCGGCATCTTCGGTTTCGGACCACCGGCGAGCCATCTTGTCCCACGAAAGGCCACGGGGATCGGCACCGTTCGTCCAAAGGCCCGCATCCTTCTTGGCTTGCCGACCCGACAAGGTCCGTTGGCGAATCTTCGACCGCTCCAAGCCGCCCATTGCCGCCATGATCGACGCCATGAACTGATCTTCGGGCTTGTCGAAGTTGTACTTGCCCGCCGGGGTGTAGACCGTGGTCTTGCTCGCGTAGATTGCCGCAAGGCTTCGATAGTCGAAGGAATCGGCACGGATAATGCGATCGAAGTCCATGCACGCCAAGACGCGATGGCCGTCCAACAAGGGCAACACCTTCGTGTTCCATTCGACGCTATCGGCCACCTTGATGCCCGACCCGATGATTTCGACAAGGATCAGATCGCCACCTAGGTCTGCGGCAATCTTTCGGACCGCGACCCGTTGCCGTTCAAGCCCTTCGCGTTCCCCGTTGACCATTTCGCCAGCTTGCCTGTCCGACGACACCCGAACGATTCCGATAACTTCCATTGCCTTCCTACCCTTGCCGGTGGGCCATGATCCCGACCGGCAACCCCATCCTACGGGTTGCCGCCGGATTATGCAATGGTCAAACCGCTACCACTACCATGGCATGTTCTCGGCCGACCAACCCGACGATATGGCTGGGTTTCTGCAGCACTTTCACGCCGCAGTGGCGCGGCTCGTCAACTTCCGCTGGGGCCGGTATGGCCCGGTGTGGAGCAGCCGCGCGACGGTGACGCCAGCACTGGCCGACCAGAAGGCGCAACTGCAGGGCCTGCGTTACCTGCTGGCGCAGCCGGTCAAGGCCGGTATCGCGCGGCATCCTCGCGATTGGCATGGGCCTTCGAGCACAGAGTGGCTGCTCGAAGGCACGCCGCTGACCGGCGAGCGCGTCGATCAGACCGCCTACACGCTGGCCGGCCGCAACGGCAAGGATCCTGGAGATCGCAAGGATTATTGCAGCAGCCTGCAACTGCAACTCTCGCCGCTGCCGTGCTTTGCCGGGATGGCGGAGGACGAGTGGCGGCAGGTCGTTCGCGATCTTGCGGATTCGATTGCTGAATCGGGGCCGACCACGCCTCCAACCGCCCCGAGTGCGGAAGAGCAACTGGCGGCCGCAGCGGCCCGGGCCGACGAGGATGGGACGGTACCGAGCGAATTGCCGCAGCAGGCGGCGGGGGTACCGAAGTCCAAGCGGCCCGAGCGACGCAAGAAGCGCCTCGTTCACGCCAGCTGCGAGGCAGACGAGGAGGCGTTTCTCGCGGAACTGAAGTTGGTCCAGGCAGCGCACGCCGCGGCGGCCGAGCTGTTGCGGACGGAGGTCGCGCGCGCCCAGTCGGGGCTACCGGCGCGGGCGGTGCAGTTTCCGGACTGGACCTTCCCGGCTGCGGCTCCGGCCCGGCCGCTTCGGGCGGCGCTCATTGAAAAAGCCATGACTGTCAGGGGGTAGAAAATGGGTGGTTTCTCGACTTCACACCGTAATCACCACCTTGCCGGCCAGCCCGCCGCCCTCGCTCGCGGCAAACGCCTCGCCCGCCTGTGCCAGCGGCACCACCCGGTCGATCAGGGGCCGCACCGCGCCGCTGGCCAGCATCGCCTCGATTTCCGCGTAATCCTGTTGCTCCGTGCGGACATTACCGATGAGCAGCTTTTGGCGGCCGACCAGGTTCTGCCACAGCGAGCGCAAGATGACCGCCGGCATGCCCAGCGGCGTCACGTACACGCCGTCCGGGGTCAGTGCCCGCCGCGCCGACGCGAAGCCCTTGGCGCCAAAGGCGTCGTAGACCACGTCGTACCGCTCTGGCGCGTCGGCAAAGTCCACGGCGCGGTAGTCGAGCACCCGGTCCGCCCCCAGCGCCTGGGCGTGGTGGGCGTTCTTGGCACTGCAGACGGCCGTGACGGTGGCACCGCGGAACTTGGCAATCTGCAGCGCAAAGTGCCCCACGCCGCCGGTCGCGCCGTTGACCAGCACCGCCTTGCCGTTCACGTCGCCGGCCAGCCGCAGGCCGTGCAGGGCGGTCAAGGCCGCTACCGGCACCGTCGCCGCTTGCTCGTACGACAGGAAATCGGGCTTGCGCCGCAGGGCCTTGGCCGACACCGCCACCAGCTCCGCGTGCGAGCCGTTGCGCCCCAGGGCGGTGACCGACATGCCGTAGACCGGGTCGCCCACGCTCCAACCGACCACGCCCGGCCCCAGCGCGGCCACGTCGCCGGCGAACTCCGTCCCCAGGGCGCGCGGGAACTTCCGGCCGGAAATCAGGCGCATCATCCCCGAGCGGATCTTCCAGTCCACCGGGTTGACCGACGAGGCGCGCACCCGCACCACCACCTCGCCCTTGCCGGGCACGGGGTCGGGCAGGCTGCCCAGGTGCATCGTCTCGGGTCCGCCGTAATTATCGAAAACGTAAGCTTGCATGCGCACCTCTCCGGCCACCGACGGGCAAGGTAGGGTGCCGGGCAGGGTGGTCAAGGCGTGCGGCGGACCGGTGCGACGCCAGCGCCCTACGGCGCACAAACCCCCGCGGCCTTCAAGCCCATGTCGTCGAGCAACCGGTGGCACTGGCTCAGGTACGTCTTGCCGTTGCAGCCGCACTCTTCCTCGCCCGGACCTACCGGCGGGCAGCTGGCGGGCTGCCAAGCGCACTGGCCGGCGGCGTCGGGGTAGCAGTCCTTGCGGTCGCACACCATGCCGGCGGGGCACATGAAACCTGCGATTCCGCCACACATCTTGCCGGTGGCGGGGCACTCGCCGCTATTCGCCACGTTGAAGCCGGCGGCCGCGGCCGCGCACGGGTTGGGGTAGGGCGTGCCGTCGCAGCCGCAGACCGGGTTCGACTCGCCGGTGCAGGTGCCGGGCTTGGGCGAGCAGACCCCCAAGTTCTTGTAGTTGCAGCCGTCTTGGGGCAGCTGGCAGTACTCGCCCTCGCCGCACTCGCCGGCTTTGACGATCTGGCACGGCTTGCCCACGGTCGGGCATACGCCGGGCTTGGCCAGCGCGACACCGGCCAGCAACCGCTCGCAGTCGTTCGGGTAGGTCTGGCCGTCGCAGCCGCAGACCGGCGCGTAGATCTTGCCGCACATACCGGGACTTGGCTGGCATTGACCGGTGCTGCCGCAGGCGCCGATGTTGCACACTTCCTCGGCTCCGCAGTCCTTGGCGGTGGTGCAGGGCGCGCCAGAAGTGCTGTCGCTGTCGGCGGTTGTGGAGTCCGACGCCGAGTCTGGAGCCGTGTCCGGGGCCGTGTCCGGAACCGTGTCCGGAGCCGTATCCGAAGCCGTGTCAAGAGCCGTGTCAAGAGCCGTGTCGGCGGAAGTAGCTGTGTCGCTTGCAGTATCGCTTGCAGTATCGGCCGTGGTGTCCGCGCCGGACGCGTCGGCGGCGACGTCGGTGACGGAGGCAGGGGCACTGGCCGGGCTGCTGCAGCCGCCCACGACAGAGGCGACTAGGACCAGACCGAGCAAGAGAGCAAGGCGAAAGGGGCGCATGGTGCGGGCTCCAGGGGACCGGCAAAAGCGGCCGGCTGACGGCAAGACACAGCAAGACCCGTGCCACGCGCGGATCCCGGCGAGTCTACACCGAAATGCCTGGGATGCGCGGCGGCGGCCACTGTCGATTTTTTCGACATGTGGAAAGACGGGACACTGGCAGCGCCGCGGCCGACGAGCAAGGCAGGGCGCTGCAGCGCTTGACAGTCCCGTTCCCGCGTGGTAGCGTGCTGGTGTATTACTAAGCTAATACATCGTAACGTCGCCCACCACCCGGAAGCCGCCATGCCCGCCAACCTGTCCGAATCGCTGACGACTGCCGAGCCCAGCGCGCCGCGTCCGGGCCCGCCGCACCTGCCCGCTGAGCTACTGGCGGTCCTCGCCGAGCTGCGCGATCCGGCCCAGGTGGCGCTGCTCCTCGACGACCTGCTGACGCCGCAGGAAATCGAAGCGCTGACCGAGCGTTGGCACATCGCCGAGCGCTTGAGCCGCGGCGAGTCGCAGCGGGCGGTGGCCGAGGCCCTGTCCGTGTCGGTGACCACCGTGAGCCGCGGCGCGCGCTCCCTCAAGTACGGCGGCGGCGGCTTCGCCCTGGCCCTGCAGACCCTGAAGCGCCTGGCCACCCGCGGAGGCGCGGCGTGATTCCGACCCAGCCCAGTCTGGACGAGGTGCTGCAGTACACCGGCGACGCCGTGCGCGCCGCGGTGACGCTCGAGCTCCATGCCGACGGCGAGACGCCGCTGACCCTGCTGCGCAAGCTGGGCGGGGCGAAGCCGGGCGCGTTCCTGCTCGAGAGCATCGAGGGCGGCGAGCAGCTGGCGCGCTACTCGTTCATCGGCGTAGGCATCCGCGACTCGCTGCAATTCAATGCTGGCAAGAGCACTTTGCGCTGCAATGGTCAGGTGACGCAGCAAGCTTGCACCGATCCCCTGGCGCCGCTCCAGCAGTTTTTGGCCGAGCGCCCGCTGTGGACCCGCCCCGGTCTGCCGATCCTGCAGGGCGGCGCGGTCGGTTACCTAGCCTTCGACGCGGTGGCCGCCTTCGAGCCCAAGGTGCCGCTGCCGCCCATCCGCCGCGCCACCGGCCAAGCTCCGAGCACGCCAGGGGTGCCGACGGCGCTGTGGCTGCTGGCCGACGAGGTCTGCATCTTCGACCACTGCAAGCAACGGATTTCGCTGGTGGTGCACATGCCGCTGGCCGGCGACCGCCGCGCGAGCTACCGGCGGGCCTGCGCGCGCTTGGGCAAGCGTTTGGCGCAGTTGCGGCAGCCCCTGCCCGCCGAGGCGCCGTGGCCGGTGGAACCGCCGCAGCTGGCGAACCTGCCCCTGCGCGCCAACCGCAGCCGCGCCGACCTGATGGCAGCGGTGGAGCGGGCGCAAGTAGCGATTGCCGACGGCGAAGTCTTCCAGGTGGTGGTCAGCCGCCGCCTGACGGCCGAAGTGACAGTGCCGCCGCTGGACCTGTACCGGGCGCTGCGGGCGGTGAGCCCGTCGCCCTACATGTTCTTCTTGCGCTTTCCACAGTTCTGTGTAGTCGGCGCCTCGCCCGAGGTGCTGGTCCGCGCGCAGCAGGGCGAGCTTCTGGTGCGGCCGATTGCCGGTACCCGGCCGCGCGGTGCCACCCCTGCCGAGGACGAGGCACTGGCCCAGGATCTGCTGGCGGATCAAAAGGAATTGGCCGAGCACCGTATGCTGGTCGATCTGGGCCGCAACGACCTGGGGCAGGTGGCGGCGCCGGGCAGCGTGCGGATCGAAAACCTGGAACATATCGAGAAGTTCTCGCACGTGCAGCACCTGGTGACCGACGTGCGGGCGCGCCTGAACCAGGGCCGCACGGCCTTCGACGCCCTGCGGTCGGCCTTTCCGGCCGGGACGGTGTCGGGGGCGCCCAAGGTGCGGGCCTGCCAGCTGCTGGCCGAGCTGGAGCCGGACCGGCGCGGGCTGTACGCGGGCGCGGTCGGCTGGTTCGATCACGCTGGCAACATGGACACTTGCATCGCCATCCGCACCCTGCTGGTCGAGCGGCGCCGCGTGCACCTGCAGACCGGCGCCGGCATCGTGCGCGACTCGCTGCCCGCGGCCGAGGCCGACGAGTGCGACAACAAGGCGCGTGCGGGCCTGACGGCGCTGTCGCTCGCGCTGCTGCGGCAGGGCCACCGGCCCCGGACCCAAACGAAGGCGAGGTAGCGGATGCGCGTAGTCATTCTGGACAACTACGACAGCTTCACCTGGAACCTGGCGCAACTGTTCATGGAGCAGGGGGCGCAGGCCCAGTCAAAGGTGCACGTAGAGGTGCTGCGCAACGACGCCGTCGACCTGGCCGGCCTGGCGGCGCTGCGCCCCGATCGCCTGGTGCTGTCGCCCGGCCCGGGGCGGCCCGAGCGCGAGGCAGATTTTGGCATCTGCGGCGCGGTGTTGCGCGATGTGCTGGGCGAGCGGCCCCTGCTGGTCGGCGTGCCGGTGCTGGGCGTGTGCCTGGGCCACCAGGGGCTGGTGCACGCGCTGGGCGGCAAGGTGGTGCACGCGCCCGAGCCGCGCCACGGAAAAGTGAGCACCCTGCGCAACCTGGGCGGGCGGCTGCTCGCCGGAATTCCCAGCGCGTTCCAGGCGATGCGCTACCACTCGCTGCTGGCCGAGCGTGCCAGCTTGCCCAGCTGCCTGCGGGTGACGGCCGAGTGCCACGACCCGGCCAGCGCCGCGCCCCTGGTGATGGCGGTGGAGCACCGCAGCCTGCCGGTCTACGGCGTGCAGTTTCATCCCGAGAGCATCGGCACTCCGCTCGGCGGGCAGATCGCCGCCAATTTCCTGAGCGCCGCCGCCAGCTTGCCGCTGGCCATCGCGGCCTAGATCGGAGGACCTATGGAAGCTTGTCGCACCGCCCTGCGCGCCCTGGTGGCCGGGCAGACACTGTCGAGCGACGCCGCCGAGCAGGCCATGGGCGAGGTGCTGGCTGGCCAGTGCTCGCCCACGCTGGTCGCCGGCCTGCTGACTGCGCTGGCCAGGAGGCCCGAAACCGCGGACGAGCTCAGCGGTTTTGCGCGGGCGGTGCGCAAGGTCGCCAACCCGCTGCCGGGCGCCGAGCACGCGCTGTGTCCGTGCGGCACCGGCGGCAGCGGCCTGGAGACGGCCAACACCTCGACTTCGGTGGCCTTTGTCCTGGCGGCGGCGGGCGTGCCGGTGGCCAAGCACGGCAACCGGGCGGCCTCGGGGCGCTGCGGCAGCGCCGACGTGCTGGAACAGCTGGGCATCGCTGTGGATGTGCCGCTGGAGGTGGCCGGCGAGCACCTGCGCGACCTGGGCCTGGCCTTCCTGTTCGCGCCGCGCGCCCACCCGGCCTTGCGGCAGCTGGCGCCGATCCGCCGCGAGCTGGGATTCTCGACCGTGTTCAACGTGTTGGGGCCCATGTGCAACCCGGCCAGCGTGCGCCGCCAGGTGCTGGGGGTCGCCGACCGCCGCCGCGCCGAGCCGATGGTGCGGGCCCTGCAGCAGCTGGGCAGCGAGCGGGTGCTGGCGGTCAGCGGCCACGACGGCCTGGACGAGCTGAGCCTGAGCGCCCCCAGTCAGGTCGTGCAGTTGCACGATGGCCAGGTGACAGTGCAGACCTGGACGCCCGAGGAAGCCGGCCTGGCGCGGGTGGCGCCCGAGCAACTGCGCGGTGGAGACGCGGCCACCAACGCCGTGATTCTGCTGGATGTCCTGGCGGGCCGGCCCAGCGCGCACGCCGACCTGACCGCGCTGAACGCCGGTGCCGGGTTGCTGCTGGCCGGGCGGGCCGCCGACCTGCGCGAGGGCGTGAATCAGGCCAAGGCGGTGCTGGTCAGCGGCGCGGCGCGCGACCTGCTGGAACGCTACCGCGAGCGCTGCGCCTTCGTGCGGGCGGCGTGAGGCCAGTGTTGATGCCAACTTCCATGACCATGCCAGAGCCTGCCGCGACTTTGCCGCGCCCCATGAACACCCTCCCCAGAGTGCTCGCGCCCATCGTGGCGGCGACCTTGGAGCAGCTGCGCCGCGACCGCGACGCTGTCAGCCTGACGGACCTGCAGCGGCAGATTCGGACCATGCCGGCTGTGCCTTCGCTGCAGGAAGCCTTGCGCCGTCCGGGCTTGCAGCTCATCGCCGAGTTCAAGCCGCGCTCGCCGTCGCGGGGCGTGCTGCGCCAAGGGGCCGAGCCGTCCCAGTTTGCCAAGGCCTACCGGCCGGCGGCGGCGCTGTCGGTGCTCTGCGACCGCGAGCACTTTGGCGGCGGGCCGCATCTGCTGCGGGAGTTCGCCGGCCTGACGCCGCAACCGCTGTTGGCCAAGGGCTTTTTTGTCGATCCGTACCAGCTGGCGCAGGTGCGCGCCCACGGCGCTGCGGCCGCCCTGCTGATTGCGCGGTTGCTGCCGGGGGCGCAACTGGCCGAGATGCTGCAGGCTTGCGGCGAGCTGGGCCTGGAGGCCCTAGTCGAAGTCCACAACCACGCCGAAGCTGAGCTGGCCCTGGCTGCCGGCGCCGAGGTGGTCGGCGTCAATGCCCGCGACCTGGACACGCTGCACATCGACCTGGCGGCCTGCCGGGCCCTGTTGGCGCAGCTGCCGGCGAGCACGTGCAAAGTGGCCGAGAGCGGCGTGGAGCAGCCCAGCGAAGTCACGGTGTTGCGGGCCATGGCCGCCCAGGGGCAGGTGGACGCGGTGCTGATTGGCACGGCCTTCATGACCGCCGCCGACCCCGCCGCTGCGGTGGCCGGTCTGGGGTTCGCATGAGCGACGCTCGCGTCAAAGTCTGCGGCCTGCGCCGGGTCGCCGATGCCGAGGCTTGCGTCCGCGCCGGCGTGGCCTTTGCCGGTCTGAACCGCGTGCCTGGCTCGCGCCGGGCGGTGGACCTGGCGACCTGTGCTGCGCTGATGACGGCCTTGGGGCCGGTGCAACCGGTGCTGGTGTACCGCGACGCGCCGCGGGCGCAGGTCCTGGGCGACCTCGAAACCCTAGCGGGCATCGGCCTTTGCGAGCCGTGGCTGCAGCTGCACGGCGACGAGACACCCCAGCTTGCCGCGACGCTGCGGAAAAACGGCCTGCGGGTGGTGCGGGCTCTGGCGGGCGACAGCGACGGCGCGACCGTTGCCAAGTGGCTGGATATCGCCGACGCGGTGCTACTCGACGGCCGGCAACCGGGCAGCGGCAGCGACTGGGCCTGGCGGCTGCCCGCCGGTTGCGACCGCCAGCGGCTGTGGTTGGCGGGTGGGTTGGCGCCGCACAACGTGGCGCGCGCGCTGCAATTGGCGCCGGCGGCGGTGGTCGACGCGGCCTCGGGTCTGGAGCGCGACGGTGCGCTGGACGCGGCGAAAATCTCTGAATTCTGTCAGCAAGTGCGCCGCGAGGCGGCGATGGTGAGGTCGGTATGAATCTGGACGGTCGGTTCGGCCGCTACGGCGGTCGGTTCGTGTCCGAGCTGCTGGTGGGGGCGCTGCACGAGCTGGAAGAGGCGTGGCTGGCGGCGCGCCAGGACCCGGCGTTCCGCGCGGAATTGGCGTTGCTGCTCAAGGACTATGCGGGTCGGCCCACGCCGCTGTACCGGGCGCCGGCCCTGAGCGCCGCGGCCGGCTGCCAGGTGTTCCTGAAGCGCGAGGACCTGCTGCACGGCGGCGCCCACAAGACCAACAACACCTTGGGGCAAGCGCTGCTCGCCAAGCGGATGGGCAAGAAGCGCCTGATCGCCGAGACGGGGGCCGGTCAGCACGGCGTGGCCACCGCCATGGCCGGGGCGCTGCTGGGCCTGCCGGTGACGGTGTACATGGGCGCCAAGGACGTGGCCCGCCAGCACCCCAACGTTCTGCGGATGGAGCTGTTCGGCGCGGAAGTCGTCGCCGTCTCGGCGGGTTCCGCGAGCCTGAAGGACGCCATCAACGAAGCGCTGCGCCAGTGGACCGAGCGGGTGGCCGACACCTTCTACGTGTTCGGCACGGCGGCGGGACCGCACCCGTACCCCAGTCTGGTCCGCGACTTCCAAGAGGTCATCGGTCTGGAGGCGCGCGAGCAGATCCTGGCCCAGACCGGGCAATTGCCAGCGGCGGCGGTGGCTTGCGTGGGCGGCGGCAGCAACGCCATCGGCCTGTTCGCCGGGTTCCTGAACGACCCCGAGGTGGCGCTCATCGGCGTGGAGGCCGGCGGCCACGGCCTGGACACCGGCTTGCACGGCGCGACCTTGACCTTGGGCAGCCCCGGCGTCATCCACGGCATGCGCACGCTGCTGCTGCAGGACGACGACGGACAACTGCTGGAAGCGCATAGCATCTCGGCCGGTCTGGACTACCCCAGCGTGGGGCCGCAGCACGCCCACCTGCGCGACACCGGCCGCGCCCACTACGCCACCGCCACCGACGCTGAGGCGCTGGCGGCGCTGCAATTCCTGGCGCGCAAAGAGGGCATCCTGCCGGCGCTGGAGTCGAGCCACGCGGTGGCGTGGATGCTCGCGAATGCCGGGCGGTTTTCCCCCGACCAGAGCGTCATCGTGAACCTGAGCGGCCGCGGCGACAAAGATCTGGCGCACGTGGGCGAAGCGCTGCGCCGCAACCAGCCCCTGGAGGTCGCATGAGCCGCGCGCTGGACCAGCTTTTTGGGCGCTGCCGGGCCGAAAACCGCTGCGCCTTCGTGCCTTACCTGATGCTGGGCGACCCCGACGCTGGGGCGACCCTGGCGCTGGCCCAGGCCCTGGCGCGCGGCGGTGCCGATTTGCTGGAGCTGGGCCTGCCGTTCTCGGACCCGCCGGCCGACGGCCCCGTGCTGCAGCGGGCGGCCGAGCGGGCGCTGGCGGCGGGGATGAACACCAAGAAAGCCCTGAAGCTGCTTGTCGAAATCAAGGCGACGACCGGGCTGCCGCTGAGCCTGCTGTGCTACGCTAACCCGATCGAGCGCTACGGCGTGGCGGCCTTTTACCGCGACATGGCGGCGGCGGGCGTGGACGCAGTGCTGGTGGCCGACGTGCCCGTGGAAGAGGTGGCGCCCTATGCCGAGGCGGCCCGGCAAGCGGGGATTGCGCCAGTGCTTTTGGCCTCGGCGCTGTCGTCGCCCGAGCGGCTGCGGCAGATCGGCAGCGTCGGCGGCGGCTACGTCTACGCCACCGCCCGGGTCGGCATCACCGGCCAGCAGCAGCAAGTGGCCGCCAACTTGAGCGAAACCGTCGCGGCGATCGCCGCGGGCACCGGGCTGCCGGTGGTGGTGGGCTTTGGCCTGGCTGCGCCGCAGCACCTGCAGGCGGTCGCAACTGCGGGTGCCGACGGCGCTATCATCGGCAGCGCGCTGGCCCAGCGTCTGCAGACCTTCTTTGCCGAAGGGAAGGCCGACCTGGCCGCCGCGGCCTTGGACTTGGAACAGTTTGCCCAGAGCTGCCGCGCCGCCTGTGTGCGCCCGGCGACGCCATTGAGGAGCCCCGTATGCTGATCGTCATGCAAAGCCGCGCCAGCGCGGACGAAATCCAAGGTGTCTGCGGTGCCATCGCCGAGCTGGGCTGGCAGGCCCGGCCGCTGCCCGGCGGCACCCGCACCGCCATCGGCATCGTGGGCAACGATCGCCCCGTGGATCCGGGCTGTTTCGAGGGCATGCCCGGCGTGCTCGAGGTGATCCGCGTCACCGCGCCCTACAAGCTGGTCAGCCGCGAGTGGCAGCCGCACGACAGCATCGTGGTGGTGGCGCCCGACCTGAACGGCGGCGTGGCCATCGGCGGCAGCGAGTGCGTGCTGATCGCCGGGCCGTGCGCGGTCGAGTCCGAGAGCCAGCTGCTGGAGACGTAGGCCTACGTGGCGGCGGCCGGCGTGCGGATGCTGCGGGCCGGTGCCTTCAAACCCCGCACGTCGCCATATGATTTCCAGGGCCTGGGCTTGGACGGGCTGAAGATCCTGCGGCAGGCCCGCGCGCAGTACGGCCTGGCCGTCGTCACCGAGGCGATGGACGAAAGCGGCGCCGAGCAGGTGGCCGAGTACGCCGACGTGATCCAGATCGGCGCGCGCAACATGCAGAATTTTGCGCTGCTGCGCCACGTGGCCGGCCTGGGCAAGCCGGTGCTGCTCAAGCGCGGTCCGTCGGCGACCATCAAGGAGTGGCTGCTGGCGGCCGAGGACCTGCTGGCCGGCGGTCTGCACGACGTGATGCTGTGCGAGCGCGGGGTGCGCAGCTTCGACACGGCGACCCGCAATCTGCTGGACCTGTCCGCGGTTCCGCTGATCCGCCAGATGTCGCACTTGCCGATCCTGGTCGACCCGTCGCACGGCACCGGCCGCCGCGAGCTGGTGCTGCCGATGTCGCGGGCGGCGCAGGCCTCGGGCGCCCACGGCCTGCTGGTCGAGACCCATCCGCGGCCGGAAAAAGCCCTGTCCGATGGCGCACAATCGCTGTACCCGGATCAGCTGCGGCAGCTGGCGGCGCAGACGCGGGCGCTGGCGGCGGTGCTGGCGTGAGCGCCGACGTGGCAGCCGAGCCCAAAGCTGGCGCGGGGTTTCGACCCCTACACGTCGTCGTCGCCGGCTGCGGCTGGCTCGGCCTGGCAGTGGCCAAAGCGCTGCTCGCCCAGGGGCACCGGGTCACGGGCATCCGCCGCGATCCGACCCGCGCCGCCGAGCTGGCCGGGCAGGGCATTCAACCGCTTGCGCTGAATCTACTGGATCCGCAAGCGCATCTGGCCCTGCCGCCCGACACGACCGCGATCGTAGCCTGCCAGGCGGCGGGCGGCGGCGGGCTGCAGGACTACCGCGCGGCCTACCTGGGCATCAACCAGACCCTGCTGCGCGCGGCCGAGCGCTTGCCGCTGCGCGCACTGGTGTACACCAGCTCCACGGGCGTGTTTGGCCACAGCGACGGGTCGCAAGTCGACGAAACTACGGAGCCTAGCCCAAGAACCGCCACCGGCGAAGTCCTGGCCGAAGCCGAGCAGCTGCTGCGCAGCGCCGCCACCCAGGGCGTCCCGACCCGCATCGTGCGCCTGTCGGGCCTGTACGGTCCCGGCCGGTGGGGCACCCTGCAGCGGGTGCGGAGCGGCGCCCTGGCCCTGGGGCCCGGCGACGGCGCCTACATGAACTTCTGCCACCTGGACGACGCCGTGCAAGTGGTGCTCGCGGCCCTGGATCGCGGCAGCGACGGCACCGTGTACCACGCCAGCGATGCCCATCCGCCGCTGCGCCGCGAAGTTGTGACATGGCTTTCTGCGCAGCTCGGCATCGCCCCCAGCCGCACCGACACCGCAATCGCAGGACCGAGCCGCCGCGTGAGCAGCGCCTGGACCCTGGCCAACTTGGGAATCACTTTGCGATATCCAGACTTCCGCAGCGGATTCGCCCAGGCCCTGGCGCCATAGCCAACCAGGCATCGACAGGCGTACCCTAGACCCGGCGCGACCCCTGACTTGCGCCTTGGAGGCTGCGATGTCCTGTGCTTTCTCCGGCGTGCGCGCCGGTCTTGTCTGTGTTTTTGCCGTGTTGACGTGCACCGGCTTGGTTTGCACTGCGGCCACCCCGGCCCAAGCGGCCGCAGCCAAGGCCAAGCTGGTGGCCACGCCCGCCACGGCCGACCTGGGCAATCTGGAGGCCGGCGCCAAGAAAGTCGTCAACTTCACGCTGGAAAATCAGGGCGGCGCGGAGGCCAAGAAAGTGGCGTGCAAGGGCAGCGGCTTCGCCTTCGACAAGAAGGGCCTGACCATCGCCGCGGGCGGCAAAGAGGCCATCGCCGCCACCTACACGGCTGCCAAAGCTGCGCCCGCCAAGGCCAAGGCGTTGAGCGGCAAAATCACCTGCGGCGGCGCGGTAGTGACCTTCAAGGGGTCGCTGCAGCCCAAGGCGGCCGCGGCACCGGCGGCCAAGCCAGCCGAGACCAAGCCCGAGCCCAAGGCGGACGCGAAGCCCGAGGGCAAGCCGGCCGAGTCCGCCGGCACCAAGGCCAAGAACGCCCCCGACAAGGTGTCGCTGAAAGAGTGCCAGGCCACCAAGCCGCCGGTGGCGTTTGCGCACAAAGAGCACATTGCCGAGAACAAGCTGGCTTGCGACACCTGCCACCACACCCAGAAGGGCCTGAAGGCCGGCAGCGACACGCCCGTCAAGAAGTGCGCAAGCTGCC
Source organism: Deltaproteobacteria bacterium (assembly GCA_016218865.1). Taxonomy (GTDB): domain Bacteria; phylum Myxococcota_A; class UBA9042; order UBA9042; family UBA9042; genus SXRM01. The sequence goes on along the minus strand of JACRCU010000450.1, from coordinate 2,460 downwards.
ACCTGAATCCCACCGACAAGGCGCCCAGCTGCAAGGAAAAGAGCGCCGCCAAGAACCCGTACCACATCCGCTGCATTGGTTGCCACAAAGAGAAGGGCGACGAAAAGGCCCCCACCAAGTGCGCCGGCTGCCACAAAGGCTAGAACCTGCCGCTGGCCCACTCCAACCTGCCGCGAATCCTAGCGAAATCACGCAAAATCATCGCACAGATACCATTTGACGACCGTTGCCGTGCTGGCTAGGCTTAGGCGACGGCGCGCCTTCTCGTGCGACCAGCGAACCGCGTCCAGTCCAGACCACGGCGTCCGGCTGGCCCAAATCAGGGGATACCCATGCGCAAACTCTTGGCAATGGCTCTACTTCTGCTGGCTTGGCCGGCGGCCGTGCAAGCGGCGGTGCCCAGCAGCGTCCCGGCCCAGGGCTCGCTGCTGACCTTGGCTGGCACTCCGGTGGCGGATGGCGACTACGTGCTCACGTTGCAGCTCTATGGCCAGGACAAGGGCGGCACCGCGGTGTGGAAGGAAGGGCCGCTGGTCGTCACCGTGAAATACGGCCAATTTGCGCTGGACTTGGGCTCGACCACGCCGCTCACCCCGGCGCTGCTGGCCTCGCTGCCGGAAGCCTGGCTGGGCGTGACCGTGGGCAACGACCCCGAGCTGCAGCGCAAGCGCCTGTCGTCGGTGGTCTACGCCCTGCGCGCCGGCCAGGCCGAGGGCGTGGATTGCTCCGGCTGCATCGGCGCTGCGCAGCTGGATCCCAAGCTGCTCGCCAGCCTGGCCAAGACCGCCGATCTGGTGCCGCTGGCCAAGTCCTCGGATCTGGCGCAGTTTGCCAAGGCGACCGACCTCGGCGACTACGTCAAGGCCGCCGCGCTGGCCAAGGTGGCGGCGACAGGCAGCTACCAGGACCTGACGGACGCACCCAAGCTGGCTGACGTGGCAACTACCGGACAATTCGCAGACTTGCAGGGTGTGCCGACCCTGGTCAAGGCGGGCAGCAGCTGCGGCACCGGCCTGGTGGTCAAGGGCATCAAGGCCGACGGCAGCCTGGACTGCGTCGCCGGCGGGGTGTAGGCGACGACCCTGCCAAACGACGGCCTGGACGAGATCTCGAACGGCCAGCTCACCACCGAATTCGTCGCGACCTTCCCCGGCAGCAAGACCGCCTTTGCCATTCCCGACTTTCAACCCGCCGGCGTCAGCGACGCGGTGGCGGTCGGCGACATCGGCATCGCCCAGGGCATCACCGTCGCCGTCAATCTGACCAACAGCGACATCAGCAAGCTCCGCATCACGCTGTTCGATCCCAACGGCGTCGCCTACAAGCTGTACGACCAGAACGGCACCGGCACGGCGCTGAACGCCACCTGGCCCGCGCCAGACAAGCTGGTCAGCGGCGATCTGGGCACCTGGATCGGCAAGAATCCCAAGGGCAATTGGTCGCTGACGGTGGCGGACCTGGCGGGCACGGCGGGCAAGAACGACGGCGCCGTGGCCTCGTGGTCGATCGCGGTCAAGACTCTCTCCAGCAAGAAAGTCGCCTCGGTGGGTTTGCTGCAGACCCAGGGCGGCCTGCAGCTGAAGCTCGCCAGCTCGGACCCGGTCACCTGTACCGCGGCCACCACCGGCTATGCCTACTTCAACACCGTGCAAGGTGCGCTGATGCTCTGCAACGGCACGAGTTTCTTCGCGGTGGGCGGCAACATCGGCACCCAAGCCAACCCGGCCCTGTCGTGCAAGGATTTGCTGGCCAAAAGCCCCAAAGCGGCCTCCGGTCCCGCCTGGATCGACGTAGACGGCTCCGCGGGCCCGGCCGCGCCACAGCAGACCTGGTGCGACATGAGCCTGCTGAGCGGCGGCTGGACCATGACCTGGAAGTGGACCGCCAACGCCAACATCGCCTTTGCCGATCCGGTGGCGGCGACCAAGCAGCTGATCAACGCCGACAAAGTGGCCGAGCTGGGGCCGCAAAAGGGCGCAGCGCTGGTGTCCAAGGCGCTGCTCGGGCTGCCGGGCGCCAAGGAGCTGCTTGCGGTGGTCTACAAGGGCGGCGCGCCGGTCTACACGGTCGGCTTCAATCTGGTCAATGGCGACCTGGCGGCGTCGTGGCAAAAGGGCCAGTTCATCAAGGCGCTTTCTTCGGTCGACATCGCGGGCTACGACGCTTCGTTGGTTACACCCAACATGGGCGGCTGCGCCCGCTACTTCTATGTGACCCAATCCCATGGCGGCTGCCCCAACGACCTGGGCTCGCTCACCGTGCACAACGGCGACGCGACTTGTTGCGCCTGGGATAAGGCCTATAACATCAACTATTTTGCCGGTCCGGGCGCGTCGACCAACTACCTGAGCAGCAGCACCGACGGCGAAGTCTTCATGCTGTTGGTGCGCTGACGGGCGCCGGGCCGACACCCCATCCGTCCCATCGCGGTCGCTGACCTCGGCCATGCTTCGGGCCCGG
>JACRCU010000449.1 GCA_016218865.1 Deltaproteobacteria bacterium | reverse complement strand
GTCGACCGGACTGTGGGCGCACTGGCCGGCCTGGCACTGCTCCAAGTCGCACGGATTGCCATCGGGCTCGCAGACTTGTGCCTTGGTTCCACAGACATGCGCATCGCACGTGGCCACCAGGCACGCGCCGGGAGGCGGGCAATCGCCAGGGCTGTTGCAGCCGCCGCCCTGGGTATCGCTGGCCGCGTCGGCGGCATCGGCAGCATCGGCAGCATCGGCAGCCACCGGCGCATCGCCCGCGGCCGAATCCACCAAGGTATCGGCGCCGGTTGCATCACCGGGGGCCGCATCCTTGGCCGTGGCATCGCCGTGCTCGGCGCGCCACTTGTCCAGGTCCGGGCCCACTTCGGCCAACCCGCAGGCCGCCACCGCCCAGGCCAGCGCCGCGCCCACCGCCAATGGCGCCAAGTTCTGGATACCGATCGTCATGCCGTTCACCGCCTGGTCCCGTGTGGCAAGTGGCTCGTGCCAAATCCGTCGAATTCGGACCGGAAACCTGAGCGATTCGCCGGGCCCGAACCGGGGTCCCCGCCTGATTCTCGCCAGTTGCCGGTCGGATTCGGGAAGCCGTCCACGCGCGAACCAGGTGGGGTGCACAGCAAGCATGGGGCGCCTGCGGGCCAAAGTGCAAGTGCCTTGCCATCCCCCGGCCCGGTGTGCAGAGTGTGTCGCCATGACCTCCCCGGCATCGCACCTGCCCTATGCCCTGTCGCGCGCACTGCCCGAGTGGCTGGCGCGCAGCAGCGGGGCCGCGCCGGGTTCGCTTTTGCACACGCTGCACCTGGGGTTGCAGGCCCGGCAGGCCCTGGCGAGCGCCGACGACACCGACTGCTGCCGGCTGCTCGACGGCGAGGACGGCCGCCACTACGTCGACCTGTACGCCAACTGCTTGGTCGTCCAGGCCTACTTGGACATCGATCCCCACGATGAGGGCGCCGTGTCCGCGGGCCTGGCCGAGCTGCAGCGCGCGGTCCAGCCGCTGACCCAGGCCCTGCAACCGCGCGCCATCTGGCTCAAAATCCGCCCGCGCCAGACCAATACCTTGGTGGATCCGGGCCGCCTGGCCCCGGCCGAGCCGGCGAGCGGCAGCTGGGAAGGGCCCGTGATTGCGCACGAAAACGGCCTCGCCTTCCAGATCCGTCCGGACCAGGGCTTGGCGACCGGCCTGTACCTGGACCAGCGCGGCAACCGCCGCTGGCTGCTGCGGCAGAAGCCAGGCCTGCGCGTGCTGAATACCTTCTGCTATTCCGCAGGGTTTTCCATTGCCGCCGCCCGCGCGGGCGCTACCACGGTCAGCGTGGACATCGCCGAGCCGGCGCTACAGTGGGCGCGCGACAACTTCGCCTTGAATCACCTGCCGTTGCAAGACGAGCACGGTCAGCGCCTCCACGACTTGATCCGCGGCGACAGCCTGGAGTGGCTGGGCAAATTCGCCAACCGCGGCCAGCAGTTCGATCTGGTCATCCTGGATCCGCCCAGCCACGCCAGCCACCGCGGCAAGCGCTGGACGGCCCTGAAGGACTACCCGCAGCTGGCCGAGCTGGCCTGCCGCTGCCTGGCCCCGGGCGGGCGCCTGCTCGGCTGCATCAACGCCGCCAGCGTGGAGCCGGCGCGCCTGCACCAGTGGCTCCGGCAAGGGGCGCAAGCCGCGGGCAGGCAGGTAACTCAGCTTACGCCCATGCGAAGTCAAGTAGACTATCCGTCCAGTCGAATGAAGTCGGCGCTGCTGACGCTGGCCTGAAGACGGACCCAGCTTGCACCGCGATCGACTTCCGTTCGCCGGGCTCGTAAACTGCCGCCCCCGCGGCCGCCTGCCGCCCCGAGCCGCGATGATCCAAAAGCACCGCAAGCTGGTCCCGCACATCCACCCCACCGCCTGGGTGCACCCCGCCGCCGTCGTCATCGGCGAGGTCGAACTCGGCCCCTACGTCACCGTCTGGCCCGGGGCGATCCTCCGCGGCGACTGCGGCGCGATCCGCGTGGGCGCCTACACCAACATCCAAGACGGCGCGCTGGTCCACACGACCTTCGACGTCAGCCAGACCATCCTGGGCGAGCGCATCACGGTCGGCCACGGCGCAGTCCTGCACGGCTGCATCGTCGGGGACGACTGCCTGGTGGGCATGCACTCGACCTTGCTGGACAATTGCCGCATCGGCCACCACAGCATCGTCGGCGCGGGCGCGGTGGTGGGCGTGGGCAAGCAGTTCGAGCCGATGTCGCTCATCATGGGCAACCCGGCCCAGCGCATCCGCGCGTGCAACGACAAGAACCTGGCGCAGATCGACTACGGCTGGAACGCCTACAAGGGCTACCGCGAGCCCTTCGTGAACGGCGAGGTCGAAGACTTGCCCGACGACTGGCACTACTGGCCGCAAGAAGACGCCAAGTAGGGACCGTAAGCGCAAGGCACTACCTCATGTTCTCGCATCGAACTAGCTGGAACCGCACGACCAATCGCCTGTCGCTGGCCGTGACCGACCGCCGCCAGCGCGGCCTGGACGTGGTCGACCTGGGCGAGTCGAATCCGACGCGGGTGGGCCTGTCGCCCGCGTGGCGCGAGCTGGGGCCGCTGCTCGACTGTCCGCAAGCGCAGTTCTACGCCCCCGAACCCTTCGGCCTGGGGTCAGCGCGGCAAGCGGTGGCGGACTACCTGGGCGGACGGGTGCCGGCAGAGCAGGTGCTGCTGAGTGCGTCGACGAGCGAAGCCTACGCGTGGATTCTGCAAATCCTGTGCAATCCTGGGGATGTGGTGCTGGTGCCCGCGCCGTCGTATCCGCTGCTGGAGTACCTGGCGGCGCTGGCGGCGGTGGAGCTGCGCACCTACCCCGCGCTGTGGGTGGGCGGCGAGTGGCACATCGACCTGGCCAGTCTGACCGGCGCCATCGACACAAGGACCCGCGCGGTGGTGGTGGTCAGCCCCAACAACCCGACCGGGTCGGTGGCCAGCCCAAGTGAAATCGAGGCATTGCAGGCTATCTGCGCCGAACGCGGCCTGGCCCTGGCGATCGACGAGGTCTTCGCCGAGTGGACCGGCGCCCAGTACGGCGACCCGCCGGCGACGCCCGCGACCCTGGCCGGGCTCCAGGGCTGCCTTACGCTCGTGATGTCCGGACTTTCCAAGGTCTTGCTGTTGCCGCAGCTCAAGCTGGCGTGGACGGCGGTGAGCGGTCCGCCGGCCCTGGTCGACGAGGCCCTGCATCGGCTTGAAATCGTCGCCGATACCTCGCTGTCGCTGGCGACGCCGGTGCAGTGGGCGCTGCCGCAGCTGCTCGGACGTCGGACCGCCTGGCAGGCACCGCTGCGGCGCCGTCTGCGGGAAAACCGCGCGATTCTCGACAACTTGTGCAGCGACACCGTGGTGACCGCCCTGCCCGCCCAAGGCGGCTGGAGCGCCGTGCTGCGGGTGCCGGCGACCGAGGCCGACGACGAGCGCGCCCTGCGGCTGCTGCAACAGCGCGGCATCCTGCTGCAACCTGGCTACTTCTTTGACTTTCCTGGCGACGGTTGGCTGGTGCTCGGCTTGCTGCAGCCCCCAGAGCGCTTCGAACCGGCCGTGGCAGCCCTGCTCGGCGACGCGCACACGTCCCTGTGACCCAAGCCGCTCGGCCGCCGCAAGGCTGCTGTTCCCCGGTCGCTTTTCATAGTAACATCGCCGCCATCTATGGGGCCCACCGGGACCTTGGGGAGGAAACGTGAGGATTCTTCTTGCCTTCGCTGCGTGCGTCGGCCTGCTCAGCGGCTGCGGGGCCAGCACCCTGCAACAGTTCGTCGCCGAATCCCCGGCCGGCTACCCGGCGCGCTGCCAGAAATCGGCGGCAGACCACGATCGGGCCCTGCGCGAACTGGAGTACTTGCAGCCCGGTTTCCGCACCCTGGTGTGGACCGGCGAAGCGGCGCCCAATGCCGACGGCGTGCTGACCGAAGACAAGCTGATGCGCGAACTGCGCGAAGGCGTGTTGAAGTCGGTGTTCGTCCAGGCGCGCGGCGGCATCGGCAAGACCGAATTCGGCAAGGCCGTGTTCGCCGAGATCTGCTCGGCTCAGCCAACGTTCACCATCGACTTCAAAGACATCGCCAAGGCCGGCGGCACCCAGGCGGCCATCACCGCGGCGATGCGGGCCACCCTGCAGGCGCCCGAGGACAAGGACGCGGCGTTCAAGGAGCTGCTGGCGTCGGCCCGCTTTACGCTGGTCATCGACTCGCTGGACGAAGTGGCGCCCGCGCAGCGCACGGCCTCGCTGCAGGCACTGGGCGAAATGCGCAAGCAATACCCCACGATGCAGCTGTTGATGCTGGGCCGGCCGTCGATCCACGACCAGTACTACGGCATGCAGGACCTGGACGCCGTGCTCGAAATCTCGCCACTGGACTGCAGCCGCGCCCGCTCGGCCTTGCTGCACACCGCCGCCGACAAGCCCGAGCGCGAGCGCATGACCGCGTTTGTGTCGACGTGGCGCTTGGACCGCCAGGCCGTCTTCGGGCAGCAGTGCTACTACCCGTTCTTGTCCACGTACCGCGACTTGCAGGCGATCAAGCGCCTCTCGGCCGCCTTCGACGCCCCCCGCGATCGCGGCGGCCAGCAGCACAGCCTGGCCGAGATCCACGAGGCGATCCTGGTCGAGCGCATCCGCAAGGAGCTGTCGGAGCTGAAGATGGCCCCCGAAGAAGCGCTGGCAGCGGTGGACAAGATGCTCCAGCTCGACGGCTACAACGGCACCGAGTGGAACCTGGGCTTTTCCGTCGAGCGGTGCCTCAAGGCCGAGGGCGGTCCCAGCGCGCGCAACGACCACCTGTGCGAAGAGTTGTTCCAGAGCGTGATGTTCGAGCGCATCGGCGGCAACAAGGGCGCGGTCAAGGGCGCCGAGTGGAAGTTCGGCTTCCAGGCCATCGCCGACCTCTTCGTCGCGCGCTGGCTCGAGGCCCAGCTGACCAAGGCGGGCACCTGCAAGCCCATCGAAGAACAGGCCAAGATGTTCCCCGGCAAGGAAGTGGCGGGCTACCTGGTGGGCCGGCCGCAGGGCCAGAAGTGTCTCGCCACGGTGGTGCAGGCCGCCTGCGGCGAAGGCGCGACCCCCGAGGACTTGCTGGTGCAGGTCAAGCGCGGTCTGCCGGCCGTCCCGGCGGCGCGCGAAGCCGCGGTGACCGCCGCCAAAACCGCGCTGCAGTCGGCCAAGCCAGCCAACGCTTGCATCGACGCAGTGATGCAGAAACTGTAGCCAGCACAAGTAGTTGCCAAGGCAACTGCTGGCACCCGCCATGGGCGCAGGCACGCTCTGCGTTCGAGCAGTAGGCAGACGGCCGCGCGGCCGCAGCAGGAGGGCCAGCCATGGGCGTGGCGAACCGTGCAACTGGAATTCCCGTGTCGTTCCGAGCGAGCGCCGCCGCGTGGGCCTGTTGTGCCGCGGCAGTCGCGGCCGCCCCGGCGTGGGCCGACGACGAACCGCCACCGCCACCACCACCCGTGGTAGTCGAGCCAGCGCCGCCACCACCACCGGTTGTACCGACCCCGCCGCCGCCGCCGCCCAAGCCGGACGAACCCAAGCCCCACGCCGCGCCGCCCAAGGCGAACACCGGCCCGGCGGCCCCAGCGCCCGTCAATCAAGCCCCGCCGGCGACGGCCCCCGTCAATCCGCCGCCGCGACCGCCACCGCCGCTGCCGCCGCGGGCCAAGACCCCGAATCCGTTTGCCGTTTCGGACAAGCCCGATAAGGCGGCCAAGCCGGGCGCCAAGCCCAAGAGCCGCCGCTTCATCGAAGGCGAGCTGGCCAACGTGGGCGCCATCGGCCTGATTCCGTGGGAAAATCGCTTCGGTATCGTCGCCGGTCTGGAGCGCATCGGCGACGTCTACTACCTGGCCCTCACGCCGGGCATCAACTACTCCGCCGACCTGGCGGACCGGCCGTTCTCAATGAGCTTCGGTGCGCCGGTGCGCCTGCTGGTGAACGACACCCGGCCGGCGGGCGGCTGGGCGACCAGCGTCAAGATCCGCAGCCAAGACTGGGACCAGGTCTCGGACTACGCCCAGCTGATCCGCGGCATCCAGTACGGCGGCAAGGAAGACCGCATCTACCTGGACGTCAACGCCTTCAAGTCCAGCTCGATCGGCCACGGCGCGATCGTGCGCCGCTACAACCCCAACTTGAACCTGAACATTCGGCAAGTCAGCGCCGAATTCGACGGTTTTGGCGACTACGGCGGCGCCGAGCTGTACGCCAACAACGTCACCGGCCCCAACGTGGTGGCGGCGATGGGCTTCGTCAAGCCGCTGTCGCTCATCGACCGCGACAACTACGTCATGCGCTCGTTCTCGCTGGGCGCCACCATCGCGGCCGACCTGGACGCGCCGCTGCGCAACCAGCTGGATTTTGCCGATACGGACAACGACGGTCGCCGCAGCGGCGAGTACCTTGTCGATCAAAAGACCTTCCAGCCCGGCTACTTGTCGTCCAAAGTGGTGGCCATGGGCGCCGACGCCGAGATCAAGCTGGTCGACACCCGCACCACCGACTGGAAGACCTATGTGGACTACTCGGTGCTGGCGGGCGGCATACCGGCGGACCCCAAGGATCCGCGCTGGGACAGCGATCCGAGCAAGGCTGGCAACAAGGGCGTGATGTCGTCGGGCATGGCGTGGGGCAATCTGTTGCGGTTGAACCTGGGCGACGATCCCGTGCACGCGCTGCGGATGCGCGCCGAAGTTCGCCGGTACGACGCCAATTACGTGCCGTCGTACTTCGACGTGATGTACGAGATCCAGCGCGTCCAGTACCGCCTGGGCGCCACCCGGCCGGATCCCAACGGCACCAAGCTGCAGTCGGTGCTGGGCCGCGCCAAGCTGCCCGGCGACGCCAAGGTCTTCGGCGGCTACTTCGAGGCGTCGTGGCGCGTGGCCGACTACTTCGCGCTGGCCTTTGCCATCGAGACCAACAACGAACACATGCCCGACAACAGCTTGTTCATCCACCTTGAAGTTCCGCATTTCAAGGACTTTCAGTTCCTGGCCACCCTGCACCGCCGCGCCGCCGACTCGCTGGGCAAGCTGTTCTCGACCACTGCGACCACGCGCGACATCCTGATCGTCAAGGGCCGCTACCGCGTGTTCGACTACTTCCACATCAACGTCGAGGCGCTGACGCCGTACGGCATCGGGCCCGACAGCTTCTTTGCCAATACCCTGGATTTCAACGTCAACGCCGAGCTCGGTTGGAGCTACGGCAAGAAGTCGAGGTAGCCATGCATGGACAGGCATGTCGTTGGAGTAGTGCGGCGGCAGCCGGCAACGCGGTGCGGCGAGCGGCGGCGCTGGCCCTGGCGGGCGTGGCGCTGGCAGCGGCGCCCGCGTGCTCGTTTCTGGAAGCTGCGGGCGAGGTCACCATTGGCGCCGAGCAGAAGATCCCGCGCGTTTCCACCCAGATCAAGTGGCCGAGCGTGGACAAGGTGTTGGGCAACGCGCTCACCACCGCCACGGGCGGCGCCAAGGCTCCGGCGGGCCTGCCGGGCACCTTGAATGCCGCGACCTTGGCGCACGTGCAGGGCCTGATGACCATCGACGGCGAATGCCATCGGGTGGTGAGCATCCCGCAGGTGGACTCCAAGGCGAAGGACTCGGTGCTCGAAAACCTGCGCTTCGAGCTGACCAATTGCGGTGACCCTACCCGTTGCGTCGAGCGCTGCAACGGTTTCGTGGGCATGAAGATGGAGGCGCGCATCGACTTCCAGATGCTCGACGCCGCCAAAGTCAAGAAACTGAAGGAGTTCCTCTCGGACCAGACCAGCACCGCGGCGATTCTGCAGATCCGCGCGCAGTTCTCGCAGCTCGACTTCTTCGAGGAAGTGCTGGGCGCACCGGCGGGCCAGACCAAGTCGATTGCGCCGCTGTTTGCCGACTCGCAGATGGGTCTGTCCAGCCTGGCGGGCGACGACGACACGGTGGTGGTGGAACAGCGCTACCTGCCGCTGATTTCGCCCAAAACGCCGCAGCGCTTCGAGCTGGATCCGCACTCTGTGTTCACCGAGCGGCTGAAGTGGTCGGTCCTGAAGGCGAGCGACGCCGTGTGGATCCAGATCTTCCAAAAGCTGTGGATTCCGCAAAAGAATCTGTACGGCATTACCTTGGGCGGCGGCGGCGTGAACATCGAGCTGCAGCCCGAGTTCGTCATCAACGCGCTCGAAGTGGTCAAGGGCGTGCTGTAGCTGCCGAGTGCTGTGGCTGGCGTAGCCGGCTCGAGGTTTCCATGCGAAACACCAGAACGAACGCGAACTTTGGCAGCCAGCTGGCCCGCGCCGCACTGGGGTTGCTGGCGGCCCTAGCGTGTGGCTGCGAAGGCTACTTCGACCGGGCGGCCGAAGACGCCGGCACCACCGACACCACCCCGACCATCGCCAGCTACTACGCCGGCATGGGATTGAACGGCGCATGCAAGGTCGTCGCCGACTGCCGCCAGGGCCTGGTTTGCGACGGCGGGACCTGCCAGGCCAAGGGCACCACGGCCGAAAACGGCAAGTGTCTGCTCAGCGCCGAGTGCGCCGGCGGCCTGCACTGCAGCTGGGCCGGCTTCTGCACTCCGCAACCGGCGGGCGCAACGACCTTGGCCGGGGCGTGCGAAAAGACCGAGGAGTGCGGCAAAGGCTTGTACTGCAAGCAGCTTCCCGCTTCGTCGTGCACGGCCGGCGCCTCGCGCTGCGGCGTCTGCACCCAGCCCGACGCGAGCAACGTGCCCAGCGAGGGCGAGGAGTGCGCCGCCAGCAGCCAGTGCCCGCCCAAGATGGCGTGCGTGATGATCGGCCTGTCGGGCACCTGCAAGTGGGCAACCGGCAAGGCCGACTTGGGCGCCACCTGCGCGGCCACCAGCGATTGTCTGGCCGGCCTGACCTGCAGCAGAGCCCGCAAGCAGTGCGTGCCCGGCAGCGTGCTGCTGAACCCGGACCTGTACGGCGGCGTGGAGTGCCCCGACGAAGCCGACGACGCCTTGCCCTTTGGTGCACTGGTCGACGTACCCAAGACGGGCGTCAAGCAGGACTTCTACCGGATGCCCTTCCCCAGCGACGTCTACCGCACCGCCACCGGCCTGGACCTGAGCGCCCACCCCAGCCCGGGCTTGGGCTTGCTCGGCTTCGACACCGTGCGGCGGGTGGCCGAGTCGATGGGCAGCGACATGACGGGCTGGGGTCAAACCACGGGCGCGTACATGCGTTTTACCCGCGCCTTGGATCCTGCCACCGTGACCATCCCCGGCACCAGCGTGCCCAAGGATCAGGCGACGGTCCGCTTCGTCAACCTGAAGACCGGCGCCGACGTGCCGCTCGCCCCGGCCAGCGTGGCCGCCAAGTCCGCCCGCAACAAGTACATCTGCCGCGACTGGCTCTACGTGCACGCCCGCTGGGACCACGTGCTCGAACCCGACACAGCCTACGCCGTGGTCGTGACCAATGGCGTGCGGCAAAGCTGCGGCGACGGCGTATGCCTGGCCGGCACCGACGACTTCCTGAACTGTCCGGCAGACTGCACGCTGGAGAACAAGAACACCGGCAAGGCCGGCGAGCGCAAGGCCCCCGAAGCTGGTCGCGACCTGCCCACGCTCCTGGCCGAGGCCAAGCCCGGCGACCCGCTGCTGCTGAACGCCTGGACCAGCTACGCGCCGCTGCGCGCCTGGCTCAAAGCCAATCCGGCGGTAAAACCGGTGTCTGCGACCGTGTTTACCACGCAAAATAGCCGCAAGGTCATGCAGCAGCGGGTCGCCGCCGCCCAGGCCGCCGGTCCGATTCAGCTCGCCGGCCCGCCGCAGCTGTGCAAGACCGGTGTGGTTTCGCAATGCGCCACGCCCAACTGGAAGGACACCGCTGCGGGCAAGGCCGGCGTGGCCGACCCCCGCGACTGCCCGGCCGGGGCCGAGAACCTGCCCTACCACGAGATCCATGCCCGGCTCCGCCTGCCGATCTACCAAGACGGTCCGCGGCCTTACCTGACCTATGGCGCCCCAGGCGAAAAGGTTCGCCCCGGAGCGCTGCACCTGCAGGGCGGGCAACCCGCGCTGGTCACCTACGAGAACGTGTGCATGGCGTTGACCATCCCCAAGAATGGCGCCAAGCCGGGCGGGGGCTGGCCGCTGGTGATGTTCGGCCACGGCACCGGCGGCAGTTTCCGCTCGGGCGCCACCGGCATGGGCGCGGGCCTGGCCGCCATCAAAGTGGCCAGCATGGCCATCGATCAGCCGATGCACGCCAACCGCCGCGCCGACCCGGACAAGGTGGCCGCCGACACCGACCCGGGACCGCTGTTCTACAACTTTGCCAACCCGCCGGCCGCACGCGGCAATTTCTGGCAGGGCGGCGCCGACAACTACGCTCTGGCGCGCTGGGCCAAGGAGTACCAGGGCGAGCAGACCCCCGGCGGCCTCCCGCCCATCACCTTCGACGCCGGCCACCTGATTCTGATGGGCCACTCGCAGGGCTCGACCACCGGGCCGCTCGCATTGCCGTACATGGCGGGCCTGCGCGGCGCCGTGCTCTCGGGCTGCGGTGGCTCGCTGGTCTACGGCCTGCTGGGCAAGCAGAAGCCGTACGACGCCTCGGTGGGGCTCAAGCTGGGCCTGCAGGATCTGGGCGTGGATCCGTACCACCCGGTGCTGAACTTGTTCCAGAACTACTTCGAGGTCTCGGACCCGCTGCTCTACGCGGCGCTGCTGACCACCAAGGCGCCGACGGCGCCGATCCACGTGCTGCAAACCTATGGCATGAACGACAGTTACACCCCGCCCACAACCAGCCGCATCTTCGCCGCTGCCGCCGGCCTGACCATCGGCGTGCCCAGCCCGCTGCCGGCGTGGTTCGATCTGGCGCAAGACCTGGGCGCCACCAGCGCTGCGTTGCCGATCGCGAACAACGTCAACGTGGGCGGCAAGACCTACACCGCGGCGGTGGTCGAGGCCCTGAACGATCCGAACAATACCGCCGGCAAGAAGAGCTACGACGGCCACTTCGTCGCCTTCAACGACCTCAAGCTCATCGCTCAGGTACAGGGCTTCGTGGCCAGCCTGGTCAGCGGCACGCCCACCGTTCCCAAGTAAAACACAATACTATCAGCGAATAGAAAACGGCTGCGGACGCCGAGCCGCCTCGTTTCCAAGTTGGCTGCGCTCGCGTAGAATGATGGGTTCGCGCAGGTGCACCTGGGGCTGGGGCCTCCGTCGAGCCACCGCGCAGGCGAGTCGATGTCGCAGGCGGCCAGCGCAACCTCGAGCCATCAAGTTCCCGCGGTGCGTCCGTCGCGCAGCGTGGTCGACTGGCTTTTTCACGACGTCTTCTCGCTCCGCCGCATCGACCTGCCGGTGCTGTGGCTACTGGGTCCGCTGTTTGGCGTGGTGACTGCGGCCAGCGTGATCATCGCCACCTTCACCAAGACCGCATTCCTGGTCGAGTACGACGTGGGCGCGCTGCCCATCATGTTCTTGGCCAGCTCGGTGTTTACCGCCGTGATTTCGATGGCTTACGTGGGTGCCGTCGAGCGGGTCAGCCTGGCACCGCGCTTCGTGGGCCTGGTGGGCGTGGCCATCGTCTCGTTCGGCCTCCTGCACGCGCTGTACCCGCTGCAGCCCAAGGCGGTCGCCCTGGCGCAGCTGGTGTGGGGCACCGGCGTGTCGCAGCTGATGCTGGTGCAGAGCTGGAACATGTCGTCCTCGCTGCTGCCGTCGCGGCAGGGCAAGCGGCTATTCCCGGTTTTTGCAGCACTTTCTACCCTGGGCGCCGCCGTGGGTGGCGGTCTGGTCAGCCTGGGCCTGAAGGTGGTCGAGGCCCGCCTACTGAGCTGGCTGGTGCTTCTGCTGCTCGTCTATCCGTTGCTGCGGGTCAAGCCCATCGTGCGGCAGCTGCAGTGGAACCTAGACGCCCACTCGGGCGACGAAGTCACCCAGACCATCGAGCCGGCGGCGGGCGCGGCCAACGGCGGCCATCGGCAAGTTGCTTCTGAGATTCTGCGCGGTTTCAAGGGCATCGCGTCGTCGCCGCTGCTGCTGCGGCTGGCGAGCCTGGTGTTCCTGCTGCAGACCGCCTCGCTGATCATCGACTTCCAGTTCTCGACCGAGCTCAAGCTGCACTACAGCCGCAACGAGATGGCCGGCTTCCTGGGCACCTACTACGCCATCGCCAACACCGTCGCGTTTTTTGTAGCACTGATGGCCACTTCGCGGATCGTGCGGGTGGTGGGCATCGGCGTCGCCATCTCGGCCAGCGCGATCTTCGTCGGGGCCGGCAGCGCGTGGTATTTCGGCGCGGCGCGCCTGGGCCTGGGGAGCCCGTTCTGGGCCATCGTCGCCACCTCGTTCCTGGAGCGGATCTTCCAATTCGCCTTGACTCGCAATGCCATGCAGATGCTGGTGGCGCCGCTGGACAGCAAGAAGGGCGAGCGCGCCAAGACCCTGATCGACGGCGTGGTGTACCGCGTCGCCACCGCGGGGACCTCGCTGCTGCTGCTGTTTTTCCGGCCCACCAGCGAGAAGCTGGCCCTGCTGGCGCCCGTCACCATCATCGCCTGTATCGGGGTGGTGTTGGTCGGCCTGTCGATGAACCCCTGGTACCGCAAGGCGCTTTTCGAGGGTCTGCGCGCGCGCCGGGTCGACTCGGACGTGGATGCGCAGACGCGGGCGCTGCTGCTGCGCTCGGCGATGGGCGAAGTGCGCGAGCGCCTGGCCTCGACGGACGTGCGCGACATCCGCGCGGCGCTGGACATCATCCGCGACTCAAAACTGCCGGTCGAAGTAGCCGATTTGCTCCCGGCGACCCAGCACGCCGACCCGGACGTGGCCCGCCGCGCGCTGGAGCTGATGAACGAGGTGGGCCTGCTGCCCAGCGAAGGGGCCCTGCTGGACCTGCTGCAGCGCGACCGCCCGCCCGCGGTGCTGCGCGAGGTGCTGCGTCTGCTGCAAAACTACCCGAACTCCAAGCACATCAGCCGGGTCACCGACATGTTGGAGCATCCGGACCTGGGGGTGGCGCGGCTGGCGACCATGTGGCTGCACAAGACGGGCGGCAGCGCCCTGGCCGGGCAGCTCCAGGATCAGTTGCGCGCCGACATGCAGAGCCCGGTGCCAGAACAGCGCGCCCGCGCGGCCTACATCTCGGGCGTGTACCTGCAAGAGCCGCAGGAAGGGCTGGTCCAGCTACTCCACGACCCGTCGCCCGAAGTCCGCTTGAATGCTGTGATTTCTATGGGTCAAATCGGCGCGCCAGAGTTCGTCGATCCGCTGATCGACTGCCTGGGCCGCGGCGATCTGGTCACGGCGGCCCAGGCGGCCTTGGTGCGCTACGGTCCCGCGCTGGTGGCCCATGTCCGCGCGCGCGTGCAGCAGCGGCCGCCGGGCCTGGCCATCCAGCTGCGCCTGCTCCGGGTGGTCGAGCACTTCGGCAACGAGGCGGCGGTCAAATTCCTGATGGAGCAAGCCGAGTCGCAGGCCTCGGTGGTGCGGAACAACGCCGTGCAGAGCCTGTGGCGGCTGGCCCGCGACCCAGAGGCGCCGCGGCCGCCCAGCGCGTGGCTGCGAGCACGGGTCCTCAGCGAGATCGAGGCCTTGCAGCTGTTGCAGCGCGTCGACGTGCGCACCCGCGGCGACTCGCCCCAGCGCAAGTTCTTTGCCGCCGAGCTGGCGGCCCTGCGCCTGCAGAGCGAGATGCGCGGCTTCCGCCTGCTGGGTCTGTTGGGGGCGCGCGCGCCACTGCACCGCGCCTACCTGCACTACCGCAGCGAGCAGCAGCGGGTCCGGTCCAACGCCATCGAGCTGCTGGACCAGCACCTGGGCGACGAGGAGCTCAAACCCTTTGTCGCCCTGGTCGAGCGCATCGAGCCGGCGGCCACCAGCGACGACGGCGATCTGAGCGACAGCAACGTGGTGATCAACCTGCTCAGCGGCGCAGACCCGTGGCTGGGCCGGGTGTGGGCGTGGACGCAGGCGCCGCAAGGAGGCAGGATGACGCGCGATCCCATGGACTTGGTGTTCCTGCTCAAGGGCGTGCCGCTGCTCAGCGACCTGTCCGGCGAGCAGCTGCTGCCGGTGGCCGAGATCGTCCAGCACGTCCACGTCGAAGGCGGCGACCTGGTGTTTGCCGAAGGTCAGCCGGGCAACCACTTGTACGTGATCCTGGAGGGCAACATCGAAATCATGAAGGGCCAGGAGCACTTGGCTACTCTCGGCACCAAGGAGTGCTTTGGCGAGATGGCCCTGCTGGACCAGGCGCCGCGCATGGCCAGCGCCCGCGCCCAGACCGACGCCGACCTGCTGGCGATCTCGCGCGACGACTTCCAGGACCTGCTGGACATGCACCCGGCGCTGGCGCGCGGCATCATTCGCGTGCTGACGCAGCGGCTGCGCGGCGCCCAAGACTGACGACCCCCACCGAATTCGGCCGCAAACCTGGCCGAGAAGTTGACAGATAACCACTTGACAAACATCAATCCCAATCCGAAGCCGGCCGCCAAGGCCCGCCAGGCGCTGCCCGCCAACCAGGTGCGCGCTGCGCTGCTGCCGGACCAGTCGCCAAGGCTGCTGCAGGCGCTGCACCTGCTGACGCGGACTGGCGACCTGAACGCCGATGCGCTGCGCAAGCTCAAGCAGATCAACCACCTGTATGGTCTGCTGCGGCCGCTGCTGGAGCCGCTGTGGATCAGCGACGATGGGCAGCCGAGCGGTGCACCGCTGGTGGTCGACGCTGGCGCCGGCAACAGCTACCTGGGCTTCGTGCTGTACGAGCTGCTGCTGGGGCCGCTGGGCCGCGGCGAGCTGTGGGGCGTCGAGACGCGCGCCGATCTGGTCGAGCGGGTGCGGCAGCGGGCGCAAGACCTTGGATTTTCGCGCATGTACATGGCCCAGGCCGCCGTGGCCGGCATCGGCGCCGTGCCCGAGCTCGCCGGGCGCAAGGTCGACGCCGTGGTGGCCCTGCACGCCTGCGACACCGCCACCGACGAGGCGTTGCTGCTGGGTCTGGCGCAAAAAGCCGCGGTCATTGCCGTGGTTCCGTGCTGTCAGGCCGAGTTGGCGCGGCTGCTGAGCGGCGGTAGCGCGGTGCGCACGGCCCTGGGCCCGCTGTGGCGCCACCCGATGCACCGCCGCGAGTTCGGCGCCCACCTGACCAACGTCTTGCGCGGCCTGGTCCTGGAGGCGCACGGCTACCAGGTCACCGTGACCGAGCTGACCGGCTGGGAGCACTCGCTGAAGAACGAAGTCCTGCTGGCACGACGGGTCCAGGGGCGCAACCCTTTGGCGCTCCGGCAACTCCATCAGCTGCTGGCGCAGTTGCCGCCGCTGCCGATGCGCCTGCTCACCGAGCTCGGCGTGGTCGACGCCGACGGCAATCCCCTCCAAGCGACCGAGGTAAAGTCCTGATCATGCTCCGCTTCTTGTGTACGCCCCTGCTCGCCTCGCTGTTTGCCACGGTCGCTTTGGCCGAACCCTTGCCACCGCTGGACGCCGCGGGCCGCGCCCAGATGGCCGCGCCTGTGGCGGATCCCG
>JACRCU010000441.1 GCA_016218865.1 Deltaproteobacteria bacterium | reverse complement strand
GGGGGCCCCGTGCGGCGCGGTGGGCGCTCGCTTGCGCCCAGCCCGGCCGCTCCAGAATTGACCTGGCCGGGGCGGGCCGCGCAAAAGTGCGGTCGTTGCGCAACGCTCCGCCACCCGCCCGCTCCAGTGCGACCGGCGGCCGGGTCCGAGTCCCACCAAGTCCGTCCAATTTGGCTCGAAAACCTGGGCAATTCTCCGGGCCCGAACCGGGGTCCCCACCTGATTCTCGCCCGTTGCAGAACGAGTCAGCACAGACTTCCATGCGTGAATCGGGTGGGGTGCATATCAGCCGGTAAGCCGGGGCGTGGCTGCGGCTACTTGGTGCACGAACCGAAGTTGGCGATGGTCCAGGAGGTGAAGGACAGGCACACCGCGTCCTTATCCGCGCACGGGTGGGCATCGTCGCACAGGGGGCTGCAAAGGGCCTTGCCGCCAGCGACCTGCCGGCAGTGCGAGTTGGGGGCGCATTCTTCGGACTTGGTACACTCGGCGAAGTCGGCGACGGAGCCGGACCAGCTGCAGGTGAAGTCGAACGCGCCCACGGCCGAAACCAGCTGCAGCATCTTGCACGTCAGCTCGGGCGAGCCGCAGTTGTTGACGAACGGCGTGCACGCCGGGGCGCAGTGGCCCGCAAGCTGGCTGCCGTTCACGCCGAAGCACTTGGTCCCGGTCGGGCACGGGCTCTCGAGTTCGCACATCTGGCGGCAGACGCGCTGTTGGGGGGTGGACTTGGACAACCCGTAGTAGCTGCAGAACAGGCCGGTGTCGCAGGTGTCTTCGCCGACCACATCGTTGGGCCGGTTGCAGGGCTCGCCCAGCTTGGCCTTGCCAAGGAACGGTTTGCAGGTGGTGGTGATCTCCTGGCCTTCTTCGCCGGGCACAATCGTGCACTTGCTGGTCGCAGGGTCGCTGCAGTTGCTCAGGAGGACGTCGCATCCGCCGGCCGTGTAGTTCGATTCGATCTCGATCTCGCAGTTGTCGTTCGACGTACAACTGGCGCCCTCGCAACCCACCGTGAAGGCCAGAATCATGGTGAATTCGGTGGACGACTTCACCACCACATCCTTGGTCACGATGCCCAGCTTCTGGGTGTAGGTGGGGGACGCGGGCACTGCAATCTCGACGGGGTCGCACACAGTAGGGCTGCCGGCGGTGCAGTGGAATACCGACTTGGGGCCCATGCTGGTCAGGGTGAACTTGGTGCTGTCGACCCAGCGCAGGTCCGTGTTGCCGAGCACAACGGAAAATTCCGGTCCGCAGTTGGACTTGATGGTCGCGCCAGTGGCGCCCAGGTAATTGCCCTCTTGCAGCTTCTTGGTCGAGGCCGTGTCCGCCGCCCCGTCGGCCGCGCTGGCGTCGCCCTTGCTAGTGTCCGCGGTGCTGGTATCGACCGCGCTGGTGTCGCTGGACCCACTGGCGTCTTTGGCGCTTGCCGCGGCGCTGGAGCTGGCGGTGCCGCTGCTGCCGCACGCAGTCAAGGCCAGCGCCGCCGCCATCAGCGCCCCCATGGCACTCTTGTTCTGGAATTTCATACGTATCCTTGGCGCCCGCTGCGGGACGGATGGTCACTGCCGCGCGCCGACCGCCATGGAATTGGCTGCCGAGCGAACGCCGAGCGACGACAAAGGGCCGCGGTGTGCGTCGCCGCACCCTAGCCACCCAACCACGACCGGCCACCGACAAGGACGTGCCATCGGCGGGGACCCTGCGGGCCTCCAAGGGGTGCGTCAACACTTTCTAGCGAAGCGTTTTACAAACCAGGACCTTGGAGCGAATAGCCCGCAAGGCAGATGGGTGGTAGGGGCGCGCGCCCTGCTGCGATCACCCAGGTCGCCGTTCGGGGCGGCCGGTGAAGGTCAGCGTGGGTTGGGCGACCTGCCTTGGTCGGACTCCGGCTGTTCGCGCCACATCACCGCCAAGCCGACCATCGCGACCAGGTTGGCGATGCCCGTGATGTAGAAGCTCCAGTCTGGCAGCCAGGGAATGGCCAGACCGCCGGCAATGAAGCTGCCCGCGGCCCAGGCCAGGCGGCGGTCTACGGCCAACGCCAGGGCGGCCGTGGACGCAAACAGCAACACATGGTCGCGCGCCAACATTTGCGCCATGCTGGCGCCGTCGCGCCACGTCATCAGGCGGCCGGCTGCCAGGCCCACCGCCACGTTCGCCAGCACCAGCGCCACTGTGCGGTTGACTGCGGTCGCCAGCAGCTTCTGCCGCCAGAAGGCGATGGCCAGGACCACGAAAAGTACGAACGCCAATGCGCTGATGGACAGCGCGACCAGGCCCACGTCGTGGCCGCGGTCCACGGCGATTCCAATGCCGACCGGCACTGCCGCCCACACTACGCCGATGAGCAAGGCCAGGCGCCGCCGCAGGGCAAAGCCGACACCCAGATCGTACTGCCGCTCTAGCTGACGCAACCGCTCGATTTCCAGTTCCTTGGCCGTCGCGGCCGCCTTGACCTCTTCGAGCCGCGCCGTCAGCTCGGGCACCGGTCGCGGCAGCTCGCCCATGAGCACGCTGGCTCGGCGCACGTCGCCGCGATCCAGCTCGTAGGTCAGCATGACTTCAACGCTATTTTGCAGGCCGACGCTGGCGGTGGGATTGTCGGGCCAGATCGCCAGGGCCTGGCGGAAGCCGAAGCGCGCCTCGTCGAACAGCCGGCTCAGCAACTGCCGGTCGACCAGGCTGCCGCTGTCGGGGCTCGGCGCGCGGTCGCGCAGGTGGTGGCGCAGGGCCCGCAGCCGCTCGCTGGCCTGCTGCTCCAGGTGCACCGAGCTGCGATGGCTGAGAAACGCCGCAATCGCCAAGCGTAAATCCTCGGCCGTGGCAAAGCACATCGCCGGGTCGCGGGCCAGGGCGCGCCGGCACACGGCCGCGAGCTCGG
>JACRCU010000444.1 GCA_016218865.1 Deltaproteobacteria bacterium | reverse complement strand
TGGCGTTGTTGGCCAGCGCGCAGCCCGCGGCCGACTTGCACAGGTCGTCCGTGCACACGTTGCCGTCGTCGCAGACCTTGGGCGCACCCGGCTTGCACTTGCCGGCTTCGCACAGGTCGCCCACGGTGCACAAGTCGCCGTCCTGGCAGGGGGCGCTGTTGTCGGTGTGGGTGCACGACTCGCCATCGCAGTCGTCGGTCGTGCACAGGTTGCCGTCGTCGCAAATGGCGGCGCAGTCGGGTACCGCCGTATCGTTGGTAACGCCGTCGCCGGTATCTGCGGCATCCGCAGTACTGTCCGTGTCTTGGCTGTCGACCGCTGCGTCGTCGCTGTCGCCGCCATCCTCCGTGGCATCGGCGGCAGCATCCGTGTCAGCATCCGTGTCAGCATCCGTGCCGGCATCCGCCGCGGCATCCGCTACTGTCGCATCCGCGTCGCCGCCAGCGTCTTGCGCCGTGTCCGCCGCGGTGTCCGGGGTCGTGTCCGCCGCATCGTCGGGTGTGACCTGGGTGTCTGCGTCCTCGCCGATCGCGGTGTCGCCAGGCTCGCCGCTGTCTTGGGTGGCGCCGTCGGCGCTGGCGTCGGGCCCCGGGGTGCCGTCGCTGCCGGTATCGCCCGCAGCGCTGGCGAATTTGTCGGGCGGCAGCACCTCGTGCGTGCACGCGGCCGACACCATCACCAGCGCCAGCAGGGCGCAGCAAAGTGTCCAAGTTCTCATGAGGTAGTCCATCCGTTCTGGGGCCGGCGGCGGTATGCCGGGCGCAGGCGCGGCTGCGAGGCCCGTCGCCAGGGCGGTCGCCGCTTGGCCCCGTTCCACGGCAGACTACTAGCGCGGGCCGGGACCGTCAACGGTCGGGAATTCCTGAATACAACCGCATTGTCACTGGTTGCCGGGCCTCGCATGGAGCCGGCGTCCAGGGGCGGTCCGCGGGGGACAACGGCAAGCCGCAGGCGAGACCCGGGCACGTCGCCGCCGGGCCCCTCGTGCGCAAGCGGGCAGGCGCTACGGACAGTTCCCAATCGCCGTATGACTGCAAGCACCGCTCGCACTGTCGCAGGCGTCGGCCGTGCACGCATCGCCGTCGTCGCAGGCCGTGACGCCCTTGCACTGGCCGCTGCCGCAGGTGTCGTTGCTGGTGCACAAGTTGCCGTCGGCACAGGGACTTGTGTCGCCCTTGGTGCTCCACTTGCTCTGCGAGGCCGCGCCGTTGCACACCTGGCAGGTCTGGGCCGGGTTGTCCATGCCGCTGGACCAGCACAGGCCGCCGATGTTGCAGCTTTGCGCGGTGTTGCGGACGCGGCGGATGCGCGAGTTGTTGCCGTCGGCCACCCACACGGCACCCTGGGCCGAAACCGCCAGGTTGACCGGGTAGTTGAACAGGCCCTGCAGCGCGATGCCGTCCTTGTAGCCCGCGCCACCCGTGCCGGCCCACGTGGACACCAAGCCGGGCTCGATGCGGCGGATGCGCTGGTTGTAGCGGTCGGCCACGTAGACGATGCCATTGTTGTCCACGGCGATGCCCCAGGGGTAGTAGAAGCTGGCCACGGCCGGATCGCCGTCTTTGCCGCCCGCCACGCCGGTGCCGGCCAAGGTGGTGACCACGCCCTCGGCCGTGATCTTGCGCAGGCGGTGGCCGGCGTACTCGGCCACGTACAGCGTGCCCATGCGGTCGATGGCGATGCCGATCGGTTGGTTGAACTTGGCCGCTGCGCCGGTGCCGTCGGCGTAGCCCGCTGTGGAGCCGGCCAGGGTGGTCACGGTGCCGTCCGCGGCGACCTTGCGGATGCGGTGGTTGCCCGAGTCCGCCACATACACCAGGCCAGTCGGCGCCACCGCCAGGCTGTACGGCGTGTTGAACTTGGCCTTGGCGCCCTTGTCGTCCACGTAGCCCGGCGCGCCCGAGCCGGCCAGTGTGTTCACCGTCCCGTCGGTCGCGATCTTGCGCACGGCGTGGTTGTCGCGGTCGGCCACGTACAGGTTGCCGGCCGCGTCGTGGCCAATGTCGGCGGGCGAGCTGAACCAGGCCGCGGTGCCCTTGGCGTCGAGCATGCCGGCATTTCCCGAGCCGGCAAACGTGGTTACGGTGCCGTCCGCCGCGATCTTGCGGATGCGGTGGTTGCCCGTGTCCGCCACGTAGGCGGTGCCGTCGTCCAGCGCATCGATGCCCAGCGGCACGTTGAATTGGGCGGCGGTGCCGGTGGCGTCTTTGTAGCCCGCCACCGAGCCAGCCGGCGTGTCGATCCACACCTGGGCGCCCGGAACGCAGCTGCCGCCGTTGCACACGTCGCCCACCGAGCACAGGTCGCCGTCGTCGCAGGGCAGGGTATTGTTGACGAATTGGCACTTGTTGTTCGCGCAACTGTCGGTGGTGCAGGGGTTGCTGTCGTCGCAGTCGCTGTTCTGGCCGCAGTAGCCGTTGCAGCCCAGGATCGGCTTGTTCAGGCACGCGCCGGTCTGGGTATCGCACGAGTCGGTGGTGCAGGTGTTGTTGTCGTCGCACGTGACTGCCGACGAGGTGCACGAGCCGTTGCTGCAGGCGTCGGGCGCGGTGCAGGCCTTGCCGTCGCTGCAGGCGCTGCCGTTGGCGGCGACGCTGAAGGCGGTGGCGGACTTGCCGGCGTCGCAGACCTCGCAGTCGTTGGCGGGGTTGGGCATGCCGGCGGCGTAGCACAGGCCGCCCACTCCGCAAGGCTTGGTCGAGTCGACGATTCTGCGGATGCGCTGGTTCTGGTCGTCGCCGACCCACACCTGGCCCTGGGCGTCGACGGCGATGCCGGTGGGGGCGTTGAACTGGGCGACGCCCGCGTTGCCATCCTTGAAGCCCGCGGCGCCGGTGCCGGCGACCTTGCCGACCACGCCCGAGGTCGACAGCGTGCGGATGCGGTGATTGCTGCGGTCGGCGACGTAGATGGTCCCGGCCGGATCGACCGCGACACCCCACGGATTCAGGAACATCGCCGAGTTGGCCGCGCCGTCCAAGTAGCCGCCCACGCCGGTGCCCGCCAGGGTGGTCACTACGCCGCTCGGCGTCACCTTGCGGATGCGGTTGCCCAGGTACTCGACAAAGATGCCGTTGCCGGCGCTGTCCAGGGCGATCGAGATCGGCCCATTCAGCACGGCGCCGTTGCCGGTGCCATCCTTGAAGCCGGCGGTGCCGTTGCCGGACAGGGTCGTCACGGTGCCGCCCTGGATGCGGCGGATGCGGTGACCGGCGTACTCGACCACCAGGACCACGCCCGCGCCGTTGACCGCGATGCCGATCGGTTCCTGGAAGCGCGCCGAGACCGCCGGGCCGTCCAGGTAGCCGTTCACCGACCCGGCCAGCGTCGACACGGTGCCGTCGGGGTCGATGACGCGGATGCGGTGGTTGTAGCGGTCGGCCACGTAGACCTTGCCGCCGGGACCTACGGCCACGTCGGTGGGGTAATAGAACGAGGCACTCACGCCCTTGCCGTCGGCCAGACCGCCGGTTCCGCTGCCGGCAAACAGGCTTACGGTGCCGTCGGCGGCGACCTTGCGGATGACCTGGCCGTCGTACTCGGCGACGTAGAAGTTGCCGCTGCTGTCGAAGTCCAGACCGAAGGGGCGTTTGAACTGGGCTTGCGCGCCCGCGCCATCCTTGTAGCCGTAGGTGCCCGAGCCGGCCAAGGTCGAGGCCACCACTTGGGTGCCGGCGACGCACGAACCGCCGGCGCACTGGTCGCCCAAGGTGCAGGCATTGCCGTCGTCGCAGGGCAGGATGTTGTTGTTGTTGGCGCACTTGCCGCTGGTGCAGCTGTCCGTGGTGCAGGGGTTCTTGTCGTCGCAGTCGCTGGCAGTGCTGCAGTTGCCGCCGCAGCCGACGATGGGCGCAAAGGTGCACAAGCTGCTGCCGCTGTTGCAGGAGTCCAGTGTGCACGAGTCGCCGTCGTCGCAGGCAGTCGGGCTGCCGGAGCACTTGCCCTGGGCGCAGGCGTCGCTCTGGGTGCACAGCTCGCCGTCGTCGCAGGCCGAAGCGTCGGCCAAGGTGGTCCACTTGCTCTGGGTGGCAGTGGGATCGCAGATCTGGCACGAATTGCTGGGGTTGGGCCAGCCCGCCGTGCTGCACTGGCTGCCGATCTGGCACCAGCCTGCGCCGTCGCGGATGCGGCGGATGCGGTGGTTGTTGCCGTCGCCGATGTACAGGTAGCCGGCGGGGTCAAAGGCGATGGCCGCCGGGTACTGGAAGCGGCCCAGGATCGCCTGGCCGTCGAGCCAGCCCGCCACGCCGGTGCCGGCAAAGGTCGAGACCTTGCCGGCAAAAATCTTGCGAATCCGGTGGTTGTAGCGGTCGCCGACGAACACCGCGCCGTCCGGGCTCACCGCGATGCCCCAGGGATAGTAGAAGCGCGCGTTGGCCGCGTCGCCGTCCTGGATGCCCGCCACGCCGTTGCCGGCGATGGTGCTGACGGTGCCAGCCGGGGTGACCATGCGGATGCGGTGGTTGTACTGGTCGGCGACGTACAGCGTGCCGCTGGCGTCGAAGCGCAGGTCCAGCGGGTAGTAGAAGGCGGCCTTGCTGCCGTCCTTGTGGTCGGCGAACGCCGCACTTCCCGAGCCGGCAAGCGTGGTTACGTTGCCCTTGCTGTCGATGAGGCGGATGCGGTGGTTGGCATAGTCGGCCACGGCCAGCAAGCCGCCGGGGCCCACTGCCACGCCGGTCGGGTGGTTGAACTTGGCCACGCCGGGTGCGCCGTCGCCGTAGCCCGCGGCGCCGGTGCCGGCAAAGGTGGTCACGGCGCCGTCGGTGGCGATCTTGCGGATCACGTTGTTGTTGTAGTCGGCCACGTACAGGGTGCCGGACTTGTCGATGGCGATGCCGAAGGGCAAGTTGAACAGCGCCAGGGTGCCCTTGCCGTCGGTGTAGCCGGGGGCGGCGTTGCCGGCGATGGTGGTGGTGACGCCGGCCGGGGTGACCTTGCGAATGCGATGGTTATAGGTGTCGGCCACATACGCATTGCCGCTGGCGTCGGCGGCGATGCCGTACGGGTAGTAGAACGAGGCGGCCGCGCCGGTGCCGTCGGCGTAGGTCGCGCTGCCCGAGCCGGCCAGGGTGTCGATGGTCAGCTGGCTGCCGGCCACGCACTTGCCGCCGGCGCAGGTGTCGCCGGGGGTGCACGGATTGCCGTCGTCGCAGGGCACGGTGTTGTTGCTGTTGACGCAGCCGCCCGAGGCGACCACGCAACTGTCGGTAGTGCAAGCGTTGCCGTCGTTGCAGTTCTTGGCGGTGCCCACGCAAGTGGCCTTGCCGGTGGGGCCGGTGCCGCCGCAGGCGTCGCTGCTGGTGCAGGCGTTGCCGTCGTCGCAGGTGGTCGTGGCCGGGACCGAGGCGTTGACGCAATTGCCGTTGCTGGAGTCGCAGCTGTCGGCGGTGCACGCGTTGTTGTCGTTGCAGTTCTTGGCCGCGCCCGGGACGCACTTGGCGCTGTTGCAGACGTCGCTCACCGTACACGGGTTGGTGTCGTCGCAGCCCAAGGTGTTGTTGACCCACACGCACTTGCCGCCCTGGCACGACTGGTCGGTGCACGGGTTCTTGTCGTCGCAGTCGGCGGAGCCGGCGCAGTAGATGCCGCAGCCGGGGATGCCGGTGAACTTGCACGAGCCGTCGGCCGGGTTGCAGGTGTCCTTGGTGCACTTGTCGCCGTCGTCGCAGATCTTGGGTTGGCCGGCGCCGCAGCTGCCCGCCTTGCACTGGTCGCCGGTGGTGCAGCTGTCGCCGTCGTCGCAATCCGCCAGGTTGTCGGCGTACTTGCAGCCCGTCGCTGGGTCGCAGCTGTCGGTGGTGCAGACCTTGCCGTCGTCGCAGCTCTGGGCGGTGCCGCTGCACTTGCCGCTGGCGCAGGCGTCGCCCTTGGTGCAGACGTTGCCGTCGTCGCAGGTTCCGGCGGCGGCAGCGTAGGTGCACTTGCCCTTGCTGCAGCTGTCGGCGGTGCAAGCGTTCTTGTCGTCGCAGTCGGCGTCGGCCGCGCAGTTGCCGCCACAGCCGACGATGGCCGTGTGGCTGCAGGCGGCGGTGCCGCTGTCGCAGGCGTCGGCGGTGCACAAGTCGCCGTCGTCGCAGTTCTTCTTGGGGCCCGCCACGCACAGCTTGCTGTCGCAGACGTCGCCCACGGTGCAGGCATCGCCGTCGGCGTCGCACGGCGCCGTTGCGGCCAGGTGCAAGCAGCCCGAGGTGGGGTTGCACGAGTCCACGGTGCACACGTTGCTGTCGTCGCAGTTCAGCGCCGCGCCCTTTTGGCGGGTTCCTTGCTTGCAGGCGTCGCCGGCGGTGCAGAAGCTGCCGTCGGCGTCGCACGGATAGCCTTCTTTG
>JACRCU010000446.1 GCA_016218865.1 Deltaproteobacteria bacterium | reverse complement strand
GAAATTCCACAATCTTCAGACGTGCTTGCAGCGCCCGAGCCGTCATTCGGTACTCGACCGTGTAGTCGTCTGGGAAGGGCTGCACTTTGGGGAGCGCCTTGCGCGCCAGGCCGCGGTAGCCGTTGATCGAGTCGGTGATGAAGCCGCCCACCGGCCGCGGGTTGAAAAGGGCGTTCAGTGCGAGATTGAAGGCGTTGTTGGTCCAGCGCCGTGGCCGCAGCAGCTGTGCGTCCTCTTCGTTCACCGCGCCCTTCATCATCCGCGAGGCGATGACCAAGTCGGCTCCTTGCTGCAGCTCGCCCACGATGCGCGCCAAGTCGGCAGGGTCTTCGTTGCCGTCGGGCGAGAAGAACACGAAGGCATCGGCGGTGGAGTGCTCGACGCCCATGGTAAACGCCTGGCCGCGGCCGCGCCGCGATTGGTTGACCACCGCGATGCCGTTTTCGGCCAAGAATTCGATCGAACCGTCCTTGCTGCCGCCGTCCACCGCGAACACTTGGCCAAACAGACTGCGGTCGATCTTGGGTACTACTGCGCGCAAGCCATCGATTTCGTTGAGAACCAAGAGGATGAGGTCGACGGTCATGGCTGCAACTCCTCGCGGAAGTAGTTGACGGTGGCGGCCAGGCCCGCCTGCAGTGGCACCCGAGCTCTGAAATCAAACAGTTCTTGCAGGCGCTTCGTATCGCAGTGCCTGCGAGGCTGGCCCTCGGGCTTGTCGGTGGCAAAACGCACCGACTTGCCGGTTCCGGCCAACTGCGCAATTGCAGTAGCTACTTCGCCAATCGTGGTCTCTTCGTCGGCGCCCACGTTGGTCGGCTCGGCGTCGGCGGCGCGCTCGCAGATCCGGACCAGGCCATCGGCAAAATCGGTGACGTACAAGAAGCTGCGCGACTGCTGGCCCGAGCCCCATACCACGATCTCGTCGGTCTGCGGGTCGAAGGCCTTGCGCACTAGGGCGGGGATGACGTGCGACGACGCAGGGTCGAAGTTGTCGCGCGGCCCGTAGGCGTTGTAGGGGCGCGCCACGGCGATCGACATGGCGAATTCGTTGCGATACGCGCCGGCCAAGAATTCTTCCATGCGCTTGGCCCAGCCGTAGCCCTCGTTGGTCGGCTCGGGGCGGCCTTCGAAACCCTCGGACTCGGGGGTGGGCAGCTTGCAGAACCGCGGATAGACACACGCCGAACTGGTGACGAGCACGCGGCCCACGCCGGCCAAGCGGGCCGCCTCGAGCGTGGCCAAGTAGACGCCGATGTTGTCGCGAAACACACTGCCCTGGTGGGCCATGTTGTACTCGATGCCGCCCACCACGGCCGCCAGCATCAGCACCGCATCCGCCTTGTTGCACGCGGCCTTGGCCACGCTGGGATCGCGCAAGTCGCCGTGCACAAAGTGGAGGTGCTCGGCCACCTGTTGCAGGTGCTTGGGCACCGTGGCCCCGCGAGTGGGCACTACCAGCTGGCCCGCCACAGGCAGCAAGCGCTCGACCAAGTGGCTGCCGATGAAGCCGCCGCCGCCGGTGACGACGACTCGCTTGCCGCGCCAGTAGTCGGGATCCGCCAGACTAGGGGTTAGAAATGAATTCATGGAGTTTCTCGTAGCTGTGCGGGTCTACGCCCACGGCTTGCAGGTCGGCCGCCAGCATCATGCCGGCCAAACCGCGGAAGCTGGTGCGGGGCGCCCAACCC
The DNA here is from genome assembly GCA_016218865.1 of Deltaproteobacteria bacterium. Classification (GTDB taxonomy): domain Bacteria; phylum Myxococcota_A; class UBA9042; order UBA9042; family UBA9042; genus SXRM01. The sequence continues at coordinate 7,673 of JACRCU010000446.1, read as the reverse complement.
AGAGTCTTCTTGGCCTTGCTGGGGTCGCCGAGCAGGTGGTGCACTTCGGTCGGGCGGAAGTAGATGGGGTCGATGCGCGTGACCGCTTCCGGGTCCATACCGAGCATGTCGCAACAGAACTCCAGGAATTCTTGGACCGAGTGCGTCTCGCCCGTGGCCACCACATAGTCGTCGGGCTCGTGGTGCTGCAGCATCATCCACATCGCCTCGACGTAGTCGCCGGCAAAGCCCCAGTCGCGTTTGGCGGCCAGGTTGCCCAGAAACAGCAGTTCCTCTTGTTTGGCGGCGATTTGCGCCAGACCGCGGGTGATCTTGCGGGTCACGAACGTCTCGCCGCGCCGGGGCGACTCGTGGTTGAACAAGATGCCGTTGCAGGCAAACATGCCGTACGCTTCACGGTAGTTGATGGTCTGGTGGTAGGCGGCGACCTTGGCCACCGCGTACGGGCTGCGCGGGATCAAGGGAGACGACTCCGACAGGGCCGTCTCGGTCACGCCACCGAACATCTCGGAGGACGAGGCCTGGTAGAAGCGCACCGGCCGGTCCAGCGTGCGCAGGGCCTCAAGCAGCCGCAGCGTCCCCAGGTACACCACGTCGGCGGAGTAGGTCGGCAAGTCGAATGACACCCGCACATGGCTTTGTGCGGCCAGGTTGTACACTTCGTCGGGCTTGACGTGGTGCAGCACCCGCATCAGCGACTCACTGTCGAGCACGTCGCCGTAGTGGAGCACCAGCCGCGGCCGGTCCTCGTGAGGATCCTGGTAGATGTGCCGAATCCGCGCCGTGTTGAAGCTGGACGAGCGGCGGATGATGCCGTGGACTTCATAGCCCTTGTCGATCAGGAACTCGGCCAGATAGCTGCCGTCTTGGCCAGTGATGCCGGTGATTAGCGCCTTCTTCATCACGTTTCTCCCTCGTTCGCCTGCCGGCTTTGGCGAGCCTGGTGGGCAAATTGCCCGAGCAGCGTTGACAGCAGCTCCACGTCGGCGTCAGTTTGGCTAGGATGGATGCCCACGTACATCGCCCGCTCGTGCAACGCGTCGGCGCCCGTCAGCGGGCCCGCGATGCGGTGAGGCACGTGGGCCAGCGCCGGCTGCCGAGCTAGGTTGCCGGCGACGAGCGGGCGGTTCTCGACGCCGTGGCGTTCCAGAAAATCGGCCAGCTCGGCGCGCCCCAGACCCAGGCCGGGCTGCAGCACGATCGGCAGGGCGAAGTGGCTGGAGCCAGGGGCAATCTGCATCGGCACGTACACGTCGGCAAAGCGGTCGCGCACACGGCCCCACGCTTCGCCTACCGCGCGGCGGCGCTGCAAGAAAGCGTGCCGACGCTCCAATTGAACCAGGCCGATCGCGGCTTGCACGTCGGTGGCGCGCAGGTTGTAGCCGCTGTCGACAAAAAGGAAGCGGGGATCTACGTCGGGGTTGCGCTGCTCCCACATCGCCTTGGACTCGGTGGGCAAGTTGCGGGTCCAGCCGTGCGCGCGCTGGATGCGCAAGCGATCACCGTCGGCGGGGTCCTGGCACACCACCATGCCGCCCTCTACGGTGCAGATGTGGTGCGAGAAGTAGAACGAAAACGTACCCATGCGGCCAAACGTGCCACAGCGGCGGCCGCTCGTTTCGGCGTCGAGCGACTCGCACACGTCTTCGACCAGGACGAGCCCGCGCTGCCGGCAGAGCTCGGCAATCGCTTCGACCGGCGCGGGATTGCCCAGGATATGCGCCAGGAACACGGCCTTGGTGCGGGGCGACAGTGCGCGCTCGATCGACTCGACGGTGACGTTCAGGGTCTGCGGGTCCACGTCAGCCAGCACGGGCACGCACCCGACCTGGGCGACGGGCCAGATTGTCGTCGACCATGTGACGGACGGCACGATGACCTCGTCCCCCGGCCGCAAGTCGGGCCCTTGGTCTGGACCCTGTGGCCGCGCAAGCACGGCAATTGCAAGAAGATTTGCTGATGAGCCGCTGTTGCAGAACACCGCGTCTGCGGCGCCGTGGGCGCGGGCAAAGGCGGCCTCGAAGGCGGCGACCCGCGGCCCCAGAGTCATGGGCCCGCACACCAGCGCCTCCAGGGCTGCCGCGATCTCGGCGTCGCCAAACGTGTTGGTGGTCAGCGGCAACGGGTACTTGGAGGGCGCCTCGGGGTAGGCCGCGCGCAGCTTGGCTACGGCTTCCAGGAACGCTACAGGCACTGTCGATCCAGTGGGTTCAGAGTGGTTTGCCATAACGCCTGCCCGGCCAACTCGGCCAAAATCGCCGGAATGCTGACATAGTCTGCCAAGGCACGGCAAGCGCGCCGGTCGGCTACTGCGGGACCCCGTCCAGGCGTGGCCGAGCGGTCGCGGCGATCCACGCTGGAATCCCGGCCGGCCAAAGCGCGCTGTCTGAAAGCACTTCACATCCTAGTTCCTTGGCCCGCGCTGAAGCTTTTCTAGCCGGCAGCACCGCGTTCAGGCACAGATCCGCGTCGACTCGTTCGCACGCCAGCAGGCCCCGCACGGGCCGCGAGTGCGCCGCGCGCCGGAGGTTGCGGCACGCCTCCCCAGCCGGAACTCCCGCCGCAAGTTGATCCTCGGCGACTTGCCGCCAAGTCTCGGCCCACACGCCCGCCTCGGGCATCCAGGCAGCGAGCTGGTCGGCCCAGGCTGCACGCTCGGTCAGCGTCGCGGCGGCACGGCGCCGGTATATCGTCAGGAACGTGCCATCGGGCAGCGGCACTGTGGTGGTGGGCTCGAATGGCTGGGCCAGCGGGTTGGCGCGGTCTTGCACCAACTGGGCCAAGCTGGTGATCAGCCCTTCGCCGTGCAGGCGACCGTGCCCGCCAGGCCAATACATGGCCCCGCCGCTGTGCACCACCAGACAGGCGCGCTCGGCAAAAAGTGGTTCTGTGCTAAGGCGTTTCAGTTCTGGTGCGTAGTAGTCTGACGTGCCAAGGCCCGTGCCGTAGCTGCTGTCGCTGGGGTCCACGACGAACCCGGCGATCAAAAAGAGCGGCGTGGTCGCCTTGCGGTCGCAGTGTTGCGCCACCTGCGCCGCCAGGGCTCGAGCCGCCGGCTGCATTTGCGCGCGCAGGGTCGAGATGCGGTGCGAACCGAGCCAAGTCAAGTGCAACTCCGACCAGTCACCCGGCCGCAGCGGCCCGTTGAGTGCCAGGGTCTCGTCCTCGGGCGTCGGATCGGCCAGATCGCGGCCCAGCAGCGCCCCTGCCAGCCCCACTGCCACGACCCACGGCAGCGCCCGCGGCAACCGCAGCACAAGCGCGTCCACCGCCGGCAGGGCAAGCGCGGCCATTCCAATCAGAGCATAGCCAACCAGGCGCATGGACTTCGATTCCATGGCCAGGGCGTGGATGGCGAGGGGAAGCAGCACAGCCAGTCCTGCCACGACGCGCAGCGGCCGCGGACCGCGCAGGACGCCCCACAGAGCCGCCGCCCACAGCGGCACCGTGGCCAGCCGCGGCACGGCAACCAGCAGCCAATGCAGCTTGTCGCCTAGCGATCCCACAGCTTCGTCGTAGTAACCCAGCCCTTCTACCGACGTGCCGTGCCGGCCGATCAGCCACCAGGTCTTTGGGCCGCCAGCGACAAGAGCCGTGAGCGTCGCCCCGGCAACGACCGCTACCGCCAGTTCGGCCAACCAAGCGGCGCGCAGGCGATTGCGAACTCGCCGCTCGCCGAACAGCAGCCACACCCCGGCAGCCAGGCCCAGGGGCAGCACGGACCACAGGTTGCCGCTCGGTTTCATCGCCACCGGCAGGGCCACGGCGAGCCCAGCGCGCATGCAGGCTTGCGCCGACGGCTGGTAAAGGAAGCCCAGCAACTCGGCAAAGGCCAAGGCGAGCGCCCCGGCAACCATGCCGTCGGCCATCGCTACTGTGGCTTCGCTGCGCAAGATCGGCTGGGTCAGCAGCAGCGCAAGCACCACGGCCACGGCCGCCGGACGCACGCTCAGCACGCGGCCCAGGCGGACCACCCCCCAGGCCAACAGGCCCCAACTCGCTGCGGCCTGGAGCCCTACCATGGCGGGGACCGGCAAGCCAGCCAGGACCGCGATGTACGTTGGAAGCAGCCCGGGCCAGGGCCGATGGCCGGCCAGGTCGAACCAGTGGATGAGGCCTCCCACATCCGCTTGCCGCAGCACTTTGGCGAGGGCCATGCCGCGCTCAATGTACGATGCCTCGTCGCCGCCCGTGGTACTGGGACCCAAGGTGCGGTGCATAAAGCCGTAACCGAATCCCAGCACGGCCGCTGCCGTCGCCGTTGGCCACGCCGCCAGGCCAGGGCCAGGGGTCGCGAGGGCCGGCAGTTCGCCGTCTTCCCGCCGTAGCCACCAGCCCGCTAGCGCCGCCAGCCCGCAGCCCACGGCGCCCGCGCCCAGCCCTGCGGCCAGGCTACGCCATGCGATGGATAAGCCAAATGGAATCAATTGGTTGTTTGACGTCAGCGCCTCGCCCGAAGCAGGCCAGCCGGCCGCCGCCAGGGCCAGGCGCCACTTCCACAGGGCTACGGCCGCGCCCAGTCCCAGCAAAACGGCTGCCGGCAGGCCCAGGCGGACTGCGCGCCAGCCCGGGCCAACCCGTTGAATCAACGCGACCATGTGTCTTCCTCACCCCTCGACCAGGATCTCGGCCACCCGCAGCTTGACTAGCCGCCGCGCCGCCAGCCACGACGCAAGCACCGCCACCAGCAGCAGGAAGCCGAAGCCGGCCACGTAGGTCGAGGGGCTGAGGCCGATTTCGAGCATCACGTCCTCGGCCAGCAGGCCGGCGCGGTAGGTGATGCCGGCGCCGTTGATCAGCGCCCGCAGCGCCAGGGCCAGCGAGCCACCCAGGACGCCCGCCACCGTCGCCAGCAGCGCCGCCTCCAGGCCGAACAGCGCCTGCATCTGGCCCTTGCCAAAACCCAGGCTGCGCAGGGTGCCGATTTCACGGCTCCGCTCGCGTACGGTCTTGGCCATGGTGGTGAGCACCGCGGTGCCGGCGATGAGGAGCAGCACCAGCACCACCAGGTTGCGGTAGGCGCCCACCAGCGCGCTGCCGCGGCGGAACAGCTCGGCAAACTCGGTGTCTTTCCACTGGTTCACGTCGAGTTGGATGCCCGCGCGGCTGGCCTCGGCGCGCAGCTCGTCGCGGAGGCGCACGGCGTCCTCGGGGTGCTTGAGGAGCAGGCTGTAGAGGGCGACGTGGTCCGTCTCGGCGAGCTGCTGGGCAAAGGCGAGCGGGGTGTACAGCAGGCGCAGGTCGAACTCGCGGACCTGGCCGCTGGTCAGGCCGATCACCTCGGCGTCTAGAGCGTTGACGCGGCCGTTCTCGCTGCCGGCGCTCAGTTGGATCACCGAATTCTGGCAGGCAAACGGCCGCTCCACAGGCTTGGGCAGGGCGGTGCGCGGGTCGAATACCGGCTCGTCCGAGGTGGGGCGGCAGCCGACCAGGCGGCCCAGGCTCAGGCCGAGCACGATGCCTGACGGCTGGTCGGCGCGGAGCGGGTGGCCGGCCCAGGCGTTCCAACCCCAGTAGCGGCGGGCCTTTTCGCCCTCGGCGACGTCGTGGCCGATCGCCATGAACGGCGCGGTGCTGCCGCCCGCGTGGATGACGCCTTGGACGATCAGCGAGCGCACCCGCACTGCTACGTCGTCCTGGTGGCGAGCCAGCCAGCCCTCCAGGAATGCCTGATCCTTTTGCGAGAGCCAGTACTTGCGCGGGTTGACCTTGGCGTCCTGCTCGCCCGAGCCCGGTCGCCGCACCAGCAGCTCGCCCAGCATGTTGCGCGCGAAGTTGGTGTCGAGCTGGTTGTCGAGGAGCTGCTCCAGGTAGCCCTGGAAGGTGGCGAGGGCGACGAAACCGACCGCCATGGTCAGCACCGCCGCCAAGCTGTGCCGCCAGCCGCGCCGGACGTTGCGCGCCGCGATGGTCGCCAAAAGCCGCAGGGTTCGCAGGTTTGCCATGGCTCCTCCCACCCTACGCCGTCGGCGCCGTCAAAAGGGTCACGGGCGACTTGCGGAGCTGACTCCGCGACACCCACCACGTAGCCAAGAGGACGCCGGGCGGCATCAGCGCCGCCTGGAGCGCGCACGACCACGCCGCCGGCTTGATCAGGAAGGCGATGGTGCCCGCAACCCCGGGCGGGGCAAAGCGGAAGCCGCCCGCGTTGATGGCCGCGGCGCCGACCAGGCCCAGGACCAGCCCGATGCCCAAGCCCACCAACGACAGCAGCAGCGCCTCGCGGAGCAGAAGCCCAAGCACGAAGCGGCGTTCGAAGCCCAGGGCCCGCCACGTCCCGATCTCGCGGGTCCGCTCCAGGATGGTCAGGGTCATGGCGCCGGCGACGGTGAAGACCAGCACCACCGAGACCAGCATGGTGATGAAGCCGACCATCGAGCCGAGAAAGGCCATGGTTCCCACGTAGTAGGGCGACCAGGTCTCGTCGGTGTAGGTGTAGGTGTCGACCTTCCTGCCCTTGGCCTGGAGCGCGCGGCCGAGGTCGGCGGCCACCGCGGGCGCATCGCTGGCGTTGTGCAGGAACAGCGCGACGTAGCTGGCGCGGTCGGTGGCGAGGAGCTCGCGCAACTTGGCGAGCGGCATCACGATTTGTGCATCTTCCGCGGTCTGCTCCGGGGCGTGGAAGGTGCCGACCATCTGCCCGTCCAGGGCACTCAGCATGCCGTCGTAAGTCTGGCCGATGAGCTGGATGTCGGCGTCGGCGGCGAGCTGGGTCGCCATCGCCGGGGTGTCGCAGGCCAGGACCGCCGGCGCGGGCGGCTGCCCCTTGGTCTGGTCCAGGACCTTGGGCTTTTGGAGCACGGTCTGCAGGCCCGCGGCCACGGCGATCGGCGTCGGCACCTCGGGGTGGGCCGCCAGCCAGGTGCCCTGGGCGGTCGTGGCCAATTCCGGCGAGGCTTCCTTGACTTCGGGGTGGTCCAGCAGGGCCTGGAGCAGCGGCGGGTCCACGCCCAGCAGCATCGCCGGCTGGGTGGTGCAGGCGTTGCCGGCCATGCCGACGCCAAGCAGGTACGCACCGGCCCGCTCGACCCGTGGGTCGCCCTTGGCCCACTGCAGGATCGCCGCCTGGGCCGCGGGATCGAGTTGGTAGGCCACCGGCTCGGCGCTGGCGCGGTCCAGGCCGTCTTTTTGCCAGATGGCGACGTGCCCGGCGTGCTGGAGGTACACGGCGTTGGTGCGCAGGAAGTGCTCGACCCGCACCGCGTAGCCGCCCAGGAGGACCAAGCCCATGTAGCCAAAGGCGATCGCCGCCAGGGTGGCCAGGTTGCGGCGGCGGTTGCGCCACAGGTTGCGCCAGGCAATGCGCCAGGTTGCGGCAATCATGGCGCAGCGACCTCTTGGCCGTCGCGGATGCGGACCAGGCGGTCGACGCGGCCCATCAGCTTTTCGTCGTGGGTCGAAAACACAAAGGTCACGTGGCGTTTCTTGTTCAGGTCCGCCATCAGCTCCACCAGCCGTTGGGTGGTCTCGGAGTCCAGGTTGGCGGTCGGCTCGTCGGCCAGGACCAGGTCGGGTTGCGTGACCAGCGCCCGGGCGATCGCCACCCGCTGCCGCTGGCCGCCCGAGAGCTTGTCTGGGAATTGAACCGCAAAGCTGCTGAGATCCACATCGGCCAGCGCCTGGGCCACCCGGTCGGCGCGCGCCTGCCGGCTCAGTTCCTTGTGGAGGAGGAG
>JACRCU010000443.1 GCA_016218865.1 Deltaproteobacteria bacterium | reverse complement strand
CGCGCTGGGCCAGCGGCGGCTGGTGAGCGACGACGCCTCGGCGGGCATCTACGTCGACGATTCCTACGCGACCGTGCTGGATTTCCGCGGGTCGCCGCGCAGCCTGCTGGCGCTGTTCGCGGTGGCGGCGGCGCGGGTGCCCTTTGTGGCGGACCCGACCCTGCAGTGGCACGATAGCCCCAGCGCGCTGCCGTTCCTGTCGCCGCTGCGGCGGTTGGCTGCCGAGCTGCTGCTGCCCCTGGGCGAGGTTGGCGGCCTGCAAACCCGCAGCCAAACGCGGGTTTCGCCGCAAGGCTGGATCATCGCGACCGAGATCGCCGCGGCGGTTGGACTGCCCGAGCGCCTGGAGCTGCACGTCGACCGGCAGCGCGGCCTGGTGGGCTTGCGCGGTATGCGCGGTGGCGAGACGGTCGTCGACGCCGAGGTGACGCCATGAAACTACGGATTCTCTGGACACTTTGCGCGGCAAGCGCCCTGGCCGCCACCCTGCCCTTGGCGCCAGCGGGGTGGGCCGAAGAGCCGGCGCCGGTGGAGGCAAGCGCACCAGCCGACCCACCCCAGGCCGAGACGCCGACCAGCGACGCGCCGGGGGCCGAGGCCGCGGCTCTGCACATGCTGCAGTTGCGCCTGCAGGACTGCGAGGCCAAGGTCTGCGCCGCGCCCGCAGCGACACCAGCCGCCGCGGCCGACCCGTGGCGACCGCGCCTGGCCGCGTGGGGCAGCTACATGGGCTACACCGATGCCTGGAATTCCAGTTCCGTGTCCGGTATTTCGCTGTTGGCCGGTGCGGACCGCGCCCGCGGCGGCTGGTGGCTGGCGGCGACGACCGCGCGGACCGCCCTGAACTACCAGAGCGACAACTTCTGGCAGACTGCGACCGTGGCCGGCGGCTGGGCCGAGTGGGGCGCGCTGCGCCTGGCCGGGAGCGCGGGCTACCTGACGGCGAGCTCGTCGGACCTCAATGGCAGTCCGCTGGCGTACTTGTCGGGCCAATACCGCGGCCAGGGGTGGGGCGCCGAGCTGGGCGCCAGCGGGCTGTGGCTGCCCGACACCACGGTGGTGCAGGTCGATCCGCGGGTGTACTGGAGCCTCTCGCCCAGCGTGGACGTGGCGGTGGGGCTGCGCTTGAGCCGGGTGGACTCGGCGCTGCGGCCCTCGCTGCGGCTGGGCGCCAGTTGGCGACCGTTTGCCGACCTGGAGCTGAGCGCGCTGGGCTGGTATGGACGCGGCCAATACGCCTTGGAGTCGGCGGGGTTGTCGGTATGGACCGGCAGCGAGCTGTACAAGGGCGGCTATCGGCTGAGCGCGAGCTACGGCCTGGGCGGCGGCCTGGCCCTGGACGCGGTGTGGAGCCACGACCTGGGGACGCGGCAAGACGGCAAGGCGCATAGCTTTGACCTGCTGGGCGGCACGGTGGGCCTGCGCTGGCAATTCTAGGCAGGCCGGCAGGGTCGAAACAGTTTGACAATAAAGGAGGTTCCGATGAAACGAGGTTCGATGGTCATCGTAGTGGTGTTGGCGGTAGCGGCGGTGGTCGGTCTGTCACCGCGCAGCCATGCCGAGGATGCGGGAGCTGCGGCGCAGCGGGCGCGAATTGCCGAGCTGTTCGAGAGCTCGTTCTCGCACGAAGCGACCAACAACTACGCCAAAGCCCTGGCCGACGTACAGCAGATCGTCCAGCTGGCGCCGCAGCACTACGTGGCGAACCTGCGCCTGGGCTGGCTGAGCTACCAGAAGCAGCGCTACGACGAGTCCGTGGCCGCCTACACCAAGGCCGCCGAGCTGGCGCCGCGCGCCCTGGAGCCGCAGCTGGGCATGATGTTGCCGCTGATGGCCGGCAAGAAGTGGACCTCGGCCGAGCGGATCGGCCGCGCGGTGCTGGCGGTGGCGCCGCGCAACTATCTGGCGAGCAGCCGCCTGGCCTACATCGCCTTCTCGCAGGGCAAGTTCAAAGAGGCCGAGGCGCTGTACCGGCAGGTGCTGGAGGATTACCCGGGCGACCTGGAGATGCAACTGGGCCTGGGCTGGACACTGCTCCGGCTGGGTCGCCGCGAAGAGGCCCGCGCCACGTTCGCCGAAGTGCTCGGCGTCAGCCGGCAAAACGCCAGCGCCAAGGCGGGCTTGGAGGCCCTGAAGTGATGCGCCGGCTCGCCCCCCTGCTGCTGGCCTTGGCGGTGACGGCCTGCGCGAGCAGCGGCACCGGCTCCATCGGCACCGCCTGCACCGACCAGAGCGACTGCGCGAGCAACCTGTGCCTGCTTTCGACCATGTACGGCACCGCGACCGGCTGGACCGGCGGCACCTGCACCGCGACCTGCAGCGGATCCAGTTGCGACGGCGGCACTTGCGTGGCCTTGGAAAGTGCCAGCTACTGCCTGGCCACCTGCAGCGCCAGCAGCGACTGCCGCAGCGGCTACGTGTGCGACACCGCCGTGGGCGCGTGCCTGCCCGACTGCAACGCCGGCTTCGCCTGTGGCGGCGAGCGCACCTGCCAGACCGATGGGACGTGCCGCAGCAGCTCGGAAATCGCCGCCGCTACGGGCAAATGCGAGACGTCCGAAGACTGCAAAGCCGACCAGGCCTGCACCTCCGTGGCGAGCAAGGGCTGCACCTGCGCAACCGTGGATGGCGGCAGGAAGATGTGCCGGCCGGCCTGCAACACGCAGATGGACTGCCCCAAGCCGGGCATGGGCATCCCGCCCAGTTCGTGCAACGCCGCCGGCTTCTGCCAGGGGTTGTAGCGGCCGCGCGGTGTCACAGTTGCATGCCGCCAGAGACCTCGATGCGCTGGCCGTTGATCCAGCGGCAGTCTTCCGAGAGGAGCGCGGCAATCATCGGGCCGATGTCGTCGGGCAGGCCCACCCGGCCGAGCGCGGTCTGGCTCGCGACCATGGCGTTGACGGCCGGGTTGTCGCGGACGGCACCGCCGCCAAAGTCGGTGGCGATGGCGCCGGGGGCGACGGTGTTGACCGCAATGCCGCGCGCGCCCAGCTCTTTGGCCTGGTAGCGGGTCAGGACTTCGATGGCGCCCTTCATCGCCGCGTAGGCCGCGTAGCCCGGCAGGGCAAAGCGCGCCAGGCCGCTAGAGACATTGACGATGCGTCCGCCGTTGGCCAGCAGGGGCAGCAGGCGCTGGGTCAGGAAGAACGGGCCCTTGAAGTGGATGTTCACGAGCTCGTCGAACTGGGCCTCGCTGGTATCGGCGAAGGCGGCGTAAAGGCCGATGCCGGCGTTGTTCACCAGGAAGTCGAAGTCCTGGCGCTGCCAGCCTTGGGCCAGGGCGCCCTGGACGGCGGTGACGAAGGCCGGAAAGCTGCTGGCATCGCCGACGTCGAGCGGCAGGGCCACGGCGCGACCGCCCAGGGCGGCAATTTCGGCGACGGCGCTGTCGGCCTCGGCGCGGCGGCTGCGGTAGGTGAGGAGGACGTCCACGCCCTTGCGGGCCAGGTGCAGAGCGGTGTTGCGGCCCAGGCCGCGGCTGCCGCCGGTGACGAGGGCGATCTTGCGATGGATGGTTTCCATGGTTCTCTCCAGTAAGGGGTGTTCACCGGCGCCGCACAGCGCCCGGCATGACCACAAGGTATTGGACGAGCTGAGACGAATAAAGTAGCATTTTCTGGTTATACTGTTTGCAAATGACGAACAATCCGTGGAGCCATGCACCAAATCGAAGCCATGCAGATCTTCGTTCGCGTCGCGGAGTTGGCCAGCTTCACCCAGGCGGCCGAGACGCTGGGGTTGCCCAAGGCGAGCGTGTCGGTCGCCGTGCGCCAGCTGGAGAGCACGCTGGGCACGCGCCTGCTGCACCGCACCACGCGCAAGGTGCAGGTGACCCAGGACGGGCAGATCTTCCACGAGCGCTGCAAGGACGTGCTGGCCGACTTCGACGAGCTCCAGTCGCTGTTCCGAAGCGATCCTGCACAGTTGCGCGGTCGGCTGCGGGTCGACATGCCGCTGGGGGTGGCGCGCGACGTCATCGTGCCGCATCTACCGGAGTTCCTGCGCGCGCATCCGGGGTTGGAGATCGAGCTGTCGAGCAAGGACCGCCGCGTCGATCTGGTGCGCGAGGGTTTCGACTGCGTCTTGCGCGTGGGCAGCCTGAGCGATTCGAGCCTGATTGCCCGGTTGGTGGGCGAGTACCGGCTCGTCAACTGCGCCAGCGCGGACTACCTGGCCCGGCGCGGTGTTCCGGCGACGGTCGACGACCTGGCAGTCCACCAGATGGTCCACTACGTGCCGACCTTGGGCGGGCGGCCGGCGGGCTTCGAGTACGTCGATCCTGCCGACCCGGGCCGCGAGCGGAGCGTGACGATGGCGGGCGCGGTCACCGTGAACAACTCCGTGAGCTACCTGAGTGCCTGCCTTGCCGGCCTGGGCATCATCCAGACGCCGTCCGCGGGCCTGCAGCCGCACCTGCAGAGCGGGCAACTGGTCGAGATTCTGCCGGACTTCCGGCCCGCGCCGATGCCGGTGTGGCTGGTCTATCCCAACCGCCGCCACTTGCCGCAGCGGGTGCAGGCGTTCATGGGGTGGGTGCAAGGGCTCCTGAGCGAATGGTGTCAGGTATTTCCTATCGCCAAATAGCCGGTGGCCACCGGCGACACAAGACGAGCCAAGATGCCGCACAACCCTATAGAAAACAATGACGAATCGACCACGAGCGGCGGAGTGACCGCGGACCCGGCCCAGGACCAACCGCAGGCCCCGGCGGTGACCGTGGTGGGTTGGCTGGACGCCGTGCCGGACGACGTGCGCAGCTACTGGCACCACGTCTGCGGCGAGGCGTCG
>JACRCU010000442.1 GCA_016218865.1 Deltaproteobacteria bacterium | reverse complement strand
CCAGCGCGTTCTGGCAGAAGATGCGCAAGAGCTTGGGCAGCAAGCGTAAGGAGCTGTCCGACGCCCACATCGCCGACATCACCCGCCTGTTCGGCGACTTCCGCGAGGAGACCCGCGACGGCGCGCCGATCAGCCGCATCTTCAAGAACGAGGCGTTTGGCTACCGCACCATCACGGTCGAGCGGCCGGTGCGCGACGAACGCGGCCAGGTGGTGCTGAACGCCAAGGTCAAGGACAAGGGCAAGCCGCAGGCGGATTCGAGCATGCGCGACACCGAGAACGTGCCGCTGGACGAGGATGTGGACGCCTACTTCCGCCGCGAAGTGCTGCCGCACGCGCCCGACGCGTGGATCGACCACGACAAGACCAAGGTGGGCTACGAGATCCCGTTCAACCGCCACTTCTACGTGTTCAAGCCGCCGCGGCCGCTGGCCGAGATCGACGCGGACCTCAAGCAAGTGACCGACCGCATCCTGGGCATGCTCGGGGGGCTGTCGGCATGAGCGGCCTGGAAGCCATCCCGAGCAACTACGGGGCGTTGCTGGCCGAGCTGAAGCAGCGCATCGCCGCGGCGCGCTCGCGGGCCGTGCTGGCCGCCAACGCCGAGCAGATTGGCCTGTACCACGACATCGGCCGCGAGCTGCTGGCGCGGCGCGACGCCGAGGGCTGGGGCGCCAAGGTCATCGAGCGGCTGGCGGTGGACCTGCGCGAGGCGTTCCCCGAGCTGCAGGGCTTCTCGGCACGCAATCTGAAGTATATGCGCTACTTTGCCGAGCACTGCCCCGACCGCCAGTTTGGGCAGCAGCCCGCTGCCCAATTGCCGTGGTTTCACGTGGTGCTGCTGCTGACCAAGCTCGACACGCCCGAGCTGCGCGCCTGGTATGCCCACCGCGCGGTGGCCGAGGGCTGGTCGCGCACCACGCTGCAACTGCACATCGAGCGGCGCCTGGACCTGCGCGAGGGCACGGCGGTGACCAACTTTGCCGCCCGCCTGCCCGATGCCGAGGCGCGCCAAGCGCAGGCGATTCTCAAGGACCCGTACCACTTCGACTTCTTGGGCCTGGGCGAAGAGGCCCACGAGCGCGACATCGAGAACGCGCTGGTGCGCCACGTCACGCGCTTTCTGCTCGAGCTGGGCGCGGGTTTTGCGTTCGTGGGCCGCCAGTTCCGGCTGGAGGTGGGCGGCGAGGAGTTCTTTGTCGACCTGCTGTTCTACCACACCCGGCTCAAGTGCTACGTGGTGGTGGAGCTCAAGGCCCGCGACTTTGCGCCCGAGCACGCCGGCCAGCTCAACTTCTACCTGACGGCGGTCGACGCGCAGGTCAAAGCCGCCGACGACAAGCCGACCATCGGCCTCTTGCTGTGCCGCCGCCAGAACCGCGTGGTGGCCGAGTACGCCCTGCACGGCATTGACAAGCCCATGGGCGTGGCCGAGTACCAGTTGGTGCGGGCGCTGCCGTCGCCGCTGGATGTCAGCTTGCCGACAATCGAGCAGCTGGAGACCGAGCTGGCGCGCGGCTTCGAGGCGGATGCGGCAGGAGGTGGGCTGTGAGTTTTCCGCGGTATCCGGGGTACAAGGACAGCGGGGTCGAGTGGTTGGGGGCGGTGCCGGGGCATTGGACCGCGCTCCCGCTGAAGCACGCCGCACGGCTCATCACTGACCGGGCCGACACGCGCGACAATCCTGTGGCCCTCGAGAACATCGAGGGTTGGACTGGCCGTCTGGTACCATCGGAGTCCACGTTCGAAACCGACGGCCTTGCCTTCAAGGCGGGCGACATCTTGTTCGGCAAGCTTCGTCCCTACTTGGCGAAGGTACTCGTGGCCGCGACCGACGGGGAAGCTGTCGGCGACATGTTCGTCCTGCGACCGGCACAGAATGCACTGCCTCGGTTTCTGCAGTTTCAGATGCTAAGTCGCTCGTTCATCGACGTAACCAACAGCTCCACCTTCGGCTCGAAAATGCCGAGGGTAGCTTGGGATTTTCTCGGATCGATGGTTGTGTCCTTGCCTCCCCTCCCCGAACAACACGCCATCGCCGCCTTCCTCGACCGCGAGACCGCCCGCATCGACGCCCTGGTGGCCGAGCAGGAGCGCCTCATCGAGCTGCTGCGCGAGAAGCGGCAGGCGGTCATCTCGCACGCCGTCACCAAGGGGCTGGACCCCAGCGTGCCGATGAAGGACTCGGGGGTCTGGGGCATCGGGCCCATACCGGCTCACTGGTCCATTCGAAAAATGAAGTGGGTTGCCAAGATGGAAAGCGGGCACACACCGGACAAGAAGGTGCCCGAGTACTGGGAAGACGGGGATATACCATGGATTTCACTGAACGATACGGGGTACCTCAAGGACAACGAGTACATTGGGGAAACCGCCTACCAGATCACCGCGTTGGGTATGGCGAACTCGTCTGCACACCTGATACCGGCCGGCGCCGTCGTGTTCTCACGAGACGCCACGATAGGACGTTGTGCCATCACTACTCGGCCCATGGCAGTATCGCAGCACTTCATCGCCTGGGTCTGCGGCCCTGACATCAGCCCAGAATTTCTCTTGCTGCGGCTGCGCTCCATGGCCGGCGAACTGGATCGACTGACAACTGGGGCAACACTGAAGACAATCGGGATGCCGGAAGTTCGGACCCTGGTGACGCCGGTTCCCCCGCGGAGCGAGCAGGCAACGATTCTCGCGGCTGTTCGAGATGAGGGCGCTCGCATCGACAACCTAATCGCCGAAGCCAACCAGGCCATCACCCTCCTCCAAGAACGCCGCTCCGCCCTGATCTCCGCCGCGGTCACCGGCCAGATCGACGTGCGCGGACTGACCCAGCAGGAGGCCGCATGAACGCAAACGCCAAGACAATTCAGATCTTCCTTCCCGCCGGCGACCCACGCGGCATCCGCGTGGCCGAGATCACCACGCGCATCGTGCAGGTCATCGAGGTGCCCCGCAGCCTGCTGCAGGACTTCTTGAAGATGGATGAGAGCGCGCAGGTCGCAGTCTACTTCTTGTTCGGCACGGCAGAGGAAGGCGGAGAACCTCGCGTCTATATTGGACAAACCGGTGACTTGCGGTCCAGGCTCGTGAGCCACAACCATAAGAAGGACGTCTGGGAGCGGGCGCTCGTGCTCGTTTCGCGCACCAATAGCCTGACCCAGACCCACGGGCTGTTCTTGGAGTGGTACTCGATCCAGGCAGCACGCAGGGCGGGCCGCTATACCGACGAGAACGGCAATAGCGGCAGTAAGCCGCATACCCCGCCCCCCTTGGAGGCCGACTGCCTGGAGATCTTCGAGACGGGCCGCACCCTGCTGGCAACGCTGGGCTTCCCGCTCTTCGAACCGCTCGCAGGCCAGGTCACGGCCGCATCGACCGGTGTCCGGCAAACCGACAACCAGCCGGTCACCGCCCCGCAGGGCGAGGAGTTCTACTGCAAGGTTCCGGGCGTGGACGGTCGCGGCCTTTACACCGCTGAGGGCTTCGTGGTCCTGAAAGGCTCGGTGGGACGGCGCGAGGATTCGACCAAAGACGCCGGCAAGCAGCGGTTCCGCCGCGGCCTGATTGCGGCTGGCGTCCTGCGCGAGGCGGGCGACACCGTCGT
>JACRCU010000438.1 GCA_016218865.1 Deltaproteobacteria bacterium | reverse complement strand
TGCTCGGCCGCGGGTGCAGCTGTTCGGCCCGCCGCCCTCGGCGATGGTGAGCGTGAAGAAGGCGATGGACGAGTACCAGCGCGGCCTGGACCTGGAGGACGAGGAACAGGTGCGCATCTTGCAGGCGATGGGGAACCAGCCGCCGCCCGAGCCGATCAAGGCCGGGTTCTACAACGCTGCGGCGATGCAGATGCAGTGGTCCGAACTGCGCGGCGACGAGCCGGTGACGCTGACGAACCTGACCAAGAACGGGACGTTGTGGTTCAAGCTGCCCGGCAAGGTGCTGACCGGCGAGCTGGACCGCGGCAATGGGGTGGAGCGGCAGGACCTGAAGCTGGACACTTTGGTCATCGACGTGGAGCAGAAGCAGGCGACGATCCTCTGGCGGACCCAGTTCCCGCTGAAAAGCTGGGACGAAATCGCTACCTATCCGCACATGGTCGGCTGGGTGCTGGACCTGGACGTGGAGCAGAAGCGCGATCTGGAGTGGGCCGAGCGGCTCAAGGCGGCGCAGGGCGAGGGTACGGCGGTGCTGGACCTGAGTCAGATGCCGATCGAGACCGAGCCCTACTTGGCGGCGTCGGAGCAGAGTGTGGAGATGGGCGTGCTCGAGCTGCCCAAAGAGGGCAGCTACTTGCGGGCCGAGACCGACGAGCAGTGGATCAAGGACGCCGCCGCTGGCGTGCACGATCTGGATGCGGAAGAAGCGGAGCGGCGCGCCGAAGCCGCCTACCAGGCCAAGAAGGCCAAGGCGCTGGCGGCGCTGGCCCAGGCCGACAAGGAAGAGGCCGAGCGACGCCAAGAGGTGGCGGACGCGCTCGCAGCCGGCAAGCCGGTCCCCCCCAAAGGCCAAGCGCAGGCTAAGGGCGGCAAGCCCAAGAAGTAGCGCCGCGAGGACCCGTGACCGCTCCGACCAACCTGCCGACCTTGGACGCCGAACCGCAGACGGCGCGGCGCCTGAAGATGTGGCGCTACCGCGTGTTCGGCGCGACCTGGCTGTGCTACGTCGGCTACTACTTTTGCCGCAAGCCGTTTTCGGTCGCCAAGAGCCGGATCGGCCACGAGCTGGCGCTGGACGCCGAGCAGTTGGCGTGGATTGGCGCGGCCTACCTGATCGCCTATACCTTGGGGCAGTTTCTCAGTGGTGGCATCGGCCCGCGCGTTGGCCCGCGCAAGATGCTCCTGTGGGGAATGGCAGTTTCGATTGCCTCGGGTGTCGGCTTTGCCGCGAGTTCGTCGTTCGCCGCCTTCGCGGTCCTGTCGATCATCAACGGCTTTGCCCAGGCCACCGGCTGGAGCAACGCCGTGGGCACGATGGCGTCCTGGTTCCACCGCGAGGAGCGCGGTACGGTGATGGGCGTTTGGTCGACCTGCTTCCAGGTGGGCAACGTGGCGGCGCCGGCCCTGACGGCGTGGGTCCTGCAGGCGGCTGGCTTCCGTTGGGCATTCCTGGCGGGTTCGCTGGTGCTCGCGGCGGTCTGGGTAGTCGTGCTGTTTCACCAGGCCAATCGACCGGAAGACAAAGGGTTTGCCGCCATCGTCGAGGCCGACGGCTCGGGCGGCACGTCGGCGGACGGCGGGCCGGTGGTGTGGAGCCGCGCCACGTGGATCACGGTGTGGCTGGTCGGCGGCGCCTACTTTGCCATGAAGTTCATTCGGTACGCGTTGGACAGCTGGGCGCCGTTCTTCCTATCGCGCAAATTCGGCCTGCGCGACGACGAAGCTGGCTATGTCTCGACTCTGTTCGGTATTTGCGGGATCGTCGGGGTGGTGGCGACCGGCCGACTCAGCGACAAGGTCTTTGGCGGTCGGCGGGCGCTGGTGTCCTTCATCATGATCGTCGGCGTAGTGTTCGCCACCGTGCTCATCGTCGGGGTGGGCACGCAGTCCGTGCTGGCCTTTGCGCTGTGCCTCGGTCTGATCGGCTTTACGCTCTATGGCCCGGATGCCCTGCTCACCGGTGCGGGCGCGATGGACATCGGCGGCGGTCGCGGTGCCGTGCGCGCTGCCGGCATCATCAGCGGCCTTGGTTCCGCCGGGTCCGTGGTGCAAGAGCTCGTGATCGGCAAGATGTACAAGGACAACGCGGGCGATATCCGGCCGGTCCTGGGCACCCTGCTGGCTTCGGCGCTGCTCGCCGCCGCCTGCGTTGGGGCGATCCTGGTGCGCAATCGCCGCGGCCTGAGCGACGTCTGAACGGCACCCCAGCCGATGCGCGCGCGGACGGCCGGCTTGCCCCGTTCTGCAACGGCCGAGCATCGCGCGGAGGCCCCGCCCCGGGCTCGGAGAACTGCAGAGGTTGCCGATCCGCATTGGACGGCCTTGGCATGACCGCGGTCTGCGGGTGGCAGCCACTTTCTACTGCCGAATAGTGCAGGGGAATTGCGGCAAGGGCCGCCCGGCGGCCACGCGCACGGTCGACTTTGGCGGGGGAGCGAGCTGCGGTCCGGTCGCACCATGGCGGCTGGCCTGGGTTGGGCGGCTGGCGCCGGCCCGCGCAGGCAGCCACTTTCTACTCGCTGAAATTACATGTGAATGGTGCGACCGTCCACGGCCAGGGCGGCTTCGCGGACCGCTTCGCTCAGGGTGGGGTGGGCGTGGCAGGTGCGGGCGAGGTCCTCGCTGGAGGCGCCGAAGGCCATCGAGGTGGCGACCTCGGCGATGAGCTCGCTGGCGTGCGGGCCGACGATGGCAGCGCCGAGGATGCGGTCGCTGGCCGCGTCGGCCAGGATTTTGACGAAGCCGTCGGTGGACCCCATGGCGCGGGCGCGGCCGTTGGCGATGAAAGGGAAAGTGCCCACGCGGAAGGCGATTCCGCGGGCGGTCAGGTCCTCTTGGCTGGCGCCGACCGTGGCGATCTCGGGGTCGGTGTAGACCACGGCGGCGATGGTGCTGTAGTCGACGTGGCCGAAGCCGGTGGCGAGGAACTCGGCGCAGGCGATGCCCTCGTCCTCGGCTTTGTGGGCGAGCATCGGGCCGGCGATCACGT
>JACRCU010000440.1 GCA_016218865.1 Deltaproteobacteria bacterium | reverse complement strand
CGGTCGCTCCGGTCCGCGCCAGGCGCACCACCAGGCCGGCCGTTCCAGCGCTGCCCACCGCCAGCACAGACTGCGCCGACGCCGCCGCCGCGTGCAGAATCGAGTCGCTTGCCACCGGTTGCAGCGGCTGCTGCCCGGCCAGGCTGCCCTTGGCCAGGGTCTCGGCCAGGGGCAGGAGCGCCGCTTTGCCGGCCACCTGGCCGACGGCGACCAGGGCGTCGGCGTCGACGCCGTTCCACTGCGAGTTGGCGGTGGGCAGCAGGGTGGTCGCCAAGTTCTGCGCCGCGCTGTTGACCACGGCCAGCCACGCGGTCCACTGCGGGTCGCTGGCGGCCGCCTTGGCCACGCCGACCAGCACGGCCTTGCCTGCCAGCGGCGCAATGGCGCGAATTTGCGTGAGGCCCTTGGGCACCGAGGTGGTGGTGCCGCCGCCGACCGCGACTTCGTCGAAGGGGCCGATGGGATTGCCTTGCCATGCTGCGCACTTGCAGCCGCCGCTCAGCAGCGAGCCGTCGGCACAGACCCGCACGCTGCTGCCGCCGCAGGCCTGGCCCACGTTCTTGGCCTTGGCGTCGCAACCCTGGGTGGGCTGGCAGTAGAACTCCTGGCACTCGGTGGCGGCGCCACAGTTCTTCTTCTCTGTTCCCGACTTGCAGACGTTCAAGCCGACCGTGTCGCCCAGCGTGCAGGGGTCGCCGTCGTCGCAGGCGGCGCCGATGGGCAGACAGTGGTTCTCGACGCAGATGCCGGTGCCGCAGCCCGCGTTGCCGGTGCACGAGCCGGTGCAGTGGCCGTTGTAACAAACGTTCGACTCACATTCGGAGTCTTCGCTGCAGGTGGCGTAGTAGCGCCGCTTGGCCTCGCCGCAGCCGTTCAGGCAGCCGATGACCAACCACAGGCCAGCGCCTGCGCCAAGCCACCGAAAGAATGTGCGATACCGACCGTTGCCCAGTGCCATGCTGACCTCCGCGGTCAGGATAGCGCAGCTTGGAGCGATTGGTAACTACTCGTAGTCGCTGACGGGTGGGCAGGCACACTGCAAGTTGCGGTCGCCCCAGGCGTTGTCGACGCGGCCGACAAAGGGCCAGAACTTGCCCTCGCGCAACCACGGTGCCGGGAAGGCCGCCGTCTCGCGCGAATACGGGTGGGTCCACTCGCTGGCGGTGACGGTTTCTACGGTGTGCGGTGCGTTCTTTAGCGGGTTGTCGTGGGCATCGACCGTGCCGGCCACCACTTGCCGCGCCTCTTCGGCGATGGACTGCATGGCGGTGACGAAGCGGTCGAGCTCGGCTTTGGACTCGGACTCGGTTGGCTCGATCATCAGCGTGCCGGGCACCGGGAAGCTCATGGTGGGGGCGTGGAAGCCAAAGTCCATCAAGCGCTTGGCAATGTCGTCGACCTCGACCTGCGGCTTGACGGTGCGGGTGTCGAGAATCAGCTCGTGTGCCACCAGCCCGCCTTGGCCGGTGTACAGCACCGGGAAGTCGCCTTTGAGCTTGTGCGCCAGGTAGTTGGCGTTGAGGATCGCCACCTGGGTCGCCTTCTTCAGCCCGTCTGGCCCCATCATGGCGATGTACATCCACGAGATCGGCAGGACCGACGCGCTGCCCCAGGGCGAGGCCGACACCGGGCCGATGCCGTGGGTGCCGCCGGTAGCGACCAGCGGGTGTCCGGGCAGCAGGTCGGCCAGGTGCGGCGCGACGCAGATCGGCGCCATGCCGGGGCCGCCGCCGCCGTGGGGAATCGCGAAGGTTTTGTGCAGGTTGATGTGGCACACGTCGGCGCCGATGTCGCCGGGCCGGCACAGACCCACCTG
This sequence comes from Deltaproteobacteria bacterium, assembly GCA_016218865.1. Taxonomy (GTDB): domain Bacteria; phylum Myxococcota_A; class UBA9042; order UBA9042; family UBA9042; genus SXRM01. Next base: position 3,221 of record JACRCU010000440.1, on the reverse strand, counting down.
GGCATTCAAGTTGGCGCCGTCCATGTACACCTGGCCGCCGGCCTGGTGGACGATGTCGCAGATGTCGCGAATGGCCGCCTCGAACACGCCGTGGGTCGACGGGTAGGTAACCATCAGCGCCGCCAACTTGTCCTTGTTCTGCTCGACCTTGACGCGCAGATCGTCAAGCGAAATATTGCCATGATCGTCGCAAGCGACCACCACAACTTGCATTCCGTTCATCGCCGCCGTGGCCGGATTGGTGCCGTGGGCCGACTGCGGGATCAGGCAGACGTTGCGGTGGCCCTGCCCGGTGCGGCGCAGGTGGGCGCGGATCACCTGCAGGCCGGTGTACTCGCCCTGGCTGCCGGCGTTGGGCTGCAGCGAGCTGGCGGCAAAGCCGGTGATCTCGGCGAGCCAGGCCTCCAAGTCGGCAAAGAGCTTGGCGTAGCCCTTGGCCTGGTCGGCGGGCGCAAACGGGTGGAGCTTGCCGAAGCCGGGGTAGGTGATCGGCAGCATCTCGGCCGCCGCGTTGAGCTTCATCGTGCACGAACCCAGCGAGATCATGCTGTTGGTCAGCGACAGGTCGCGCGCTTGCAGGCGGTGCAGGTAGCGCATCATCTCGGTCTCGCTGTGCCAGGTGTTGAAGACCGGGTGCTGCAAGTACGTGGACGTGCGGGTGAATTCGCCCAGGTCGCGCTCCGGCGCCTCGTGCACCAGGGCCTCGACCTCGCTCACGCCCACCGGCTGGCCGGCAAAGGCGCTCAGCAGCTTGGCCACCTCGCCGATGTGGCTCACCTCGTCCAGCGCGATGCCTACGCTGCCGTCGCCGAAGTCGCGCAGGTTGATGTGTTCCACGCGCGCATTGCTCAGGATGTCCGGCGTCCGCTCGCCGCAGCTCACGCGGATCATGTCGAAGTACATGGCGTTGTGCAGCTGGAACCCGCGGCGGTGTAGCCCCTCGGCCAGCAGGCTCGTCAGGCGGTGCACTCGCTTGGCGATCGCCTTCAGCCCGGCGGGGCCGTGGTAGCAGGCATACAGGCTGGCCAGGATCGCCAGCAACACCTGGGCGGTGCAGATGTTCGACGTGGCCTTGTCGCGGCGGATGTGCTGCTCGCGGGTCTGGAGGGCCAGGCGCAGGGCCGGCTTGCCGCGGCTGTCGACCGACACGCCGACCAAGCGGCCCGGCAGTGCGCGCTTGAAGGCATCGCGGGTGGCCATGAACGCCGCGTGCGGTCCGCCGTAGCCCAGCGGCACGCCAAAGCGTTGCGAGTTGCCCACGGCGATGTCGGCGCCCAGCTCGCCGGGCGGCACCAGCAGGGTCAGGGCCAGCAGGTCGCAGGCCATCGTCACCACGGCGCCAGCGGCTTTGGCGCGCTCGATCAGGGGCTGGTACTTGATCAACCCGCCGTCGGTGGCCGGGTACTGCAGCAGCAGGCCGAACACCGGCTGGGCGGCGAAGTCGTGGGCCAGCGCGTCGGTGGCCAAGACCTCGATGCCGAGCACGTGGGCGCGGGTGCGCACCACCGCCAGGTTTTGCGGGTGGCAGCGCTGGTCCACCAGGAATACGGTGCGCTTGGGAGCGCTGCGCTGTTGGCCATAGGCCAGGCTCATGGCCTCGGCACAGGCGGTCGCTTCGTCCAAGAGCGAGGCGTTGGCGATGTCCAGGGCCGTCAAGTCCTTGATCATCGTCTGGTAGTTCAGCAGGCACTCCAGGCGGCCTTGGCTGATCTCGGGCTGGTAGGGCGTGTACTGGGTGTACCAGCCGGGGTTTTCCAGCAAGTTGCGCACCAGTACGGCCGGGGTCACGGTGTCCGAGAAGCCCAGGCCCACCAGCGTGCGGTAGATCTCGTTCTCGGCGGCGTAGGCGGCGATGTCGGCCAGGGCCTGGCCTTCCGAGCGGGCGGCGGGCAGCTTCAAGGGGCTGCGGAAGCGAATTTGGTCGGGCACAGCGGCGTCGGCCAGTTGGTCCAGCGACGAAAATCCAAGCTCGGAGAGCATTTGCGCGATGTCGCCCTGGCGGGGGCCAATGTGGCGGTCGGCAAAGCGGTCGGGATGCGAGAGCGGAGACATGGGGCCTCAAGGAGGAAGCGGCGCTTTGCAGTGCCTGCGACATGGCCAAGGCAGCGTGAGCGCGAGAGAAACAGGAGACGGGGGCAGCCCGCTCGCCGCCGAGTATAGGTCAGCCGCAGGCAGTGGCCAGCGCGGCTGCCGCCCCCGCGACAAGGTTGTGACAGCGCGCCGGATGGGCTCGGTCGGTCAGGATGCGGTGGGCGGTTTCTGCGCGGCGTGGCGGCCGGTCGTGCCGCGCATGGCGGCCTGCTGGGCCATCAGCTCGCTCGCCTTGACCAGGGCTTGGTCCAGGTCGGGCGCAATGTGCACATTCTTGATTCGCTGGTCGATTTTGGCCTTCTCCCAGATCTTGTACGGCTGCGGCAGCGGACCAGCCAGCACCACGCCGCGGTTGGCGTTGGAGATACCGCTGATGGCGGCCTCGAGCGCTGCATAGCCGGTGGCGTCGATGACCGGCACACGGCCCATGTCGAGGATCAGCACGCGGAACGAGTCGTTGCTGGTGGCGTGCAGCGCGGCCATCGCATTGTGCACGGCGCCGAAGAAGAGCGGGCCGTTGATCTGGTAGAGCACCACGCCTTTGGGCAGCGGGCTGTTGACACGGGTGGCCATGTCGCGGGTCAGCCACTTGGCGTCGGTCAGGACCGCCATGCGGCGCATGAACAAGACCGCGGCCAGGGTGAAGCCGACCGAAATGGCGATGACCATGTCGAAGATGACCGTGAGCGAGAAGCAGATCAGCAGCACCGACACGTCGCTTTTGGGGGCGATGCGGACGGTCTTGATGAAGTGCTTGAGCTCGGACATGTTCCAGGCCACCAGCAGCAGCAGCGCGGCCAGCGAGGCCATCGGCACGTAGGCGACTGCGGGGGCCAGGGCCAGGATGGCGAGCAGCACCACCACGGAGTGGGTGGCGCCGGCGATCGGCGACTTGGCGCCAGCGCGGATGTTGGTGGCGGTGCGGGCCAGGGCGCCGGTGGCGGCGATACCGCCGAACAAGGGTGCGATGATGTTGGCAAAGCCTTGGCCCACCAGCTCCGAGTCTGGGTCGTGGTGGTCGCCGGTCATGCCGTCGGCGATGACCGCCGACCGCAGCGACTCGATGGCGGCCAGCCCGGCGGTGGCCAGCGCCGGCAGCAGGAGGGCGCGGAACTGGCCGCAGCTGGGCG
>JACRCU010000439.1 GCA_016218865.1 Deltaproteobacteria bacterium | reverse complement strand
GAGGTAGACAATGACTGGACTCCGCGTTCGTCCGCTGGCGCTGGCGGTGTGGCTGCCGATGGTGTTGGCCGTCCTTCTGTGGGGATTTGCGGCCAACCCGGCCCGGGCCGCCGTGCCGACCACCACCGCCGTCGAGGGCCTGTTGCTGAGCACGGCCAACGGTGCCCCGGCGGCCGACGGCGACTATTCGGCGACCTTTGCCGTCTACGCTGCGGCCACGGGCGGTGCGCCGCTCTGGTCCGAAGGGCCGTTGCCGTTGGCGGTCGCCGGTGGCCGCTTCTCGGTCGCCCTGGGCAGCAAAGTCCCGATTTCCGCTGCGGAACTGGCCAAGTCCCCGGCGCTTTGGTTGGGGCTGCAGGTGGCCTCGGACCCAGAGCTGCCCCGCCAGCCGTGGCACAGCGTCGCGCTGGCCATGCACGCCGCGACGGCCGACGCTCTGGCCTGCTCGGGCTGTGTCGGCAGCGCCCAACTGTCAGCGAATGCCCTGCAAGGCTATGCCAAGTCTGCGGATCTGGCCGCCTACGCCTTGGCCTCCAGCCTGGGTGCGTATGCCAAACAGTCGGACCTGGGCGCGTATGCCAAGCAGTCCGACCTGGCCGAGTATGCCAAGCAGACCGATCTCTCTGGCCTGGCGAGCAAGGCTTCGCTGGCCAAGGTGGCCACCAGCGGGGACTACCTGGACCTGAAGAACCTGCCCGCACTCCCCAAGCTGGGGGCAAGCTGCGGAACGGGCCTGGTCGTGCGCGGTCTGAAGGCCGACGGCAGCCTGGACTGCGGCAACTTCAGTATTTCGGCCAAGGACTTGCCCCGCGACGGCCTAGACGAGATCTCGAACGGCGTGCTGACTACCCAGTTTGCCGACACGGTCACCTCTTCTGCGACGCCGCTGAAAATCCCCGATTTCACGGGCGCCGGCATCACCGACACCCTGGCGACTCCAGACCTTGGCCTGGCCGAGGCCATCACGCTCACGGTCAACGTGACCAACAGCAACGTGGCCAAGGTGCGCATCGACCTCTACGACCCGTCGGGCAGCCCGACGACCATCTACAACGGCGAAAAGACTGGCACCAAGCTCAGTTTCACGGCGACCAGCGCGGCTGCACCGTTGTCGGCATGGGTGGGCAAGCCAATCAAGGGCGTTTGGTCGCTGGTGGTGGCCGACCTGAGCAATGGTCCCACCAATCCGGACGGCACGCTGGACAGCTGGTCGCTCGCCTTTGCCTACAATGCCGGACAAAAAGCCCAGGTCAACGGCAACTTGGCCATCACGGGCACCATCACCGGCAACGCCGCTCAGTACCTGGTGCCGGCGGGCGCGGTCATGGCTTTCAACCTCAAGGCCTGCCCGGCGGGCTGGACCGAGTTGGTGGCGGCGCGCGGGCGCACCATCGTGGGGCTGCCGTCGGGTGGCGTCCTCGGGGCCCAAGTCGGCACCGCGCTGGCAGACCAAGAGAACCGGGCCACCGGCAAGCACGGTCACGCTATCGCCGATCCCGGGCATTCCCACCCGTTCAAGATCGACTCGGACACGGGCTACGACGGCGGCTCGGGCGCGCCGGCGGGCGAAGACTCGGGCGTCTACACAGTGTCCACCTCCGCGGCGACCACGGGCATCAGTGTCCAAGACAGCGGCAGCGTCGCCGGCACCAATGCGCCCTATCTGCAGCTGCTCATGTGCCAGAAGCAGTAGTCCCAAGCGTCGCGCGCGACGGGGCGGCTCAGGCCAACTTCGCCCACTGCAGATCGCTGGCCTTGGCAGTGTGAATCACGCAAACTCCAGCAGGCACTGCGAATTCCTCGCACAGCTGACTCAGGCGCGGGGTGCGCGCGTCGATGCCAAGGCTCAGCAGGCCCGGCGCGACCACCGTCGCCAGCGTGTCGGCCAACAGCGCCCGTGCGGCGCGGCCCGAGCACACTCCCACCTGGGCGGCGGCCGGTCCGAACCCGCGATGATCCGGCAAGTGCGCAAGTTCGTGTTCGATCACGTGGTCCATGGCAACCTTGGCGTAGCTGGTCAAGCCCTGCTCCAGCGCGGCCGGCAATGGCGCCAGCTCGCGCAACAGCGACCAGCCGAACTGGGCGTGCCCCACTTCGTCGGCCAGGATCTGGTCGAGCAAGCTCCGCAGGCCGGGCGGACCGATTTGCAGCGTTTCGGCGCGGATCAGCGCCACGGCCACCGTCTCGGACAGGCAGCAGACCGACACGATGTTGCGCAACAGCGCCTGCAGGGGATCCACCTCGGCGTGCTGGGGAACTGCTGGCAGATTGGGCAGTTCCGCCACGGCGGCGCCGCCCAATGCCTGGACTACTGCCGCGCACTGGCGGGCATGGCGCAGCTCCTCGCAGGCGAAATCGGCCAGCTGGGTCTGCCGCTGGGCGCTGAGGCCCGCCGCCATCGCCTGGCCCAGCAGTGCGCCGAACACCCGCGCCGAGACGTGCTCGTTGACCATGCGGGCCCGCCAGGTGCGCTGGGCCGCGGTCGGATCGGCCAGGCTCGGCAACTCGCCAAGTTCAGACAGGAAAGGACGCGCGGCGGACTGCAGGTCCAGAACGAGCGCGGTCATGCCACGGCCATGGCGGGCGGCGCCGGCGGTCCCCACGGCGTGCATCCGGTCGACGAGTCGTAATTGGGCCCGAAGATGCAGGTGTTGCGAGCTTCCTGGTCGTTCGCAAACGCCGCCTCGCACCAGGTGGTCAGTGCCGTGCAGCAGGCCCCCATGTCCAGGCCCAACGCCTTGCAGTCCGGCTTGCCGCCCATGGTTTCGCCGGTTTGGGCGTCGCCGCTCGCCCCATCCTGGGCGGCCACGTCGGGGCTGGCGGCGGTGTCGGCGGCGCTGCTGTCGGCCACCGGGCTGTCGGCCGGGCTGCTGTCGGGCGCACCAGCGGTATCGGCGCCGGCCGCAGCGTCGTGGGCGGTCAAGGTGCTGTCCGATTGGCCCGTGTCGTTGGCCACCGCGACGACGTTCTGGCCGGCGGTAGACGAGCACGCTGCGCCCAAGGCCACGGCGGCGGCGGCCCGCAGGGCGCGCAGGTGAATCGAGCGGGCGTCGTGGGCAGCGTGCAGTGGCATGGGACCTCGCGGCAAGAGTGTCTACTTGATGCCGGTGCCGCTGCGCGAGGGCAAGTGGACAGGGGTAAAGTGCTTGCGATTGCTGTCGGTTTGCCCCGTTGCTCCGCCGCTAGCGCCCCGCCGGCTTGGCAGCTTGCCGCCGCGGACTGTCGGGACTACGCTGCCGGTGGGCGGCGGCAAGGTGAGTCATGGCAACGGGCACAGTGGAACAGGCGGGTGGCGACCCAAGGATCGGTGCGGTCGGGTCCAGCGCACCCCGCAAGGTCGCGTGGATGTTGGCTGCGTTGGTCCTGGGTACGGCCTGCAGCAAGTCCAACAGCGTCTCGGCGGCGCTGCAGCCCGCGGACACCAGCGCCGTGAATCTGGAAGCGGTGCTCGCCACCGACATCGGCCCGCAGCCGGCCGAGCCCGCCAAGGAGCCCGAGGCAAAAAACGTCATCCCACCGGATTCGGGAGCGGCGCGGGCTGGTTTGGAGGCCGATCCCTTCGTGCGCCTGGCCGACGTGACCAGCGACCCAGAGCTGCGCGCCGTTTTCGAGGAGATTGTGCGCGACCCGCCCACCAAGGCCCAGGCCGAAAAGCTGCGGGCCAAGGGCCAGGCGGGTATCCAGGCGCTGACGCGGGCGTTGTGGTGCGAGAACCCGAACTTGCGGCTGAAAGTCGCGGCGCTCTTCGCCGAACTGGAGCCCCCGGCCACGCCCGAAATCGACAAGGCCTTCGTCCGGGCCCTGCTCTACGAACCCTTGCCAGCGGCGCGCGGCAACACGGCGCGCGCCCTGGTCGACTACAAGCTGGCGGGCGCGGTGGCGGCGCTGATCGAGGTGCTGGAGCACGACAAGGATGCCAACGCGCGCTCGCACTCGGCCTATGCCCTGGGGGCGATGCGGTCGCAGTCGGCCGTCCCGGCGCTGGCCAAAGCCCTGCGCGACACCGAGTCGTGGGTGCGGATTCGCGCCGCGACCGCGCTGGGCCGGTGCAGCGGGCTGGAAGCCAAGCAGGCCCTGACGGCAGCTTTGCGCGACCCGAACGACCTGGTGCGCGACGCCGCCAAGCGGGCGCTGGGCAAGGTCAAGTAGGTTCCAATACTTCGGAATCGCCCGCCTGGACGGGATCGCGATCGGCGATTGACCGAGCCGACCGGTGATCGCAGACTCCAAGGCCGCGCCATCCACGGGCGCCTGCGAGTCGCCGTGCCTGCTGAATCCGTTCAAGCCTACCTAGCTGCCCTGCCCGACGACCGCCGCGCACTGGTCCAGGCGATCCGCGCCGCCATCCTGGCCGCGCTGCCGCCCGGCTACGAGGAAGGAATTCAGTATGGAATGATCGGCTATTACGTGCCGCACAGCCTGTTCCCGGCCGGCTACCACTGCGACCCCAAGCAGCCGCTGCCGTTTGCCGGCCTTGCATCACAGAAGGGCTATGTTTCCTTGCACTTGCCCTGCCTGTACATGAGCGCCGAGCGGAGTGAGCGCTTCGCCCTGGCGTGGCAGGCTACGGGCAAGAAGCTCGACATGGGCAAGGGTTGCGTGCGGATCAAGTCGCTGGACGCCGTGCCGCTCGCGGTGATCGGGGCGATGGTGGCGTCGATCGCGGTGTCCGATTTCGTGGCGGATTACCAGCGCGGGCTGTCGGCTCGCAAGTCGCCAGCCAAGAACGCCAAGTAGCGCGTTGCCGCCTGTGGCGCGATTCGACCCGCGCGCGACCCACCCGGCGAGGTAGCGGAATGCCGGGCGGGTCGCAGCGGTGGGATCGCGGTCTGGATCAGAGCGAGCAGCTACCGCTCTTGCACTGCAGCGGCGTCATGCACGCCTTGCCGCAGGCGCCGCAGTTGCTGCTGTCGGTCTTGGTGTTGACGCACTTGCCGCCGCACAGCGAGAAGCCGGCTTTGCAGGTGAAGTCGCAGGTGCCCTTGCTGCAGATCGGGTCGGCGTTGGCGGGTGCGGTGCAGGCCTTGCCGCAAGCGCCGCAGTTGGCGACATCCACTTTGAAGTCGAGGCACTTGCTGCCGCACTTGCCGTAGCCGTCGGCGCAGCTGAAGTCGCACGCGCTGCTGTTGCACAGGGGTTCGCCGTGCTCGGGCGCGGTGCAAGCCTTGCCGCAGCCGCCGCAGTTGCCCACGTCGCCGCTGGTGTTGACGCAGGCGCCGCTGCACTGGGTGGTGCCGTTGGGGCAGCTGGTGACGCAGGCGCCGCCCGAGCAGACCTGGTTGGCGCCGCAGGCCTTGCTGCAACCGCCGCAGTTGGCCGCGTCGGACTGGAAATTGACGCAAGCCGTGCCGCAGGCGGTAAAGCCCGTGTTGCAGCTGATGCCGCAAGCGCCCGTGGAGCAGGTGGCCGTGCCGCTGGCCGGCGCCTTGCAGATGTTGTCGCACTTGCCGCAGTTGTTGACGTCGGCGGCGGTGGCCAGGCACTTGTCGCCGCACTTGGTGGTGCCAGGCAGGCAGTCAAAGCCGCAGGCGCCCGCGCTGCAGGTGGGTACGCCGCCGTCGGGAGCAGTGCACAAGTTGCCGCAGCCGTTGCAGTTCTTGATGTCGGCCTTGGTGTCGACGCACGAGCCGCCGCAATTGGTGGTGCCGCTGGGGCAGCTGGTGATGCAGGCGCCGCCCGAGCACACCTGGTCCGCGCTGCAGGCCTTGCCGCAGCCGCCGCAATTGCCCTTGTCGCTCTTCAGGTCGATGCACTGGTCGCCGCAAGCGGTGTAGCCGGTGTTGCACTGCACGCCGCACTTGCCCGCGCCGCAGGTGGCCTGGCCAAAGCTGGGAACCGGGCACTTGGCGCCGCACTTGCCGCAATTGTCCAGGTCGGTCTGCAGGTCCAAGCAGGCCTGGTCACAGGCGGTGTAGCCCGCGTCGCAGGCAAAGCCGCACTTGCCGGCCCCGCAGGTGGGCTGACCAAAAGTGGGCGCCAGGCACTTGCTGCCGCACAGGTCGCAGTTCGACGGAT
>JACRCU010000434.1 GCA_016218865.1 Deltaproteobacteria bacterium | reverse complement strand
TCAACGACACCACCGCCATCGTCTCGGGCGACCTGAGCGGCGACTGGGTGGGCAAGAACATCAAGGGCGCCTGGTCGATCACCGTCAAGGACCTCAAGGCCGGCGGCGGCTCGGGCGGCTTCGACGGCACCTTCAACTGGTCGATCAACATCCAGACCTTGTCGAGCAAGAAGGTGCAGGTCAAGGGCAACCTGATCGTCGACGGCAACACCGTTCACGGCGGCAGCATCGTGCCGGGCAACGACACGGCCACCTGCAGCAGCGCCAACGACGGCGCGCTCCGCTACACCAGCGCCAAGGGCCTGGAGGCCTGCACGGCCGGCAACTGGGTGGCCGCGCTGCCCAAGCTCATCACCTACACGGGCTACTGCAACCACCATGGCACCGGCGGTGGCTGGAACGCCTACTGCTTGACCGACACTGTGATGAACACGGCTGCCGATTACTTCAGCGTGACCGATGCCGGCAACGGCGTCATCACCGTCAAGGTTCCGGGCTACTACCGCATGTACGGCAACTGGCTGTACAACAACTGCTGGAACAGCGACGGCCTGCAGATCTTGAAGAACGGCGGCCGCATCGGCTCGGGCTACTCCAGCGCCGCCAACGGCGTGTGGGGCATGCACGTGGTCGACGTGACCTATCCGCTGGCCAAGGGCGACACCATCCAGGTCCAGGCCTACAACTCGGGCTGCAACGGCTACGCCTACCACGTGGGCAGCTCCGCTGGCACCTGGAGCAAATTCAACATGCAGTACGTCGGCGCGCCGTAACGTACTGAAATCGTGAGCGTTGCGCCCGCCTCGCACCCGGATTTCCGGTGCTGCGACGGCGGGCGCGGCGTTTTTGGGCGGCAGAGTGGGGTGGGCGGTCAGTCCGCGTCGAGCATGCCGGTCTGCACGGCCTGGATCATCACGTCGGCCATCAGGCCGTCGCGACAGGGCGTGGGCGGCACATAGGCGCTGCCGTCCACGCACTTGCGCTCGCCCTGGGTCAGGGGCAAGAAGCCGCTGCCGCCGCGCGCCAGGTAGTCGATGGTCGCCACGGTGTAGCGGGCGCCCAGGTCGACCGGCGCGCCGTTCACGCTGGCACCCTGCAACCGCTCGCCGCGCTTGAGGATTTCGACCGGTCGGCCGTCGACCACCCGGTACTGCGGCGTGGCCGCCTTGAAGTTGCAGGTGCCGGTCACGCCCCACAGCACCAGGCCCTGGCCGTGGCCCTCGCTGCCCGGGATGCAGGAATGCTCAAGCGTGTCGAGCAGCTGCTGGCCGGTCAGCGTCACCAGCACCAGCCGGTTGTCGAAGGGGTGGATGGCCTTGACCTCCAGGTTGGTGACCGGCCCGGGCGGGTACAGGGTATCGCTGCGGAAGCCGCCGACGTTGAGCAACGCCCCGACCACGCTGGGGACTTTGGACTTGGCCCACTGCCCCAGGGCGCGGGTGGCGCGCCGGCTGTAGTCGCCGCGGGCGTCGCGCAGGTCCCAGGCGAGCTTGCGCTGGCCGATGACGACTTCTTGCACCAGGGTCTGGCGCAGCGCATCGACTTGGGCCGCTACTTGCGGATCCCTGGCGGTCAGCTGCTCGATCGGCTGCAGCTTCCAGGCACTGTGCGCCGGGTCAAAGCGACCGCTGGCGTCGACGGCCAGCTCCAGGGCGCCCAGGTGCGAAAACCGCGAGCCGCTCTGGGTAATCCAGGTCTGGCCGCGCTGCTGGACCTGCGGCGTCTCGCTGTGCGAGTGCCCGCCGACGATGGCGTCGAGCCCGGTGACGTCGCCCGCCAGCTCCACGTCGTTCTCCAGACCCAGATGCGACAGGACCACCACCACTTGCGCACCCTGTGCTCGCAGCTTTTGCGCTTCGATTTGCGTGACTTGCGCAGTGGTGGCCTTGGCGAAGCGGACGTCGCCCAACTGGCTGATGGTGCGCGTGGTGGGCGTGGTCAGGCCGATCAGGCCCAGCTGGAGGCCGCCGCAGCGCACCAGCGCCGACGAGCCAAAAAGCCCTTGTGGATGCTGGGGATCACTGGGGTCCAGCGAAGTCCCCTTGGCGTCCAGGTTGGCCGACAGCAGGCGCATGTGGTCCAGGCCCTGCATCGCCACCCGCAGCGCCTTGGGCCCGGCGTCGAACTCGTGGTTGCCGATGGCGGCGTAGTCGTAGCCAGCGGCCTGGTACACCTGCCAGGCGTTCTGCATGGCCAGCGGGCGGTTGCCGTCTTGCCGTTCCATGTAGCGGCCTTGCAGCATGTCGCCGCCTTCGACCAGCAGCACCGCGCCCGGCCGCAGGGCCAGCAGCCGCTGCTTTTCGGCGGCAATCCGGGCGATGCGGCCCTGGAAGCCCGGCCCTTGCTTGGCGCCGTCGAAGTTGGCTTCGCTGTCGTTGCTGGTCAGCAGCAGGCAGCGCTCGGGCCCCGCCGGGGTTGCCGCAGCCGGCGCGACCGCGCGCTCAGGGCCACCGCAGGCGGCCAGCCCCAGCACCAGGGCCAGCAGCGTCATCGGGTTCTTCATGATTTTACCTATGGGTTACGAGCGCTTGGCGCGACCGACCGGTCCGAGTCCCGCCTTGGCGCGCGCGGTGAGCAGCCGCTCCAAGTCCGCGTCGGGCACGGTGGTGACCCGGCCCAGCTGCAGGGCCAAAAGCTGAATCCCTGCCAGGTGTTCTACCAGCTCGGCGCGCAGGAAGGCCTGCTCGACGTCGTCGCCCCAGGCCAGCACACCGTGGTTGCCCAGGGTGACCACGTCGAAGTCGACGGCCGCGGCCTTGACCTGGGCGACCTGATCGGCGCCGTTGGGGAAAGCGTAGGGCAGGAGCGGGACTTGCGCGCCCAGCGACACCACCGCCTCGGCCAGCATGCGCGGCTCGACGGCGATACCCGCCACGGCCAGCGCGGTCGCCTTGGGGGTGTGGCTGTGCACCACGGCGCGGACATCGGCGCGGGTCGCGTACACGGCGCGGTGCAGCGCCAGCTCGGAAAACGGCTTGCGGCCGCCCTGGACTACCTTGTTCTGGCCGTCGACCACGATCAGGTCGGCTTCGTGCAACACTCGCTTGCTCAGGGCCGTGGGCGTGCACAGCAGGCGATCGCCGCCGACCCGCACGGTCACGTTGCCGTCGTGGTTGGCGACCCAGCCGCGCTCGTGCAATTGGTGGGCGATCGCGATGACTTGCCGGCGCAGCTCGGCCAGGCTCGACTCGGTGCCGTGCACGGTGTGCTGGGGTGCGGTGGCCGCCATGGTGTTCCTTTTGGGGCGAATTTAGGCGGCGGGCGTGACCGCGTCGACCACGCCCACGATGAGGCAGCGGATCGGGTTCTTGGGATCGGCCAGGAGCTGGCGGATGCCGTTGCCCTCGCGCAGGATGATCACCGTGTCGCCGGGACCGGACTGGGCGTGATCGACCGCCAAGAAGGTCTCGCCGGCGTCTTGGCCGTGCTCGTCGACCGGCTGCACGCTGAACACCGCGTAGCTTTTCAGGCCCGGGTGCTTGACCGTCGAGACCACGTTGCCGATGACGCGCGCAAGTATCATCTGGGGGCTCCCCTACTACCTAGCACTGCTGCCCTGCGCCTAGGCCTCGACGTGCACGTGGTCGACGATGGCGATGATGGCGGCGTCGACCGGCACGAACGGGTCCGGCAAAGCCAGCGCCGCTTCGCGCGATTCGGTGACGTGCACCAGATCGCCGGGGCCGGCTTGGGTCACGTCGGCGGCGCACACGGGCTTGCCGCGCGGCTGATCATCCTCGCCGACCGGCTGCACCATGAGCAAGCGAATGCCGCCAAGCCCTTCGGCTTTTTTGGTGGCGACCACAGTTCCGATGACGCGGGCGAGAAACATGCGTGCGACTTTGGCACAAGCACGCACCTACCGCAAGCACTGGTGCAGGTGGGCTCAGCCCTCTTGGCCGTCGATGCGTGGCCGGGTGAGGATTGGCCAGTAGACCACCGCAAAGATCGCGTAGCCGGCCGCCCACAGCACGCCCGCCAGCAGCACGAAACCGGGCAGGCTGCCAAAGACCCGCAGCAGGGCGCCGCCGATGACCAGGTAGTAGGCGAGCACGGTCAGCGGCGCTGGCACCAGCGGGCGCC
>JACRCU010000433.1 GCA_016218865.1 Deltaproteobacteria bacterium | reverse complement strand
GCGCCGACACCAACACGTGTACCCAGGACGTGTGCGGCGCCGACAACAAGTGCAGCACCGCAGCGATCACCGACTGTTGCACGGCCGCCAGCCAATGCAACGACAGCGACCCCTGCACCGTCGACAGCTGCAACGCGGGCCTGTGCAGCCACCAGAACACCTGCTGCAAGTCGGACGCGGAATGCAACGACAACAACGACAAGTGCACGATCGACACCTGCGTGGCCGGCGCGTGCAAGTACACCTCGACGGGCGCGGCCGGCTGCTGCCTGCCCACGCTGTACACCGAGAACTTCGACGGAGCGTCGGCGGCGGCCGCCTTCGTCGTCTCGAACAACGCCATGGGGGTCGGTTGGGGCCCTTGGAACCCCGTGGCCAACCCGCCAGGCGCCAAGTCTGGAACCGGCGCGCTCTACTACGGCAATCCCAGCACCAAGACCTTCTCCAGCGGCAGCGCGAACAGCGGTTCGGCCAAGTCGACCAAGATCGCCATACCCGCCACGGCGGTGTCGGCCGCACTGAAGTTCAACCTGTACATGGACACCGAGCCGGGCACCACCTTCGACCTGTTGAAAGTGTACGTCTACGCCGATGGCGTCAAACAACCGGCGCCTGCTTGGGCCAAGACCGATAGCACCAGCGTGCAGACCTGGGGAGCAGTCGCGGTCGACCTGACGGCCTTCAAGGGCAAGTCCGTGGAATTCGAGTTCTGGTTCGACACGGTAGACGGCGTGGGCAACTCTACACTGGGCGTGCTCATCGACGACGTGGCGGTGGTGCAGACGTGCCAGTAGGCTGCAAGTCCGGTCGTTTGCTGTGGTTGCTGTGGCTGCTGCTGCCCGCGACCGCACTGGCCGAAGGCGAGGTCTGGACCCACGCCAAGGCGTGGCAGGTGGTGCTGGCGCGGCACCCGGCGCTGCGCGGCGCCCAGGCGGAAGTGGACGCGGCACGGGCGCGGGTGGACCAGGCCGAAACGCCGCTGCTGCCGACCACCACGCTGGACGCCAGCCACGCGCAGATGACCGCCAACTTCACGCCGCGGCCGGGCGCGGTGCCGGCCTCGTTCAAGGCGACCGCGGGCCACTGGTCGGCCGAACCGTTCCCCTACTGGCTGGCACAGGTCAATACGCGCTGGAATTTCACAGATTTTGGTCGGACTCGCCGCAACCTGGATGCTGCCTACCTGCAAGTCGAGGCCGAGCGCAGCGAAGTGGGGGCCCTGCGCCGCCAGCTGTGGCTGCAGCTGACCCAGACCTATCTGCAAGTGCTCGCCGCGGAAGCGAGTTTCGACGCGGCTCGCCAACAGCGCGATCAGGCGGCCCAGCGCCGCGACCTGGCCAAGAAGAAGGTGGAGGCCTCGCTGCGCCCGCCCCTGGACCTGCTGCGCGCCGACTCGGATCTGGCGGCCGCGGAAGTCGGTGTGTTCAAAGCAGATGACTTGGTGCGGGCGATGCGGCTGGCGCTGGGCACCGCGATGGGAACCGGCGGCTTGGTCCAAGGTCCACTGGCGCCGCTGCTGCCGCGCGAGACCGACCTGACGCCCGACCGCCTGGCCGGTGCCCCGCCGATGGACCAGTGGGTGGACCAGGCGATGGCGGTGCGCGACGACTTCAAAGCCATCGATCAGCGCATGGCGGCGCTGCGGGCGGCACACGACGCCCTGCAAAAGGCGGCCCTGCCCAGCTTGTTTGTGGCGGGCCAGCTGGGCGCCGGCGGAATCGAAGTCAGCAATTTGGTGGTCAACGGCTCGGTGACCGCCGGACTGTCGGTGCCGCTGTCGGGCGCGTGGCTGCAGCACGGTTATGTGGGCGAGATGCAGGCCCAGCTGCGCTCGCTGGCGGCGGCGCGCGACGTGGCGACCCTGGCGCTGAAGGCCGAGTTGTCGCAAGCCCTGACGGCGCTGCAACAGGCGCGCAACCGGCGGCCGGCGGCGCAGACCTACCGGCAGTTCGCCGAAAAGGCCCACGAGCACGCCCTGGCCCGCTACACGGCTGGCACCGCAACGCTGCTCGAGGTAGTCGATGCCGAGACCGCCATCACGCTGGCGCGCCTGCAGGGCATTCAGGTCGAATTCGACGAGGCGCTGGCGGTGGCCCGCTGGCAGGCGGCGATGGGGCGGACCCAGCCCTAGGCGAGCAACCCAGGACTTGCGCGGGTCGGTCCGGTGGCGGTGGGGCGTGGTTCCCCAATCACGGCCGATGGTCATCCTGTGCCGATCCTATCCAGACGCACGCTGTCCCTGGCGCGGTGTCCTTGGCCCTGCCGGTCCTGGACATAGGAACCTCACCCGTGGCGGTGTCGCTGGCTTGACACGGCCCGCCTACGGCGCGACCCTGCCGGGCGAACACGCGGCGCGCGGTCCGATGCGCGACAGGGGGAGCAATCGTGAAGAGTTCGACCGTGAAAGGTTCGATGGTAAAGCGTTGGTGGCGCCTGGGCAGGATGGCGGCGGTCGCGGCGCTGTTGGCCGGTGTGGTGGCGTGCAAGCCGAGCATCGAGGGTGAGACCCGCGCCTGGGACCAGAACAAGCTGACCTTGCAGGAATGGGTGGGCAAGTTCCCGAACTTCCGCGGCGCCGTGGATGGCCGCGTCAGCGAGGCCCAGGCCGACTTCGATGCCGCCAAGGCCATCGGCGACGCCGATCAGCGCGCCGAGAAGATGCGCGAAGCCAACAACAAGCTCTCGGTCCTGACCTCGGCATTCCAAGAGATTGACCGCAAGATCAAGGAATATGACACCTTGAAGCGCGATCCGACCCTGCTGCAGCTGCCGGGCACCCAACTCATGCCCGCGATGCAGATGTCCGACGCCATCCTGCGCGAGGCGCGAGCCAAGATGGACGGGCCGGTCGGCAATGCCGGCGAGGCGCTGGGCCGCCTGAAGGATGCCAGCGCGATGATCGACCGGGCCATGCAGCCGCTGCGCCAAGCGCGGTCGCAGGTTGCGGCGCGTCCGCAGGGTCAGCCGGGCCAGCCCGGGATGCCGCCGGCCCAGCCGGGTGCGATGGGTCAGCCGGGCCAGCCCGGGATGCCGGCGCCGGCGATGGGGCCCGCGCCGATGGGAGCCCCGCCGCCCGCCGGGGCCGCGCCGGGGATGCGCCCGAACGGACCGGGCATGGGCCCGCAGCCGGGCATGGCGCCAGCCGGAGGCCCGCCGCCCGCGATGGTGCCTGCCGGGGTGCGGCCGCCGCCGGGTCCGGGCGCTCCTCCTCCCGGTGCTCCGCCCACCGGCGCGCCGGCCGCGGGCCCCAAGCCGTTCTGACGCCGCCGGCAAGTCCGCAGAGTGTCGATCATCCGACCGCAATCCCGCGGCGACGACGGCGCTTGCCGCATGGACCGCCCTGAATCGCCGGCGCCCCCGAGCACCTGGCTTCGGGAAGTGCCGGCGAGCCTGCCCACAGCAAAGCGCCGCAGCGAGGTGGCGTTGGAGAACCTCATGGCCAGCAATCTAGAAGCCCAGCTGGGCGAAGAGCTCAAGAACTGCATGCGCAGCGGCGACAAGGTCGGCACCATGGCCATCCGCATGGTCCGCACCGAGGTGATGAAGCGCCGCACCGCCAAGGCCGGCGTCGAAGTCACCGACGAGTTGGTGGTCGAGGTCATCCGCGCCTACGTCAAGCAGTTGCAGGGCTCTGTGGAAGAGTACGCGGCGCGCGGCGTGCTGCCCGCCGACGACGAGAACCTGGCGCAGATGGTCGCCGAGGCACAGTTCCTGCAGAAGTTCCTGCCCCAGCTCATGGGCGAGGCCGAGACCGCCGCCGTCATCGACCAGATCCTGGCGAGCCAGGGCCCGGTCGACGCCAAGATGGCCGGCAAGATCACCGGGCTGGTCATGAAGGACTACAAGGGGCGGGTCGACTCGGCGCTCGTCAACAAGCTGGTGCGCGCCAAGCTGGGCGCGTAGGGAGCGCGGCCCGCACCTGGGCAGCCACTTTCTACTCCGCGGAATTGCAGGCGATTTCCACAGGAACGCCCAGAACCGGCGCAGCTACAGTTGTTCCCAACTGGTCGGCTTTTGCGCCTTGGGGTCCTTCTTGCGGGCCGCGAGGGTCGCCTTGATGTCCGCAACCGGAGCTTCCAGGGCGCCGGCGGTGCAGCGAGGGCCGCGCGGCAGACCGGCCAGGTCCTTGCGCGCGTCCGGCGCCGTGCACGCGCCCAGGGCGATCGCCACCGAGCCGGTCTCCGGTCGATAGCGCTCGAGCTCCTTCAAGTTGAAGCCGGGCAGGGACTTCTGGCTGGCCATGTCCAGCGCCACCCAGCCAATGCCGCCCCAAAGGACGCTGCGGTCCACGCGCACGTCGTCGACCTCGGCCCGCTGCACCGTGATGGCGTCGGGCTTGCCCATGACGATGCTGGAGGAAACGGACAGCTTGCGCCGGCCCGGGCCGTCGGGCTGCAGCACGATGCCGGAGCCACCGTTGTAGGCCACGGTCGAGGCAAACAGGTCGAGCTGTGCCGCCGACGACAGGCGAATCGGCGGGTCTGCCGAGCCCTTGGCCTCGTTGTCGGCCACCAGCGTCGACACCAGCCGCGCTTTGGCCGTGCCCGAGAGGTCGATCGCCGAGGCCCGCTCGCCAAAATTGCTGGTGATGCGCGTGCGGACCAGGCGCAGCTCACCGGCGCTGGCCGAGATGGCGCCACCACCTAACAACGTCGCAGTATTGTTGTAGATCCAGCAGTCGACCAGGTCCAGGGAGCGGGCCTGCACCAGCGCCACCGCGCCGCCGCGATCGGCCTTGCCGTTGGTGAGGGTGATGCCCTCCAGGGTCACGCGAATCCCGGCCTGCGGGATGGTCAGCACCCGGCCCTGCCCGCCCGCGTCGAACACGACCTTGTCTTTGCCCAGCCGGCGCAGCACCACGGAACGGGTCGCCAGCAGGCGGGCGCCGCGATAAACACCAGGATGCAAGCAGACTTGCACGGGGCGCTTGAGATCCTTGTCCATGGCGTGCTGGATGGCGGCGGTGTTGCCGTCGGGCTTGATGGTCACGTCGCACGCCGCCCACGCCGACCCGGCAAGCCCGGCCGACGCCAGGAGCGACGCCGCCAGCTGCCCTGCCCTGTGTCCCAACTTCGTCACCGCCACCTGCCGCATGCGCCCTGCGCGCCACGGCACTTTAGCACGCAGGCGCCCACTCTGCTAAGGTCTGGGCAAAGGGGGAGACAGCCATGCCACAGCCCGCTTCGACCGCGCCGACGCTCAGCCTGGGCGACCTGACCTTGCCGGTCGGCTCGACCCAGACGGTGCGGCGGGTCCTGCAGGCCTGGTTGGCCAAGCTGCTCCACGACTTCTGCGCTATTGCGCCCAGCGCCCTGACCATCGCCAATCGGCCGCTGCTGAGTCGGACGGTGCAGGCGCTGGCGCGCTGCGATCGCAAGCTGGCGCTGCAACTGTTGCGTTTGCCGACGATTTCGACCCCGATTCAGTGCGCACTGAAGCAACTTCGCCCCGGCGGCGACGGCCCGGCGCTGAACCGCTGGCTCCGCGAAGCTTGCGCGCAGATCTGGCTCGATTTGGCTGCGCAGCACGCGGTCGACCGTGCGCTGGTGCTGCCGGCCGAGGGCTGGCTCCCCGCGCTCCTTTCGCCGGCGCTCAATCTGCGCATCGTGGCGGAACCCGCGACAGAGCAGTGGGTTTTCGAGTCGGGACGGCTAGGCGCGCGCACCACAGACGGCGTGCACTGGCTCGACCTGACCGGCTTGGCCGACCCCAGCGCGATCGCAGCCCTGCCTGGGGCTCGCATCGATCGGCCGTACCACGCCATCGTGCCGGGAGTCTGGCTCGCCACCGCCGACAACAACCCCCTTGCCGACTACGAAGCCCACCCGGACAAGTCGGGCAACGCGGTCAGCCTGGGTGGGCAGCCGCCCCAGGCCTGGGTCGACGCGCTCCGCACCAGCTTTGCTTTGCTGGACGAGCACTTACCCCTACTGGGCGAGGAACTGCGCTGGGTCCTGCGGCTCATCGTGCCGGTGGGCTACGACGCCGAGCGCCACCTGTCGGCCAGCTACCAGGAGGCGATCGGCGTGGTCTACATGACCCTGCATCCACAGCCGATGACGATGGTCGAGGCCCTTGTCCACGAGTACCAGCACAACAAGATCAACGCGGTGTTCAGCTTGGACCCGCTGCTGCACAACGCCTGGTCGCCGCTCTATGCCTCGCCGGTGCGCCCCGATCCGCGCCCTTTGCACGGCGTGGTGTTGGCGGTGCATGCCTTCCAGGCCGTTGCCGACCTGTACCGGGCCATGGCGGCGGCGGGCCACCCCTGGTCGACCCAGCCGAGCTGGAACGAACGCTTCAAGAAAATCATCGAGTTGGACCACCAAGGTGCCCTGACGGTTCTGGAGCACGCCAAGGCCACCGCCGCGGGCGCCAGCTACTTCCAGGAAATGCGTAGACTGGACCATCAGTTGCAGACCATTCGCCGTGAGCGCTGGCCGGATCGGCCAGAAACGAGCGGAAATCTGGACGAGTTGGCCGGTCATGACTGAAGATGGCGGCGCCGACCGGCGGAACCGGCAGGCAGAGGTTCGGCAGTGAAGATCTCGACTTGGTCCCTTGGTTTTGCCCTGGCTTTGGCCGCAACCGCCGGCTGCGTGAGCGGGCCGCGACCGTACCCCTACGACGCGGTCAAGGGCGACGGCGCGCTGGCCGAAGACGCTACCCCCACCGATGCGGCGGCCGAGACAGCGGCCGGCGACGATGCGGCAGTGGTCGACAGCGCTGACGACGCCAGCCCAGCCGCGGACACCAGCGTCAGTGCGGACGGCAGCGACACCACCGACGCCGGTGCCGCCTGCACCACCGAGGCCGAGTGCGACACCCTGCTCAAGCCCGGTCCGTGCGAGTACACCCGCTGCCTGCCGGGCCCCAGCGGCAATGCCTGCCAGATGTTCCAGCAAAAAGACGGCATGGCCTGCGCGGATGCCGAGTGTCTGGTCGAAGCCGGCTCGCCCATTCTGCAGGGCCGGCTGTGCCAAGCGGGCCAGTGCGGGGCCGTGGCCACCACCGTCAGCTGCGATGACAAGGACGCCTGCACCGTGGACACGTGCAACATCGCCACGGGCTGCGCGCACAGCGTGTTGCCCTGCAACGACGGCGACCCTTGCACCAAGGACGGATGTGACCCAGCCAGCGGCTGCCTGTTCCCGCCCGACCAGGCCACGCCCTGCGACGACGGCAACGCCTGCACCGTGGGCGACAAGTGCGCAGACGGCTCGTGTGTCGGCGGCAGCCCCAAGACCTGCCCGGCGCCGACCGCATGCCACAGCGTGTCCTGCAACCCGGCCAGCGGCGCCTGCGAAGTCGGCAACGCCGCCGACGGCAGCACCTGCGACGACGGCAACTCGTGCACCAAGCAAGACAGCTGCAGCAAGGGCCTGTGCAGCGGAGCCGGCAACCCGTGCGACGACGGCAATGTGTGCACCTTCGACGGCTGCGCCTCCGGCAGCTGCTCTACCAAGGGCATCGAGGGTGCCTGCGACCTGGACGGCTCGGCCTGCACCGCCGATGCCTGTGCCCAGGGCGCCTGCGCGCCGGGCGGTCTGCCCAACTGCGACGACGCCAACCTTTGCACCATCGACAGTTGCGACCCCACCGTCGGCTGCGTGCACAAGGCCGAGGCTTTCGCCACGCCGTGCGCTGCCGGCAAGTGGTGCGGTCAGGGCATGGCCGCCAAGCAGTGCGTCGCCGCGACCCCGCCGCCCGGCATGGCCTACATCCCCGCAGCCACGATCAACTTGGGCTGCAACGCCGCGGTCGACAACCAGTGCAACCCCGACGAAAAGCCGGCGCACGCGGTACAGTTGTCGTCGTACTTCATCGACTTGAGCGAGGCGACGGTAGTCCAGTACCAGGCCTGTGTGCAGGGCGGCGCGTGCACCGTCCCCGCCACCGGCGCCAACGCTACCTACGGCGTGGCCGGCAAAACCAGCCATCCCGTCAACTACGTGACCTGGGCCCAGGCGGCGACCTACTGCCTGTGGGCCGGTGGCTCGCGCCTGTGCAGCGAGGCCGAGTGGGAATACGCGGCGCGCGGCAGCGACGGCCGGCGCTTCCCGTGGGGCAACACCGCCTCGACCGCCTGCGACTTCGCCAACTGGGGCGGCGCCTGCGGCGGTGCGACACCTGTGGGTCAATTTGCCAAGGGCAATGCGCCCTTTGGTCAGAGCGACATGGCCGGCAACGTCCGCGAATGGACCGCGGACTGGTACGCATCGGGCTACTACGCCCAGCTGGCCGCCAGTGGCAACGCTGCTGTGGCTCCCACCGGGCCCGCCACGGGCACCGCCCGCGTGGTGCGCGGCGGCTACTTTGCCGACAACGCTCCGGAAATCCGCACGTCGGCGCGCGCCCTGGCAACGCCGCAAACGGCGACCTTCAGCATCGGCATCCGCTGCTGCCGCACGCCCAAGTAGGTCGAATCAATACATTTCTAAGGGATTCAAGGATCAGCCGGGCTGGACGCCCGAGCGCTCGCACTCTTGGCGCTCCCACTTGCTGATCAGCTGCAGCACCTTGGCTTCCAGCATGGCGGGATCGAGCTTGCGCTCGTCCTTGGCGTCCTGGTCCGTTTTGACCGGCGCGGCTGGGCTGCTCGGCGCCGCCGACATGGCCGGCGAACCACCGCCATCTTCTTGAGCAAACACGCGGCGTTCCGCCTCACGCGCCTGCTTCTCGTGCGCTTCGGCACCGGCGGCATCCTCGTCGCCGCGCTTGCGCTCGTTCAGCACCGGCCCCTGGAAGCTCGACGGCATGCCGCCGCCCAAGCCCGGGGCCACTCCGCCACCCGCGCCGACACCCGCGTCTGGCGGGGCCACGTGGGCCAATTCGTGGGCCAGCACGGCCAGACCGCCGCGGGTGTTGGGGTCGAACTCGCCCTGACCAAAGAAGATGTCGCTCTCGCCCACGGCAAACGCGCGCGCCGAGAGCGCACCGGCGGCCTGCTGCGCCTTGGGGCCGCGGTGGATGCGCACCTGGTCCAGGCGCTCGCTGCGAAAGCCCATCCGCGACAAGCGATCGATGAGCACCGGGTCGAGCTTGGTGGGCACTTGGTCAGAGAGCCAGCGGGCGCCCATGCTGGCGTAGCGGTCGGTGAGCGTCTTGCCCATCTGCGCGGTCTGTGCGCCGGCCAATTGCGAAGCCAGCACGCCGGGGTCCGCGCCCTTGGCGGCGGCGAGCTCCGCGGCCTGGGCTTGCAGTTCCAGCAGTTCGTCGTCGCGCATGTTCGCCATAGCAACTCCGGGCAGGGTCGTAGCACCCACTGGGCAGGCTAGCACGGCCGCCGCGCGGGCGCCACGCTGGAAGTGGGCTGGCCGCAAGGCTGGGGTCGCCATGCCTCAGCGGGGTGACGGCGACCGCGCGAGGCACCGTTTGACAGGCCGCCGCCAACGCGGAATCCTTGCAGCGACTGGACGCATGCGCGCCTTGGGCAACCGCGATGGCTGAGCCAAAACCCGGGCAGAACCACCATGTGCCGGCGCCGCCGCACCCGCTGCGCGGGCAGACCCACCAGGTGCCGGTGCCGGAGGCCCAGATCGAGTTCCCGGACGCGCCGTTGCTGCCTGCGCGGCGCGACCATCCGTCTTCGGGCTATGTGCCGCTGGCGGCCGGTGGCACGCTGCGCCAGCTGCTGTTGGCCACGCTGCCGTCGCCGTGGGCCGGTCTGGCCGGCGCTTCGCTCGCTGCTTGGCGCCTGCTGACACTGCACGCGCTGGGGGTGTTGCTCTCCAGTTCTTGGCTCGATCTGGCCCTGGGCGTGGCCGCCGACGTGGCAGTTGCGCACAGCATGATGGCGGCGGTGCGCCTGCTGTCGCTGCTGGGGAGCGAGCGGGCCGATGCCCGCGGCGAGGTAACGCGCAATGCCTCGATGGCCTTTGCGGTATTGTGGGCGCTGATGATGCTGCTGCGACTCGCGGGCCTGGTGCACGCTTCGCTCCACGGGTTCCCCATCTCGGCCGAGTTCTGGGTCGCGCTGCTGCGGCACCCGCTGGCGACCCTGACCCAGGGCGCAGTCTGGGTGGCGCTGGCGGTGGCCGCGGCATCGGCCGCGCTGGCGCGGTACTGCATGACCAACGACATGGAAGCCCCTGAAGTTCTTCAGGACAGTCTGCCGCGCAATCGCCTGCTGGTGGCGACGGGCTCAAGCCTGGCGCTGGCGGTTGTCGCCGTGGTCGCCATCCACGCCCTGTCACCGGGCCGGGTGACGTCGCCCACCACCAGTCCGGACCTGACCAGCCTGGACAGCCTGGCGCGCGCGCTGCAGGATCCCACGCTGCGCACCGCCCCCGACGAGTAGCGCCCCATGCCACGAATATTCGACAACTTTGGGGCCGTTGCGCGCACCTGGCTGCGCTTCTTGGGACCGAGCTGGCCGCTGGTGGCGGCGGTGACGGTGGCCTGGAGTGCGCGGGCGTTGATGCTCCTGGCGCGCCAAGCCAGCCTGGCCGGGGTGTCGGCGCACAAGGACCTGGTCTACGGTTTTGGCCAGGATTTGCTGGCGATCTACGGGCTGTTCCTGCTCGTCCGCGGCGGCCAGCGGTTGGCCGATTGGAGCGCAGTGCTGGCGACCGCCATTGTGGCGCCGGCGTGGCTGCTGCTGGTGCTGTCGCCCCTGGCGCGCGCCGCCGACCTGGCCCACAACTACCTGGGCGGCTCGCACATCAGCGCCGAGGCATTCCTCTATATCGGCGGCGGGTTCGAGGATGTCCTGGCCTCGCCGCGAGTGGCCGGGCTGGCGCTGGCGGCGCTGCTGGTGGTCCTGGCGACCATGGCGTGGCTGCGGCGTGAGTCGGCGAGTGCCCTGGACCTGGAGCTGGCGGGCTTTGCGGCGCCGACCGCGGTGGTGTTGGGCGCGGCGGCCGTGACGCTGGCGCTGTGGCGACCGGTCACTGCTCCCCCGCACGAGTTCGCGCTGGACTTGCTGCCCGAGGCCAACCTGACGCGCCAGACCGCGCTGTACATGCAGGATCGCCAGGGACCACAGCCGGTTGCGCCCGTGCCCGCCGAGCAGTGGCAGCGCTGGCAGACGTTCGGGTGGGTGCCGAACCGCGCCCAGACCGACGCCACCTATCCGCTGGTGCGCGGCAAGACCGGCGAGCCCGACTTGCCCTATGCGCTCGATCCCAAGGCCGTGGAAAGGCCCGATATCGTCCTTTTGATGGTAGAGTCGACCAGCTCGCTGTTCATCCACGAATTGTCGGGGCACTACAAGGGGTTGATGCCCAACCTGGGCGACCTGACCCACCAGATGACCGTGGTCGACGGCTACCGCAATGTGGCCTCTCCGACCATCGCAGGCACGATTGGCACGCTGTGCTCGGCGTTTGCGCCGCTGCACCCGGCCGATGTTCGGGAGCCCGGCCAGGCCAACGCCGGCCCGTCGCTGTCGTGCCTGCCCGAGACGCTGGTGCGGCGCGGCTACAAGACCGTGTTCATCGGCGGCCACGACATGCGCCAGGCGGGCACCGTGACCTTCTTGCAGGGCCACGGCTTCACCGAATTGCACAGCGATGCCGAGCTGCTCAAGCGCTTCCCCGGCGCCGGACGCAGCACGATGGGCGTGTACGATCACTACGTTTTCGAGTACGCCAAGGAGCAGATTGCCCGGCTGGAAAAGCCGAGTCCGCTCTCGCCCGAGCACGCCCACCAGCCCTACCTGCTGGTCGTCTCGACGCTGGACACCCACGAGCCGGGCCTGGCGCCGCCCGAGTGCACGCTGCCCACGGAGGCCACGCAACTGGCCGAAATGAGCGATATTCCCGACGATGCCGGCGCACGTCGCCAGCTGGCCGCCTACCACTGCACCGACAAGCTCATCGGCGACCTGGCGCGGCACCTGTTGGCGCCCGAGCGGCGCGACCACACCATGCTGGTGATCACGGGCGATCACGCGCCCTTCCACACCCCGTCGAACGCGGCGGTGTACGAGGGCAAGGCCGCCGGCTGGTCCTTCGACCGGCTGCCGCTGCTCATCCACGACCCGCGCCACGAGCTGCCGGCCAAGGTGCAAGTGCTCTCGGGGACACTGGATGTCGCGCCGACCCTGGGGCATCTGCTGGGCCTGAGCGACGAGCGGAGCACTTACCTGGGCCACAGCATTTTCGGTAAGCGCCGCGACCTGCCCCTGCTGATCGGCCGGGTGGGCACGCGGATGGCGTATGTGCGCGATCACGAAAGCGAACGCGAGCTACCGTTCAAGCAGCTCCCCGACTTGTGCAAGGCTGGCGAGCGCTTGCTGCCGGATCGCCCGGATGCGCCGGGAGCCTGCGATCTGGCTGCGTATTTCGAGTGGCTGGACGGGCTGTGGGCCAATCACCGGCTGCGGCCAGCGCGGGCCCTGGCGGGTGGGCCCGAGTAGCCGCCCCCAGCATCCGGAGCCGGCCGGCGCTCAGCTCGCGCCGTGCAGTTCCATGGTGGTGTGCAGCGTAACGCCCGGATTCTTCTCGACGATGTAGTCAGCGCGGAAGCGCGTCTCGGTCAACAGGCACAGGTTGCCGTGGCCGTCCTGGTACAGGTCGCGGGTCGCCGAGTCCTCCAGCTTGGCCTGAACCGCGGCGTCTTTGCACTGCACCCAGCGGCACACTTGCAGGGCCAGGCCCTCGAAGGTCGCGTCGACGTTGTACTCTTCGCGCAGGCGGGCGGCGATCACGTCGAACTGCAGCGAGCCCACCGCGCCGACGATCCACTCGCTGCCGATGAGCGGCCGGAACAGCTGGGCCGCGCCCTCTTCGCACACCTCGGTCAGGCCCTTTTGCAGCTGCTTTTGCTTCATCGGGTCGCGCAGGCGCACGCGGCGGAACAGCTCGGGCGCAAACGACGGCACGCCGGTGAACTGCAGGTTCTCGCCCTGGGTAAAGGTGTCGGCGATGCGGATGGTGCCGTGGTTGGGCACGCCAATGATGTCGCCAGGATACGCCTCTTCCACGATGGAGCGGTCGCGTGCCAAGAAGGTCATGGCGTTGCGCACGGCCATGGTCTTGCCGGTGCGCGGCTGGTAGATGTCCATGCCGCGCCGGAAAATCCCCGAGACGATGCGGATGAAGGCCATGCGATCGCGGTGGTTGCGGTCCATGTTGGCCTGGATTTTGAACACGAAGCCGGAAAAGGCGTCCTCTTCGGCGTCGACGACGCGGTGCACGGTCTCGCGCGGCTGCGGACCGGGGGCAAGGTCGCAGAAGCAATCCAGAAGCTCTTTGACGCCGAAGTTGTGCAGTGCCGAGCCGAAGAACACCGGCGTCTGCTGGCCGCGCAAAAAGCGCGTAGCGTCGTAGGCTTCGCTGGCGCCCTCCAGCAGCTCGATCTCGCCGGTGACCTGATCGTAGTGCTTGCCGATCAGCTCCTTGGCCTCGGGCGAGACCAGCGAGTCCAGCACCACCCGCTCGTTCTTGTGGCCGCGCTCGGCCTCCAGGGAGAAATTCACCGTCTTGTCGCGGAGCTCGTAGACGCCCTGGAACTCCTTGCCGCCGCCGATCGGCCACGTCATCGGCGTGCAGGCCATGTGCAGCTCTTTCTCCAGGTTGTCCAAGAGATCCAGCGGGTCCATCGCCTCCAGGTCCAGCTTGTTCATGAAGGTGATGACCGGCGTGCGCTTGAGGCGGCACACTTCCAGCAGCTTCTTGGTCTGGGTCTCCACGCCCTTGGTGGCGTCGATGACCATCAGCACCGCATCCACGGCCGTCAGCGTGCGGAAGGTGTCTTCCGAAAAGTCGTTGTGGCCCGGCGTATCCAGCAGATTGAGCTGCAAGCCGCGGTACTCAAAGGTCATCACCGCGGTCGACACCGAAATGCCGCGCTCGCGCTCGATCGACATCCAGTCCGAGGTCGCCGACTTCTGGTTGCGCTTGGCCTTGACCGCCCCGGCCAGGTGGATGGCCCCGCCGAACAGCAGCAGCTTCTCGGTGATGGTCGTCTTGCCGGCGTCGGGGTGCGAGATGATGGCGAAGGTGCGCCGGCGGGCAATCTCGCGGTGGAGTTCGGGATTCTGGCTGATCATGGTGTGCTCTCTAGGCAAGCAGGGCGGGCCGCAGCGGCCCCAGCCCATTCGTTCGTATTCGTAGAGGGTTGCGTAGTGCTGGCGAGCGTAGCTAGTTGTCGGGCCGCAGCCAGCGCACCGTGTGGGTCGGCCCGCCCAGCACCGCCTGCGGCAACCCGCGGCCCAAGTTACGCTTTTCGGCGTACTCGATCAGCGCGTCGGCCTGGGCGCGGCTGCCCAGCTCCACGGCCAGCAGGCCGCCGGGCACCAGGAACTCCGCGGCGCGGTCGACGATCCAGCGCAGCAGGTCGCTGCCGTCGGCGCCGCCGTCCAGCGCGAGTCGAGGCTCCCATTGCCGGACATCGATATCCAATTTGGCAATGTCGCCCGAGCGGACATAGGGCGGGTTGCTGACGATAGCCGCAAATTTCTCGGTAGTAGAAAATGGCTGCCACAGGGATCCCTGCCGGAACTCAATCGACACATCGGTCGATTTTGCGTTGCGCTGGGCCACGTCTATGGCCGCCTGCGACACGTCGCTCGCCAGAACCCGCCGCGGCAGGGACTTCTGCCGCACATGGTGAGCCAGAGCGATGGCGACGCAGCCGCTGCCGGTGCACAGGTCCAGCACGTCGCCGGCGGGCGCGGCGGGGTCGTCGACGAAGGCCACCGCCAGATCGACCAGCGACTCCGTCTCGGGCCGCGGCACCAGCACGCTGCCGTCCACGGCAAAGTCCAGGTCGAAGAAGGCCTTCTTGCCCAGGATGTAGGCGACGGGCTCCAGCTTGGCGCGGCGCTTGATGAGCGCCTTGTACTCGGCCAGCTCGTCGCCCTGCACCGGCTGGTCGAAGCGCAGGAACAAGTGCAGGCGGTCCGTCTTCAGCACGTG
>JACRCU010000435.1 GCA_016218865.1 Deltaproteobacteria bacterium | reverse complement strand
TTCAGGCGATCGTAGCGCAGCCGTTCGTCGGCAAAGACCTCCAGCAGCACGAAGTCGGGGCGGGTGCGCAGCGCCTCGACCTCGGCCGGTGTGCGGATGCTGTCGACCACCACATCGCGGCCCGGCGGCAGGCTCTGCAGGGTGCGCACGGCCAGGACGCCTGGTCCGCCCTGGCTGCGGAGTGTCCGGCCGCCAAAGATCAAGTTGTCGCGCGAGGTTTCGAGCCCCTGCTCGCGGAGCCAGGTGCGGATCGCGTCCGACAGCGAGGTGTAGTAGAAGCCCTGCGCCACCAGCCAGTCGGCGACGGTGCCCTTGCCCGAGGCGTTGCGTCCAGTCAGGCCAATGATCATGCGGCGGCTCCTTCTGCGGCCAGCACGCCGGGCACGGTGGTCGTGACGACGCGGACCTGAGCGGTGGCCGAGCCATCGTCGCTGAGGGCGGTCAGCACGGCACCGGGAGCGTACGCCTTGCGTTGCACGCTGGCCAGCCCCAGCAGTCGGCCGCCGGGCAGCAGCACCGCCGAGCCCATCTTGCCGGCCCGCTTGCCGGCCGCGTCGCGCAACGTCCAACCCGCCGCCGGCTGTCCGTCGCCCTCGATCCAGCACAGGTGGCGGCGAATCTGCCCGCGGTAGGTCATCATGGCGATGGCTTCCTGGCCCATGTAGCAGCCCTTGCGGTAGTCCACCGCGGACTTCAGACCGATTTCCAGGGGCAGGCTGCCGGGGTCGACGTCGCCCGCGCTGAGCGACGGCCAACCGCCAGCGATGCGCAGGACCTCGAAGGCGGCGTGGCTGCCGGTTTGGGCGCCGGCTTCCAAGAACGCGCCGGCCACCTCGCCCAAGTGGTCGCGGGCCACCTGCAAGAACAGACAGGGCAGGGCCTCGCCGGCAGGGGACCCCGGGGCGCCGCCTGCCAGCCCGCGGCCGATGACTACAGGCATTCCTTGGACTTGGCAGGTGTGCCACTGGCCCACCTCGGGCAGCGCCAGCGCCAACTTGGCGGCGATCGCCGCGGCCTCGCTGCCGATGAGCTGCACCAGCGCCAGGTCCTCGTCGATGGCCAGTTCCACGTCGTCCATGATGACGTAGCGGTCCAGCGACTCGCGCAGGGTCTCGGCCAGGGCGCGCTCGGTCCACAGCACCGCCGACTCGGGGCCCAGGAACTGGATGGCCGTGGCCAGCACCGCCCCTTGTGGGTCGCACAGGCAGGTCGTGCGCAAGCTGCCGTCGGCCAGCCCTTTGACGTCCTGGGTCAGCATGGCGTGCAAGAACTTCTTGAAGTCCTTGCCTTTGGCCGTCACTGCCAGCAGGTCGTCGCGGCCGAACAAGGCCGCCCCCTGCCGCACGTGTTGGGCAATGGCCTCATCGCGCGCAGCTACGACGCGCACCACAGAACTGGGCATGGTTCCTCGCTGTTTGGGAAGGTGGACCGGTTACGGTTGGCCGATCGTCAAGAAGTTGCTGGCCCGCGACCGCCAGCGACCGAATTCGAGGTCGTAGGTGGCAAAGCCGTTGATCGAGAAATTGGGGATGTAGCCGCGGTCCACGCGGATGGCATAGTCGCTGCCGGACTGCAATTGCGGAAAGGGGTCGATGCCCATGGCCTGGAAATCGGGCAGGGTGAACGCGCTGATGGTCGGACCCACGTAGATCCACCAGAACGGGAAGCCCCAGCCCGACTGCGGATCGAGCCCTGCGTCCAGGTGCACCCGAGTGAACGACGGCTTGGGGCCGGGCAGCTGGCTCCACTCGACCTGGACCGCGCCGGCCAGGCCGCTGCCCGGGGCCGGGCTGTCGATCGTGGGCACGGTCAAGAATGGCCCCAGCCACAGCCCCGGCTCGCCCACCAGCGCGATCGTGCCATCGGGCAGCAGGGTACCCGAGCGCGGACGCAGGTCGCGGCGCTCGGGGGACTCGTCGGTCAACCCTTTGGCGTCCAAACGGAATTGCCCGCCTTCGCGATCCACCAGCAGCAATCCGCCGTCGCCGAGCGGCACCACCGCCACCAGCGCTTTGACGGCCGGGGTCGCGCTGCCCAGCGGCCAGCCCGTTTCCCAGCTGCTGCCGTCGCCGCTCAACCACAGGGACGGCAGGCCGCCGGCCAGGTCGCCGCCCAGCCAGACCTTGCCGCCAGCGTAGCTCGAGGCGCGCAAGTTGGCGGTGCCGGCGCTGCTCTCGCTGAAGGTCACCTCGGAGCCGCTCAGGTCAAGGCGCAGCACAGACCCGCCATCGCCGCCGGCCACCGCGCCAAAGGGTGTACAGACCACGGTGTTCCAAGCGGTCGGCTTGGCGCCGGCCACGGGTTGCCAGCCACTGCCCCGGTCGGCGATCACCGCGCCCTGGGCGCCGACTGCCACCCGGCCCAGCGCGCCCGCGCAGACCGCCCGCAACTCGGCCTTGGTGCTGGAGTTTTCGCCGACGACCTTGCTCCCCAGCAAGCGCCGCACCAGACCTCCCGCGCCCACCATCGTCGCGTCGGTCGGCGTACCGGCGATGGCGAGCACCGCGGGCGGCTTCTCGTACGGGTCGATGACCGGCGGCAGCCAGATGAGCAAGGGCTCCTTGGGATAGCCGCGCCAGATGCCACCGTTGCGGCCCACCGCGGCCACGCGACCGTCGCTGCCGCTGACGATGCCAGTCAGGTCCAGGTCCACACCCAGCGCGCTGTCGGTGGTTTCGCCGTTGGTGGCGCGCACCCGAAAATTGCTGTCGCCCGGCGCAAATACGGTGTCGTGCAGCGTGAGTGTAATGGGCCCCACTTCCGTGTAGCTGCCAAACAGCGCGTGGGCGTAGAAGGCGTAGTGGGTCGTGCTCAGCTCCACAGGCAACGAAACCGGCTGGTAGGGCAGGGCCACGTCGTCCACCACGCCCGTGCCGCCGCCCTTGGGCTCGGCGAGGAAGCCCGGCAGGCGCACCAGACCGTCCGAGCCCAGGTCGATCCACGGCGACACTTGCAGCGTGGCGCCCAGGCCCGCCAGGAACGGTTGCGGATGGTCCAGGCGCACTTGTAGCGTACGGCTCAGCGGAATGTTCAGCTTGACGTCGATGCCCGTCACGGGGTCGCCCGGGTTGTTGAAATTCGGCTTGGGGAACACGTGGCGGTGCACGCCCATGGCCGTGGGTACAAACGTCTCGGTCTCGTTGACGATGTAGCCGCCAACGCACACCACCGCCAGCTCGTCCAGCCGGGTGGTCATCTCGTACTCGCCGGTGGTGGGGTTGACCGGCGCCGTCTCGTAGGGCAGCGCCTTTTTGTTGTCGTACTGCGACGGCGGCGGGTTTTCGGAGTCGGCGCCGATGTCGCGGATGGTGGTGGCGCAGTAAACGGCGCGAATGCCGATGGTCGGCTTGCAGACCTGACTGCTGGGCGAGCCGACGTCGGCCACACAGACAAAACCCTTCTTGCACACGTTCTGCGTGCTGCAGTCGGCCAGGCAGCGCTTGCCGGCCGGTCCGTTGTCCACGCAGCGGAAGGTCGTATCGCCCGCGGTCGGGTCCTGGCAGTCGGCGTCGAACTGGCAGGTCTTGCAGGTCTTGTCGCCCAGATCCGTGGAGTTCAAGCAGTTGGAGGGCGGAACGACTAGATATTTGTCAATGTCAACGACTTTACCTTTAACAAGTGCGAACGGCTGCTGCACCGGTCCGCCGCCCCCGCCACCGTTGCCCTGCTGCGGCGGCGTATAGGGGAACAGCAGCAAAGTTGCGTTGGTTGCATCGAATTGCACGATCGAGCTGCTGGTGTACTCGCTTTTGGTGGCCGACACGCGCACCGGGGCGATGACCTCGGGGCCCGAGAACACGATCATGCCGTTGGGCTTGGTGTTGCCGCTGTACTTTTCGTACACGGCGTCGCCCGGCGAGCCGAGCTGAACGGTGGCGTCTTCGATCGGCTCGCGGGTGTAGATATCGAGCACGGTCACGTTCAGGGTGCCCGTGGCGCTGGTGCCCCAGGTGCCGCCGTCGGGGCTGCCGGGGGCGTAGTAATCGTAGCCGTCCAGCAGCGTGTCGGAGTCGCTGCCGTCGAGTACGTCGACGTTCACCGGTCCGGCCGGGTGCGCTGGCGTCACGGCCGTCACCAGGCCGCTGTGGACGATGGTGACGCCGCTGGCGATCAGACCGCCGAAGTGAACTTTGACGCCCTTTTTGAAGCCGCTGCCGTAGATCTTGACCACGGCGCTGCCGCCGACCGAGCCGCTGGGGGGGCTCACGGCGTTGATGTGCGGGTGGCCGTCGGTATAGCCAAAGCCATTGGCCAGCGTGGCTTTTTGGCTGCCGCACTTGACCTCGACGTCCGCCGCGCCGGGAGCGCCGGCCGGGGTGATCGCGGTGAGGGACTTGCCGTCGGCGGCCACCGCGGTGACCTCGGCCGAGTACATGCCCAGGCGCACCAGGCAACCCTTGGCAAAGCCGCTGCCGCTGATCTTGGCGGTTGTGCCACCGGCGATCGGGCCAAGGGGCGGGGCGATGGCGTTCACCACCACCGGTGCGTAGCGGGTGAAGGCGCCGTCCAGGGTGGCGGTGCCCGCGCTGGTGACCACGGTGACGGCGATGCTACCGGCGGGTCCGGCGGGCGAGGTGGCCTGCAGCGAGGTGCCGTTCTGCTTGTACTGCACCGACGCCGTGCCGAACAGCACCTTCTGGACTTCGGCGCCATCCGGCAGGCCGGCCAGCAGCACGACCTCGGTACCGCCAGACGTTAGACCCGAATTCGGCGTGACGCCATACAGCACCGGCGCGGTCAGCGAGGAATCGACGTAGGCAAAGGCGGGCGACAGCTTGTCGTTGCCGTACGGGCTGATCAGCACCATGTCGGCAGGGCCGGGCTGGGCAGCGGGATCGAGCGCCCCTAGCGCCGGTATCACCGCGACGCGGCCGCCAGCGGTGTCGCCCTGCAGCACGCCAAGGGCCCCGTGGGCATACATCTTTTCGGCGTTGCCTAGGCCCATGCCCGACAGCGTGACGGTGCCGCCGCCCACGCCGACCACGGCCGGCTTGACGCGCTCGAGCTTGGGTGCCCGGCCATAGGTGAATGCGTCCTTGGCGTGGGCCACCCCGCCGGCGTGGCGCACCGATACGACCACCTTGGCCGTGTCCATGGTGTCGCTGGCACTGTAGGGCGGCGTTTGGGCGATCAGCGTCTTGTCGTCGATCCAGCGGGTGTTCAGCGCCTCGGCGAAGCCGACCAGCACCCGATCGCCGTTGCGGAAGCCCTCGCCGCGCACCGTGATCTCGCTGCCGCCGCTCATCGGACCGCTGGCCGGGGCAAAGTCGCTGATCGACACGGTGTCCAAGTAGGCGTAGCCGCCCTTCAGGACCACGGCGCTCGCCTTGCTGGGGCCCACGCGCACGTCGACCAGACCGGCGACCTTGGCGGGCGGCGCTGTGACGAAGATGTGGGTGGTGCCCGCGCGCCACTGTACCGCCGCCTCGCTGTTGCCGATGAATACTTTGCTGGTGGGGCCAAAACCGGTGCCGGTCACGTCGAGTTGCTCGCCGCCGTCCAGACCGCCGCGGGCGGGCGTGACGCTGGTAACCGCTAGTTTCTGCAGGGTTGCGCCGTCGGGCGCCTTGCCGATGTCGCCGCCGCTGGCATCCGTCGCGCCGCTGTCGCTCGCCACCGGATCCGAGGAACAGCCGGCAGCGGCCAGCAAGATGGCCAGCATACAGACCCCGTTGCGGAGCACCGCAGGGACCGAGCGCGGCTGAGGGCGGGGGAGGTGGGCCATGTCGCTCCGCTGGAAGTCTGCGCCGGTGCGGGCACGGGCCGCGCGACCGCTGGGCTGGCAGTCACTATACAGGGGCCCGCGCCGGCCTGCCAACGGCCCGAAGCCGAGAACCCCAACGCGTTCGGCGGCATTCCTGGCCGGGCCTGCAGCGGATCGCGCGCGCCGCGGTTGGCGGTGGTTCAAGGCGCGCGCGGCTCGGCAGTCACCTCGGCGTGCGCCTGCGGGTGGCCATCGGCCAGGACCGCCAGCGCGGCCGCATCCAGCCACGGTCCCACCGCCTGCAGCAGGGCTGCCATCGGCGCCGACCCGCTCACGCCCAGGACATCGTCGCCGTCGACCGCCGAGATCCCCAGTGCGTTCCGCAGCTTGTCGCCCCAGGTCAGCTCGGGCACGAAGCGCACCGCCAGCGGCCCCTGGTTGGCCTTGCGCTCCACCTCGGCCAGCGCATCCAGCAGCCCGCCGGTGCGGTCGACCAGCTTGCGTTGCACAGCTTCGTCGCCGAACCAGAGCCGACCACCGGCCAGGGCCAGCACCTGCTCGCGCTGCAGGCCGCGCCGGCTGGCCACGCGGTCGACGAACAGCCCGTAGAACCGCCCCAACTGCGCGTGCACGAAGCGGTACTCCTCGGGCGTCCACGGCCGCTCGGCGCGATCGATCGCCGCCCAGGGGCCCCGGCTGATCACCGCGGGCGTGGCACCAAACTTGCCGTAGAGACCCGAGAATTCGGGCTTGACCATCAGGATGCCGATCGAGCCCGTCACCGTGCCGCGGTCGGCCAGCACCAGCGGCGCGCCCAAGGCCAGCCAGAAACCGCCGCTGGCCGCCACGCCGCCCATCGACGCGGCCACGGGCTTGCTCTCGGCCACTTCGGCCAAGGCTTCGCGCATGGCTTCGCTCCCGCTGGCGCTGCCGCCGCCGGATGCGATGCGGGCCACTACCGCGGCGGTGTCCGAGTCGCGGCCCAGGTCGCGGAGCAGCGTCGCGGTTTGGGTGCCGCCCACGCTTGCCCCGGTCAGCCCGCGCGCCGAGTCGTGGTCTACGATGTTCCCTTCGATCTGCACGACGGCGATCGACGGCGATCGTCCCCACTGGCTGCGCCGCAGGGGTGCGCCGCCGAGCGGGCTGGCGGTCTCGCCGGGCTCCAGCCAACCCTCGCGGATCAGCTGCGCGTCCAACTGGCCCGGCGGTACCACTGCGTCGATCAGGTGCGCGGCCTTGGCGTCGCTCGGGTACACGACACCGCGCGTCAGCGCCGCTTCGACTTGCCCGGGCGTCACGTCGCGTCCCAGCGCCACCCACTCGGCAAAATCGTGCCAGCGTCGCTCAACAGCATGCTCCAAGGTCTGGCGCAGTTCTGGCGATAATTCGCGGCGTTCCAAGGTCTCGCCGTCGCTTTTGTAGTCCGAGTAGCGCGCCACCTGCACCGATACGCCCACGCGGGTCAGGGCTTCGGCCAGCGGCACGAAGTCGGCGGCTACGCCGTGGGCCCTGACCGCCCCCGCCGGGGCCAGCCAAATGCGCGTGCACGCCGCCGCCGCCGCCAGACCGCGGGTGCCCAGCTCGTCGGCGTACCAGATCACGACCTTGCCGGACTTCCGCAACAGCTGCACCGCCGACCGCAACTCCTCGACCTGCGCCCAATCCAGCTTCAGTGCGCGCGTCCGCAGCACCACCACTTCGGTGCCGGTCTGGCCGGCCAGGCGGCGCAGCCTCAGCAGCAGCGAGCCCATGTGCATACCGGACGGGCCCTGGCGTTCCTTCAACTCGCCCTTCAGCTCGACGAGCACCACCGGGTCGCCGCGGTCCAGCTGGCTCGGCAGGCGGTCACCCGACCACCGCAGGCCCATCACCGCGTCTGGCACCCAACCCGCGCGCCCGCGGCTGTCGACCTGGCCGCCCACATCGCCGCCAAAGCCGCCAAAGCTCACGCGCAGCAGGGCAGAAGTTCGCAACTCATATGCCTCTATTCCAGAAATGGAATACTGTTGTGCTGTCTCTTGCGCCACCAGCTGCACGCCGCGCCCCAAGGTGACGGTGGTCGACAGGCTGCCGGCGTTGCGCCCCGGGCCATCGCCCAGCTCTGGCTCCAGCTCGGCCGACACCGTCCAGCGGTCCGTGCCCAGCGGGCGCAGGGCCACACCCAGGCCCAAGCTCGCATTGGTGCGGGGATTCCAAGCGTTGCGCGGGTCCACGCCGCCGCGCACGCCCAGTGCCAGCCAACCGGCCGGGTGCCATAGGGCGCCCACGCGCCAGCCGTGGCGGGCGGCTTCGCCGTCGTCGCTGCGGCCGAGCCACTCCACCGCCACCCGCAGCCGGTCCGAGCTGGCCAGGCTCACCGCCAGGCGCCCTTGGGCCAGATCGCGGCGCGCGCCGACCGTGGGACCCGCCAGGCTGACCGTCTCGACCGCCCCACCCCGCGCCAGCGGACCCAGCGGCAGCGCGGCCGCCAGCCCCAGGGCCAGGCCGTCTTGGCGTGCCCCGTCGCTGAGGAGCCGCTGTCCGGTTCCGCCACCGCCGAGCTGCAGCCGCAGGTCGTAGCCAGAGATCCCGTTCAAGCCAGCCGGGTTGCTCAGCAGCGACAGCGCGCCGTCTGGCGTCGCGGCCTGGTTGCCGGGCAGGGCCAGCAGACCCTGGTCGGCTTGCGCCGTCGACGTTCCCACCAGCGCGCCGAACGCAGC
This sequence comes from Deltaproteobacteria bacterium, assembly GCA_016218865.1. Classification (GTDB taxonomy): domain Bacteria; phylum Myxococcota_A; class UBA9042; order UBA9042; family UBA9042; genus SXRM01. Next base: position 2,841 of record JACRCU010000435.1, on the reverse strand, counting down.
GACCGCAACCCAACTTGGCAGCCTACTCGCCCTCATGGCCCACCTTCCCGAACCGCACCGGCCAGTGGTAGCGGCCGTCGATGCGAATGAACAGTCCCTCGGCGAACGCGCACAGGCCGTCCGGTCCGTACAACTCGCCGTGGACGTGAACTTTTTTCCCGTCGATCGACACGATGCGCCCCAGCGAGCGAATCGGCACGTTCAGCGGTACCGGCTGCTTGTAGTGGATGGTCGCGCGGCCGGTCATCACGGGCAAACCGCTCAACCAGCAGGCCGTGCCCATCACCTCGTCCAGGATGGTAAACACGGCCCCGCCGTGGGCCAGACCGGGTGCGCCCTGGCAGCCTGGGCCAAACACCGTGTCGCCGTGGGCCGTGCGCTGCTCGGGATCGTAGGTGAAGCGATTCCGCAGATCCGAACCGCCGCTGCAGGCAAAACACGTTTGCTCGTGCACCAATTCAGCGTGCCGCGGTGGTGGCAGGTCTGGGGGCATCGGACCACCGGATCGGCTGGGGAGGTGGGGCGGCGATCAGCGGGTCAAGATGAAGCGCATCACCTTGAACACGCCCTCGGCCTGGCGGCGCAGGATCAGGCGGAAGGCCTGGACGCCGTCGCAACCCACCTGCACCACAAAGTTCTCGTCGCCCATCGTCGCCGCGCCGTAGACGGTGCAGGCCAGCGGCTTCTTGTTCTCGGCCGTGCGGGTCTTGTTGACCTGATCGGCGTAGCGGGCCTGGGTGGCTTCGTCCAGCTTCAGGAAGGGTGCGCCGTGCATGACGAACAGCGTGGGCAGCAGGTACTCCACTTCGGCGTGGACTTCGGACGGGCCGAACTCGCGCAGGTAGCTCGCCAAATCACCGGTTTTCAGCGATTCGCACGCCTCGGCCGAACTCATCGCTTGCTTGATCCGCAGCTTGGGTTGGGCCGTCGAGATGTCGATCAGCACCTGCTCGTCGACCTCGGCGCACAGTGCGTCGGCGTTGCCTGTGGCGACGTGCTTGCTCCAAATCCGGAAGAATTTGGCAACCTCGATCGCCATCTTGGGGTTGGGCGGGCTGGCCTCGCTGCCGGGCCCGGTGCGCGCCGGCTCGGGTTGCGGCTTGGCTTCGGGCTTGGGCTCGGGCTTGGGCTCCGGCTTCGCCTCCGGCTTGGGCTCGGCCTTTGGCTCCGGCTTCGGCTCTGGCTTGACGGCGGGCTTGGGCTCGGGCTTGGGCTCCGGCTTCGGCTCCACCTTGGGCTCCGGCTTCGGCTCCAGCTTGGGCTCGGGCTTGGGTTCGGGCTCCGGCTCAGCCTTGGCCACCACCTCGGGCTCGGGCTTGGGCTTGGGCTTGGCCGTCCCCTTGGGCTCTGGCTTCTTCTTGACCGGCTTCTTTTCCGGTTCCGGCGCCGCCTCTGGGGCCGGCTCGGCCTTGGCCACCGCTGCGCCCTTTTCCGGGGGCGCGTCGGCGGTGCGGACGCACTGCGCGGTCCACATGTGCTCGGCCACGGTCGTCGTCTCTTCCACGTTCTTGGGCTGGCCGTCGCCGGTCAGGACGCGGTTGGTGCGTTTGACGATGATTTCTTTGCGGACCGACTGCACATCGCTCACCGCGTCGCAGCCGTAGCGCGGCGCGTGGTCCTTGAAGGTGCGCTCGGCCTCGGCGCGGTTGGCCGGATCGCCGCGGGTGGTGGTGCGCAGCAGGCCCAGCACCTCGGTGGGCTGGGGCAGGCTGTCCGCCGATTCGACAATCTTGACGGGCGAGCCAAACGGCAACGCGTGGTACTTGTGCGCGCCCGAGGCTCGCTCGAAGTTGGTCGCACCGCACGCGGCAAGCACCGCCGCCAGCGTCACCGGCACGGCGCGGTTCCACAGCCAATGCATTGGTTTTCTGCTGTTGTCGTCCTTGCGCTGCGCCGCGCTCGCCACACCAGTTCTGGCCATCCGCATCCTCCGAGGCAGACCGCGCGGAAGCCCGCTGGCGGTCGCCAACCGATCAAGTTTCGGGGTTGGGGCAAGGCAAGTCAACCGCTCCGATCTGCGCGAAATCGCAGCGCGCTGCAACGGAGCCCACCGCACTTTGCTGGGCGCATCTGCCGCGGTCTGGCCTGGCGGGCCGCGGCGTCAAAGCCGAAGTCCTATGGGACCATGGCGCAACGCCCTTGAGCTTTGGCCCACTTGCCGCTAGTTTGCCCGGCCGGCGGGCGCGCTCGGCCCGCAGGGACCACCGATGACCTACGATCCGACCACCTTCTATCAAGCCGTACACGATCGCTCGGTGTTTGCCGACCGGCGTCGCACGGTCATGGATGCCTACGGCCCCGGCTCGGTGGTGGTGGTGGCTGCCGCCGGCCACACGCTGCGCAATGGCGACGTGGACCACGAGTGGCGCCAGAACAGCGACTTCTGGTACCTGACCGGCTTCGACGAGCCCGAGAGCATCCTGGTGCTGGTGGCAGGCCGAGCGGCGGGCGAAGCGCTGGTGTTCGTGCGGCCGCGCGACCCTGCCCAAGAGGTCTGGCACGGTCGGCGGGTGGGCGTAGAGGGCGCAGTCCAGCGGCTGGGTGTGGATCAAGCGTTCGATCTGAAGGACCTGGACGAGCAGCTGCCCAAGCTGGTCGAAGGCGCCAAGCAGTTGTGCTGGCACGTGGGCCGCGATCCGCAGCTGGATCAGCGGTTGATTCGGGTCACGCGCCGACACCGGGCCATGCCGCGGCTGCACTTGGACGGCCCCGACTTCTTTGCCGATCTCGCCGCCGTGATGGGCGAGCTGCGCCTGTTCAAGGGGCCGGCCGAGGTTGCCGCCTTGCGCCGCGCCGCGGCCGTGGCCGCCGAAGCCCACAACGAGGCGATGCGCGTGTGCC
>JACRCU010000436.1 GCA_016218865.1 Deltaproteobacteria bacterium | reverse complement strand
CAGCGGCGCGGCGTCGGCGATCTGCTGCTGCGGCGCAGCCTTACGAGCCTCCGCCTGGCCGGCTTCGACGGCGCGGTGGTGCTGGGCGATCCGCAGTTCTACGGGCGCTACGGGTTCACTGCCCAGGCGGCGCGCGATCTGCGCTGTCCCTTTGCCGGTCCGCACTTGCAGGCCCTGCAGTTCGCGCCCGGCGCCGCGCCCCTGGCCGGGACGGTCCGCTACGCTGTGCCGTTCTTAGGGTAATCACAAGCGGCCATCCGCGTACGTGCTACTTTGTGCCGGCAACTTGCCAAGAGGTCGGCCATGCCCAAGCACCCGGTATTGCGCGCTTTGTTGTTGATCTTCCTCTTGTTGGCGGCCATGCAGGCGGTCCCGTACGGCCGCGACCACAGCAATCCGCCGGTGGTGGACGAGCCCGCCTGGCCCAGTCCCGAAGTGCGCCGACTGGCCGAGCGCGCCTGCTTCGACTGCCACAGCCACGCCACCCGCTGGCCGTGGTACGCGTCGGTGGCGCCCGCCTCGTGGCTCCTGCAGCGCGACGTCGACGAGGGGCGGCGCAAGCTCAACTTTTCCAGCTGGCGCAGCTCGCACGAAGACGCTGGCGAGGCGGCCGAAGAGCTGAACGAAGGCGAGATGCCGCCGTGGTTCTACGTGCCGCTGCACCCCGCCGCCAAGCTCACCGAGGCCGAAAAAGCGACCCTGGTCAAGGGCTTCCAAGGCATGGCCGGCGCCGGTGGCAAGCGGGACAAGCACCGCGAGCACGACGACTAGCACGGGAAAAGTCAACCGAATCAAAAGGCTAGTCCAAGAGACCCGCCCCCTGCGGCGCGGCGATCTTCGGTGCCTTCGCCCCGGCCTCCCAGCCTCGTCGGCCCAAAAAGGCAGAACGCCCGCCGGGCACTGGGCTCGACGGGCGTTCTACTAGGACCAAGTGGGTCGCTTAGCGACGGCCACCACCGTAGCCGCCACCGCCGCCACCGTAGTCGCCACGGCCACCGCGGCCGCCGCCGCCGTAGCCACCGCCGCCGCCGCCACCGCCGTAGCCGCTGTCGCCGCCACCGCCGTAGTCACCGCGACCACCGCGGCCGCCGCCGCCGTAGCCACCTTCGCCGCCGCCACCGCTACGGGGGCTGCGCTCTTGCGCTTCGCTGACCTTGACGTTGCGGCCGTCGACGGCCTGGCCGTCCATGCGCGCGATCGCCTCACGCGTGGCGGCTTCGTCGGCCATCGTGACGAAACCGAAGCCGCGCGAACGGCCGGTCTCGCGATCCGTGATGACCTTGGCGTCCGTAACGGTGCCGCAGGTCGAGAATGCCGCGCGAAGCGAGGCGTCGTTGGTGTCCCAGCTCAGGCCACCGACAAAAAGCTTATTACCCATGATTACACGTACCTACTTTCTTGGCCGCAGTCTGACCGCGGCGTTGCAGCCACCACAACGAGTTCGTGAAGGCGCCTTAGAATAACACTTCTCGACGGGCCTGTCCGCAAAAAACTGCAGTCCAGTCCAAGGTTTTTTCGCGTTCGCGCCGATTTTTCTCAAGGGCATGAGATCATGGGCTATCGCCGGCGGGCGCCGGCCAACCTGTCAAGAAACCGCGATTTCTGCCGGAGTTCGCGCCTATTTTCCCAGCAACCCGCGCATCATCTCGATCGGCAGCGGGAACAGGATCGTCGAATTCTTCTCTACGGCAATCTCGGTCAGGGTCTGCAGGTAGCGCATCTGCAGGGCCGCCGGGTTCTGCGAGATGACGTTGGCCGCCTCCAGCAGCTCCTTGGACGCCAGCAGCTCGCCCTCGGCCGCGATGATCTTGGCGCGCTTTTCGCGCTCGGCCTCGGCCTGCCGGCCCATGGCGCGCTGAATTTGCTCGGGCAGATCCACGCTTTTCACTTCCACGCCAGACACTTGCACGCCCCACGGCTCGGTGGCGGTGTCGATGATCTCGCGCAGGCGCTGGCTCAGCTTCTCGCGGTCGGCCAGCAGCTCGTCCAGGGTCACCTCGCCCAGCACCGAGCGCAGGGTGGTCTGGGCGATCTGGATGGTCGCGACCCGGTAATTCTCAACGCCAATCACCGCTTGCTGCGGGTTGACCACCTTGGAGTACACCACCGCCGACACCTTTAGGCTCACGTTGTCGCGGGTGATGACGTCCTGGCTGGGCACCTCGATGACCGACACCCGCATCGACACCACCACCACCGTGTCGAAGGGTCTAAAAACGAAGATCAAACCGGGACCCTTGGGCTCGGGCAGCAGCTTGCCCAGGCGGAAGATCACGGCGCGCTCGTACTCGCGGACCACCGATAGGCAGCTGAAAACATACAGCACTGCCACCACGAACAGCGGCAGCAGCCACCCGTGTTCCAAGATAAAACTCATCGTATCCTCGCGCGGTTCCAAGTGGACCGACGCTGCCAGTGTAGCGCTTCTGCGGAAGGGAAGCTTGCTCGCGCGCTACTGGGCCGGCTTGGCGAAGTGGACCACGCCGCCACCAAGCAGCTCGTCGTGGGTGAGCCAGCGGGTGGGCAGTGATTTGCCTTTCCAGGTCGCAGTGTTGCCCGCGGCCTGACCCGCGTGGGCGCCGTCCGCCTGGACCTCTACGGTCGCGCCGGCCAGGTGCACGGTGGCGTGGTCGAAGCGCGGCGCCACGATGTCCCACCCCGCAGCGCCAGGGCGCGGATACAGGCCCAACCCTACCAGCACCGCCCAGGCCGACAGCGTGCCCGCGTCGTCGTTGCCCACCAAGCCGTCCGGCGCCGCGGTGTAGCTGTTGTCGTACACCCAGCGCGTCCACGCGTCGGCCAGATCGGGCCGGCTCGCGGCCAGGAACAGCGCCGAGCTCAGCATGTCCGGCTCGTTGCCGTGGTAGTAAAAGCTGTTGGGGATGGCGAACTTGAAGGCCGCTTTGCTCTGCTCGAAGAAGCTGCTCAGCTTGGCGACGAAGGCCGCCTTGCTCGGGTACAGCGCCATCAGGCCCAGCGGGTCGTGCGGCGCGAACCACAGCCACTGCCACGCCGTGCCTTCCACGTAGAAATTGTTGCCGAAGTCCCACGACAGCACGTCGAACGGCGTCAGCCAGGTGCCGTCGCTGTGGCGCGGGCGGAAGAACTGGCTCTCGGCATCCCACAAGTGCTGGTAACCCTTGGCCAGCGCTTGCCATTGCGTCGCGTCTTCGGCCAGCCCCAGCGCGTCGGCCAGCACCGCCAAGGCGGCGTAGTTGTACGAGTATTCCAGGGTCAGTGCCACCGAGCTTTTGTGGTCCTCGATGGCGATCCAACCCTTCTGGTTGAAGGCGGCCATGCCGTCCAGCTGGCCGCACCCGGGCGTCGTCGTCGCCCCCGCCAGCTGCTGCTTGGCCACCGCGTAGACCTTGCCGACATCGAAGTCCTTGATCCCCTTGGCCACGGCATCGGCGGCCGCCGACAGCGCGTGCTGGCCGATCATGCTGCCGGTGTCGCCCGCGCCCATCGCCCACTGCGGCAGGCAGCCCTTTTGCTCGGCCATCGCCACCAGCGAGCGCATCACGTCGCGGTCGACCGGGGGGTAGAGCAGGGCGTACCGCGGGTGCAGCGTCCGGAAGGTGTCCCACAGCGACAGATCGGTATAGT
>JACRCU010000437.1 GCA_016218865.1 Deltaproteobacteria bacterium | reverse complement strand
GTCGAGCGCCCCCTGCGGCCGCCCCGCGAGGCCCGGTTGACGCCAGCGGCGGCCGAGGCGTAGAACCACAGCGCGTCGCGTCGGTTCCCCCTGGATGGTCCAGTTGACTGCGCGGCGATTCAGCATTTCCCACAGAGTTCCCCGGACATCCGAGGCACACGAGTAGAGCGAGCGGACACGAACCTCCTGACCCATCGGGCCGTTCGCCGACCTCGCAGACGCATCCTCCCAGCCGCCACCAGGCACCGCGATGGGAGGGCATTTCATGTTGATGGAGGCCACCGTGACTCAGCTCAAGACCAATCTGCAGGCGAAAATCGAGGCGCACCGTCCGCGCATTACCCGTCTCACCAAAGAGTTCGGCAAGGTGGTGATCGACGAAGTGACCATCGATCAGTGCATCGGCGGCGCCCGCGACATCAAGGCGCTGGTCACCGACATTTCGTACCTGGACCCGCAGGAAGGCATCCGCTTCCGCGGCAAGAACATCCCCGAGACGTTTGCGGCGCTGCCCAAGCTGCCCGGCGCCGAGTACCCCACGGTGGAGTCGTTCTGGTACTTCATGCTGACCGGCGACATCCCGACCGCCGCACAAGCTGCTGAAGTTCAAGCGGATTTCAAAGCCCGCGCCAAGGTGCCGGCCTACGTCTTCGACGTCATCCGCGCCATGCCCAAGGACAGCCACCCGATGGCGCTGTTCTCGGCCGCGGTCGTGTCGATGCAAAAAGAGAGCAAGTTCACGGCCAAGTACCACAGCATGAAGAAGACGGAGTACTGGGACCCGATGTACGAGGACGCCTGCGACCTGCTGGCCAAGCTGCCGGAAATCGCTGCGTTCATCTACCGCTACAAGTACAAGGGCGGCGACATCATCGCCCCCGACTACAACCTGGACTTCGGCGCCAACTTCGCGCACATGATGGGCATCAAGGCGCCGTACGACGACGTCGCCCGCATGTACTTCATCCTGCACAGCGACCACGAGAGCGGCAACGTCAGCGCCCACACCACCCACTTGGTGGCCTCGGCCCTGTCGGACGCGTACTACAGCTTCAGCGCCGGCCTGAACGGTCTGGCGGGCCCGCTGCACGGCCTGGCGAACCAGGAAGTGCTGGGCTGGATCATGAACTTCCAAAAGAAGCTGAACGGCGCCGAGCCGACCGAAGCGAACGTGAAGGCGGCCCTGTGGGACACGCTGAACGCCGGCCAGGTCATCCCGGGCTACGGCCACGCCGTGCTGCGCAAGACCGACCCCCGCTACACCGCGCAGATGGAATTCTGCCAGAAGCACCTGCCGGGCGACCCGCTCTTCAAGCTGGTCAACATGATCTACAAGGTGGCCCCGGGCGTGCTGACCGAGCAGGGCAAGACCAAGAACCCCTGGCCGAACGTCGACGCGCAGAGCGGCGTGATCCAGTGGTACTACGGCCTGACGGAGTACGACTTCTACACGGTGCTGTTCGGCGTCGGCCGCGCCATCGGCGTGCTGGCCAACATCACCTGGGACCGCGGCCTGGGCTACGCTCTGGAGCGCCCGAAGTCGGTCACCACGGCGATGCTGGAAGAATGGGCCGAGAAGGGCGGCCGCGCCTGATGAAGTTGGGCTGAGGCCCAAGGTTCGCGAAGGGACCCGTCGCCTCCCCGGCTGCTATGGCAGTTGGGGGTGCGGCGGGTTTCCTGTTTTTCAAGGTAGTTGGACAGCTCATCGCAAAGTGTCAGGTTGCGATTGCCTTAGTGCCGTAAGACGCCGAAATTGGCTTACTGGTCAGACAGATAGCCAATCAAAGGCGATGTGTTACCGGACGATCTGTGGCAATTCCTGCAGTCGGGGCTGGCGCATGCGCCACACGAGCTGCCGCGAGTCGTTCACCAGGGGCTCGACCGGGCAGTTGGCGGTGAAGCGCAGGACATGGCGACCGGGCGGCAGGGTGACCGGCACGTCGATGGAGCCTTGGCCCCGGGGCTGTTCCAGTGGATGCTCCAGCACGGGCCCGCTCAGCCTCCATGGACAAGGCTGCGCCGAGGCCTGAACGGCCAGCAGCAAGCGAGCCTGGCGAGTGACCTTGGCATCGTTGGCGAGCTCGAGTTGGCCGGCCGCGCGGCACCAGTAGAACTCGCCTTGACTTGCCTCGTGTTCGGCGCCGTAGCAGCCACTTCGCACGTGCAACACCAGCGGGTGCTGGGCAAGGTCGAGGACGTTGGGGTCGGTGCTCGGCGGCGGGAGCGTGAAGAACGCGATGTCGCCCGTGCTGCTGACGAGCGGTTTCTGCCTCAGCAGCGCATTGAGTTGCACTTCGATCTCGGCGCCGCGATCCGCGTAGCCGCGCCGGTCCAGCCAGATGCCGGAAAAGCCACTGTCGTGCAGCTGTGCAAGCATCGCAACGGCGGGCAGTTTCGAGACCCGCTTGGCCCACTCGGCCTCGACCCGACCCTTGATGGCGGGATAGCTCCAGCGCAGGTGCCGGCCCAAAAGCCACGGGCGCAAGTGTTCGTAGTCGTGCATCTGCACCAGCTTGCCCTGCTCGGGGAACTGGGCGTACGGCAACTGCAAGACCTGCGCACCCTCTGGCAGCTTGGCTTCGACCTGAGCCACGTAGGTGCGCATGGCCCGCAGCTTGCCGCGCGTGGCATCCAAGGCCGCCGCATCCACCGGCACGGTCTGGTCCCAGATGCCGAACGCCAGCACGCACGGGGCGACCACCCAAGGCAGCCAGCGGCGGCGCTGCTCCAGGCGGTGGATGGCGAGCGCAATGGCCGCGAGACTGGCAAAGGCGACGAACACGCTGACGCGGGCGTAGACGCGAAACGTGGGCAGAATCCAGCGGTTGATGGCCGCGCCCAGGCCGCCTACCGACGCGAGCAGCAAGCTGGCCAGCACCACCATCGCCAAGGTGAGCGCCGGGGTGACCCGGGTGTGGCGGCGGACCACCGCGCGGGCCAGCAGGCCCAGCAGGCCAACACTGCCCACTGCGCCCAGGGCCGTCGCTTGATTCTCGTTGACGAGCGGGGCGTTGAGCGCGTAGTGGTGGGCGACGAGGTGCAGCGCTGGTGCACGGTGCCACTCGACGGGCAGCAGAAGCTGGATGAGCTTGATGCCGTACAGTTCCGCCTCGCCGGGGTTGCGCAAGGCCGCGACTTGATTGGAACCGTGCTCGACCCAGTAGGCCAGCGACGGCCACAGCTGCACGGCAAAGACCGCCCCAGTCCACGCCGCCAGCGCCAGCGCGATGCCCAGGGGCGACCACCGGCGATGCTCCGCAGCCGACCAGATGCCCAGCATGATGAGCAAGAGGCCAAAGAAATAGGTGTAGTACGGGCTGTTGACCGCGACCAGAGCACAGGCGGCCAGGGCGACCCACAGGCGCCGTTCGCGGAGGGTCTGCCGCCAGGTCTGGCCCGGCTGCCACAGTGGGCGGTCGCCGTCGCAAAGCCACACCAGCACGAGCACGGCCAGCGGCACCTGCCAGAACTGGGTGAGCGAGAAGTGACTTTGGCCGATGCTGAAGCGCTTGGGCAGGCAGGCAAACAGCGTCGCGGCGGCCAGTGCGGGCGCAGGACCCATGCGCAGGGCGCGGAGGACGGCGAAGCTGCTGAGACCGATCAAGGAAAAACCGATCAGGTACGCCAGGTTGTAGAGCACGACCCAGTCGTCGATCAGGTAGCGGAGCGGCCAGAACAGCGCGAGCTGCAGGTTGTCGATGGTGGGAAAGTCGTACAGCTCCAGCTGGTTCGGTGCGCCGAGCCGGGCGATGTGCATGAACCAGGGCTGCTCCAAGATGGCGCGGAAGCCGATGGCGGGCGCAAGGACGTCGCCGCTGTGCAGGCGCGGGGTGTCGAGACCGACCTGGTCGAAGCCGGCCAGCGTCCAGCCAAGCGCAAGGGGCAACAGGGCGGCGGCGAGGTAGGCGAGGGCAAGCCAGCGTCGGACGGGTTGTGCGGAGGTTTCGCCCGGTTGCATCGCGGTCCTGGGGCGCAGCGGGGGCGCGGCTGGGCGGGAGTGTAGCCCTGGCAAGGGCCTGCGACCAGGGGCACCCCAGGTCTGGTGAGCCGGCAGAACACGGCGGCCAGCGGTCGGAGCCACCTGCGTTGACCGGCGCGCCGAGGCTCCGAGAATGGAGCGATGCTCGACCAGCACCTGCGGGCCCCCGACGCGGCGCCCGCTGCTTGCCCGCTGGTTGGAGCTGGCGACGGCTGCGGTGGCGGTGGTAGCGCCGCGGGACACGGGGCACGTGGAGACGACCGAGCTGCGAGTAGGGACCACCAAGCATCTATGCGGCGGTGGCCACGCTGGACCGCGCCGCCACCCCTGTGGGCGCGCATCGCGGGCGCGGGCTAGCGTGCGGCGGGGCGGAATTCTGCCAGGCTGGCAGTCCAAGAGCTGTACAACTCGTCGTCGCCGCCGCCCCCGTAGTGGGCGAGCACGAGCCCCACCCCGGGCGCCCAGGTCGCAAGCGTGTCGCCGCCCGAGCCCATGTTGAAGGACCAGGACACGGTCCAGCCTGGCACCTTGCGCTGGTCGGGCAGGGTCGCAGTGTCAGCGTAGTTGGGCTCGACGTACAGGTGGTCCTGCGAGTACGCACCGTGCTTGGACCCTTGGAAGCGGATCTTGCTGACTTTGGCCCAGTCCTTGTCCTCGTCCAGGGTCTCGTGGGCATGGGCGCTGGTCTGCGGCGGATTGGCGAGCAGGTAGGGAAGCACGCGGGGAAACGACTCGTCTGTCGTCCACCACTTGGGCTTGACGAGGCCCTTGGCTCCGGCCACATAGACCGTGTTGAGCTTGGACTTGCCCTTGCCGTCGCGCGTGCACGTCACGGTGGCCTGGAGCACGGGCTGCTTCTTGCGAACCCCCGGGCCCACCTGCGCTACCGTACAGGTCTCGCGCCACTGGCGCTGCTTCTTGTTGCCTTCCGGGTTCTGGGTGAGGTTGTACACCCAGGTGTTGCCGACTGCGAACAAGGGAGCATAGTGCGGGTCGAGGGGCACCTGGACCGCGTCGGGGGCGGACGCCGCAGCCAGCGGTGCCGCCGGGGTGGCTACGGCCGCAGTGGCAAGGAGGAACGCGAGCAGGACCATGGAAGCACCTCTTGCCTTTGGACGTTCACCCAACGGTCCGGTATCGTAACCGGCGGGCAATGCTGGTTGTCAAGCCGGCCGACGCCGCGCACCAGCTCGGGCGCTCAGCGTGGCTTGCCCGCCGGCGTAAACGCAACCAGGTGCAGCTTGCGGTACTCGTCGTCGTCGTCGCTGCCGATCTTGCGTTCGAGCTGGATGGGGCCAACGCCCTCGGCGAGCTCGAGGGTGCAATAGAACCCAGCGCCCATCGGCGCCTCCCACTGGACGCTCCAGACACTGCGCCGGCCCGCGGTGTCCACGTTGACCTGGTGGTGCGTCACGGACTCGCGGTAGATGTACTCGGCGCCGGGCCCCGCCTGCTTGCGGAAGGCGGCATAGGTCAAGAACTTTTCCGCCAGCACATCGAGGATGTCGTCGCGCGACATGGGAGGTCGCAGCACCAGCCATGGCCGGGCGCGGTCAAAGGCGTTCCCGCCGGTGTTCCACCAACCCGACTTGCGCAGGCCCTTGCCGTCGGCGACCCAGGTGGTGTCCAGATAGGTCGGCTTGCGATTCTTGGCTGCGCATTGCACCGAGGCGACGAGGGTTGGGCCGCCCGTGCCGGCCTTCGTCTCGACCTTGGTGACGGTGCAGGTCACCAGACCATCGAACCCGGGCCGCTCATCGTCGCGCAGGAACGAGTCGGATGCCTTGTAGGTCCACGCGTTGCCGACCACGAACAGGGGCGCGTAGTGCGGGTCGAGGGGCACCGCGGGACAGGCGAGGCCCAGCGCGGCGAGCACGGGCGCGAAGATGCCGGTCGCGAAGTCGCACCACCAGGCCGCCAGACTGTCGAAAAGGTGCTGGAAGTTGGCGGAAATGCCCACTGGCTGCATCGCTTTCTCCCTTGGTTGGGGAGCCGATTGGCCGCCCTGGGTCCGCGGAGTAGTCGCGGTGTGGATGGTAGCGGCGAACCTGGGCTGACGCAAACTTGGCGAAACCGGGCTACATTGTCGCCATGGGCGCATTCTGTGCGGGGTTTGGGCGTCCCGGCCCGGCGACCGAGGAGCGGGCAGGGTGCGAGGGTGCCTGCGCCGGGCCGTCGCGCTGCGGCCGCCGGTCGACGAAAGAGGCTGTGTGAATCCAGAGTTTCATGCTCCCGGCGGTGGCGACGCTGGCTCGCGCCGCCACCCCTGCGGGCGCGCATCGCTGACGCGGAGCCAGTCAAGCCAACTGCTGTAATTTCAGTAGGTAGAAAATGCCCCCCATCTTTCTTCGGTTGCGCCGGGCCATCGTGCCGCCGCCGCAATTAGAGCGAAGCGCCAGCCACCGTCCGTCGTCTCGCAGTCCCAGTTGGGTCGCGCTCCCTGGCGCATCCCGACCGACAACTGCCGTAGTTTCAGCCAGTAGAAAATGCCCGGCATCACTTTCCGCACCTGGACATTCCACCAGGACTCTGCCGTCCGGCCCGCCTCTGGCACCCCGAACCTCGCGGCCCCTCCGCCTTGTTTCTGCCCCTGCGACCCACCCAGCATCCTTGCGTTTTCGTTCGACGGGATGTCCGTTGCACGGGGGCTCGGAGGTTTCTGCTTGACGCTCTAGAAGCCCCGGACGGTCTCGGCGTAGAACCGCTGGTTTTGTCCGCCGTTGCACTCCCAGCCTTTGATCCACGCGCCGGTCCACCAAGCCTGCTTCTCGACATCGGCGCAGAAGTTGCTGTTGACGGGACGGAAATTCCACGGATAGCCGTTGGTCTCCATGTCGGCGGTGGCGTCGCAGGGGGTCAGCCAGGCATTCTCGGTCGATGTGCGCCAGAACCAGCTGGCGGGCCAGCTTGTATAGGTCGGCACGGACAGACACATGTCGGTGGGGCTGGCGCCGTCAAACGCCCGCACCAAGAAACGGCCCATGTACTGCATGTACTGCTTGCAGACGCCGTTGACGGAGCGGTAGCACGGCGTGTGGACCTCCTGATAGACGACCCAGAGCTGGTTTACGTTGTTGCTGTCGCATTGCTCCTGCGTCAGGTGGTCTGTGCCGTGGCGCTGCAGGCAGAGGTTGGAGTGCGAAGCGCGGATGAGTACGGCATTGCGTTGGTACCACTTGGGATCTTCCGTGGCGAGGGCCGTCGATCCAGCGGCCAGTGCGCACACCGCCACCAACAGCGCCGTCAGACGTGGATTGAAAAGAACGGTAAGCATGGAGGTCTCCTTTGGTTCGCGGTGGGTCTATTCGGGCTCGCACAGGCCAAGGGCCCCGGCTTCGTAGCCTTCGTCAAAGGCATCGAAGCAGACTTGGCCAGCCGGACACTGCCATGCGCCGGCCTCGCCACGCCGCGGCGTCCGGTCGCTGCCGGTGCCGTCTTGCTGGCAGATCCGCCGACACGTGGCCTTCTCGGAGTCGGGCCCGTCGGGCTGGCAGGCGCCACGGAACACGCCGCCGTCCAGCCCGCAGTAGATCAGCTGATCGGCCTCGGCCACCGCCTTGCCGGCAGGACACGGGGCGTCGAGCTTGGGGGTGTTGGCGGGAGCAGCCGCGCACAAGCTGTCGAAGTTGCAGGCCTGTCCAGCCGGACAGCCTGGGTCGGGCGCGGTGAAGTCGCAGGTCTTGCGGCAGAACGCCCCGTGGGGCTCTCGCGCACAGAAGTAGTCCTGCACACAACCCGTGTCGACGTCGCTGGGCTTGCAGGGGCCATCGGCGACGCCCTTGCCCAGGGCCAGGCACATACCTTCACCGGATTCGGGATCGAGCGTGCAGACCGTATCGCCGGGGCAGGTGTCTTTGCTGCGAGGATTCTTGCAGCCGGGGTAACAGGCCCAGACGTCGAGCGATTCGCCTTGCGGCAAGCAGAGGCTGTCGCCGGGGCATGGGTTGTCCTTGGCGGGTTCGCAGCGAACAGACGCGCTGCAAGTGCGGGTAACGGGGTCGCAGGCAAAGGCGTCCGAGGTGCCACAGTCGTCCGAGGTCGTGCAGGCGGCGCCAGCGGTGCCCTTGAGGTCAAAGCTCGCCGAAGCCAACAGGAAGCAGGCGCCGCCCGGCACCACGAAGCCTGTGCCCTTGGCATCGGTGGCAGTGAAGTCGAAGCGCACGCCCGCCACGCTGCCCGACAGGCCGGCAGTGGGCGGATTGCCGACCTGCTCGAGCGCCAGGGTGCCGCGGCTGGCGGTCCAGACCGTGGGCGACTTGGCGTCGCTGACGGCGAGGCAGTGCGTGCACCCCGCGCCGATTTCTGCAGCAAGGTCGTAGGTGCCCTTGGCCTGGACCTTTTTCGCGTCGGTGCGCAGAGTAAGCTGCACCACTTGGCCCGCCTCTGTGGTTCCCCGGATGCTCGTCGGACCAAACGCCTGCCAGGTCTTGACCGCGATGACCGTACACGCCGAGTCTGGCGTAGGTGCACCCTTGCTCGGGTCTACGGCGGTTCCCGAAGCGTCGGCAGCGGCCTGGGTTTCGGCTGCGCCGTCTTCGGTGCCTTTGCCGCAGCCGCTTGCCACCACTGCCGAAGTGAATATGGAAATTACATAGGCTTTAGCGGACTGACTTCCGCTGCGCCGAGCATGGCCAGCCGGTCCGGCCTTTGTCCCGTTGCGCTCCCCGTACATCGAACACCCCCTCGCACACTGCGTGCGGCGACGTATCGTGCAAGGGACCGACGACTTGGCAAAGATGACACACCCTATTCCAGCGAAATGGCGAGCCAAATTGAGCGCAGGCGCGGTGGGCGGCGAGTTGTAGAAAATGCCCCCCATCTTGTTTCGGTTGCGCCGGGCCATCGTGCCGCCGCCACAATCCGAGCGAAGCGCCAGCCACCGTCCGTCGTCTCGCAGTCCCAGCTGGGTCGCGCTCCCTGGCGCATCCCGACCGACAACTGCAGTAGTTTCAGCTAGTAGAAAATGCCCGGCATCATTTTCCGCAGGCGCGCAGCTGTCCGGCCAGGGCGTCCACGCAGGCGATTTCCAGCCGCAGCCTCCGGTCTTTGCCCACGTGCAAGAGCGCGACCTCACCCAGCCGGGCCGCCGGGTCGCGCTGGTCGAAGCGAAGGTTGCCCAGGCCGTAGTGGACCGGTGCGCCGTCGACGCTCGCGTGGGCCAGCACGCGGTGGGCGCCGTGCCACAGGACCGCAGCGGCCCCCGCCTGGACCAGGGCCTTCGCCCACAGCGCCGCCTCGGGCGCGACGTCGGCCACTCCCTCGCGGCCGCTGTGGATGAGGACGGCCATCGGCGGGCCTGCCCGGGCCTTGCGCAAGGTAGCGACAACTTGGGTCAAAGTGGGCGGGTGCAGCGCTCGCCCCGGCGCCAGCAACGGGCGCGCCAGATTGACGGAAAGCACCCGCAACGGCCCGAGGGACTCGATCTGCAGGCCACCGCCCAGCATCGGTCGAACACCGACGGCAGCAATTCCGTGCCGCGCCAAACGCACCACAGTGCCTTTCAGGCCGCGCACCCCGGCGTCGAGCGCGTGGTTGTTGCCCAGCGTCACGGCGCCGACCCCCGCCGCCACCAGGTCGCGGACTCGCTCGGCGGCCGCGCAAAGCCGCGGGTGACTGGGGGTCCCGCCGGGCAGGCAGGGGCCCAAGGGCGCTTCCAGGTTGACGATCACCAGGTCGGCAGCGGCCCAGGCCGGCCGCAAACCGGAAAGTGCGGTGCCGACGGGACTTGCCGCAGCCACTCCGCGCCCGAGCAGGACGTCGCCGCCCACCGCGACCACCACCTCGGCGTTCGGCCGACCCGCCGCCGCCAGAAGGGGCGCCAACAGCAGCAGCAGGGTCGCGAGCCAGTGCGGCAAGGTGGGCTCGCAGTGTCTGGTGCAGTCGACGCGGATCGCTTGCCGAGCGCGGAGTTGCGGGGTTGCGCCGGAGGTCCAATGCTCGGCCCCGCGGCCGTCCCGGTGGCGGCTACAGGGCATCGATTCCGGATCCGGAGCCAGGACCACAGCGATATTGCGGCTCTTTGGGCGGTACGACCGCACCCGGCGTTTCGGCATAGAGCGCCCTTGCCCAGGCGGGACGGTCTACGGCGCGGCCGGCGTCGAGCGCGGCACGCCAGGCTTCGTCGGTCCACCGCTCGCCGGGTTGCGCCAGCCACTCGCGGTAGCTCATCACCGCCCCGCGGGCCAAGACCGGCCCCTTGGGCCCCGGAATGACGGCAAAAATCAGGTCGGGATGGCCGACCGCGACCTCCACGGCCTGCTGGGTCGGGCGCCAGGTGAAGGTGTCCGCCACCACGGCCATGTCGTCGTCCTTGTCGCTGAGAAAGGTTTCGGAGTCGGACAGTTCGATGAGGATCCACTCCACCGTACCGCCGATGGTGGCCAGCGCGGTGCGCTCGTCGGCGTTGGGCAGCTTGCCGGCCAGTTCGTGGAGGGAGATGGTGCGGAGCGTCTCGAGAAATCCCAGGACAGACGAGGTCTTGCGACCGATCGGTGGCAACTCGCGGTCGTAGGAGTCGGCGTCCATCTTGACCTTCTCGCTGACGACGCGGTCATCGGAAATGCCGGCTTTGCTCACCGCCTTGCTCAGGTCCTTGACGACCCGCTGCAGGCCGGCATACAGCTCGGGCAGGGGCTCGACCCACTGCGGCGGCGGATCGAAGACTTCGTTGTCGCACTCGGCGCCGAACGGCTCGCTGTACAGCAAGGTATCGTGGCGCAGCTCGGCCCAACCGCCGGCGAAGAGGAGCAGGGCGCGCAGCGGCCATTGCGGCGACTGCTGCAGCGCCGGGGCCGAGGCCGAGGGCGCGACCAGCAAACCGCGCAGAGCGTCCAGGGTGCCGTGGTAGGCATCGGCGTGCCAGCGCTCGGCGGACTGCCCCGCGATGACTTTTTGTCCAGCCGCCAAGGCCTGTTGCAGGGCCGGGTGCCCGGCGCTGGGCCACGCCTGCTCGAGCAGAGTTTGGGCCTGCCGCGACCCGAGCACCGCCGCCGCCCCCAGGGCGCCCATGGTCGCCGGCAGCAAGGTGGCGCGGTTGGCGTCGTTGACCTGCAGCTGCAAGGGCTCAATCAGCTTGGCGATTCCGGCGGCGTCGGCGAAGACCCGCGTGCCGAACATCCGCACTTGCGGCGACGGGTCGGCGCGGCCCTCGTTGGCCGTCGCGGCGGGCAGGGTCACCAGCGTCGCGGTCGCCTGCTGCAGCGCGGGGGGCTGCAACAGCTCGTCGGCGCTCCGTTTCGACCAGCCGGGCGAAGCCTTGTCCAGCGCGAGGATCGCCGAAGCGACGGTCGCTCCGTCGGGCGGCCCCACCAGGAAGTTGGTGACGGCGACCACCGCGGCCAGCGCTTTGCTGCCTTTGGGGCTGCCTGCGACCGTGCGGGCGGCCAGCACGGCCCCGGCGACGTCGGCGTTGGGCCCGTCGGTGGCAAAGGTGGCCAGGCTCAGCCAGCTGAGGCCGCGAAAATACCGCGACAGGGGGTCGTTGCGGGTGTAGTGGCCGCGCACTTTGAACAGGCTCAGGTCCAGGGCCCCGCGGCGCAGGTCGGCGGGCAGCGACCCGGTCCCGCGTTCGATGGCAGCCGCAGCGGCGGCGACGTCGGCCTTGAGCTCAGGAGGAATCCGCACTTTGCTGCCGACGGTCAACCGCCAGGCGATGTGCCAGTACAGGGCGTTGCGGCGCGCGTCGGCCGTGCCCGGGCCCACCGCGGCCTTGCGCAGGGTCTCGGCCTCGCCGGCCAGGGCAGCTAGCGCGGTCGCCAGCCGGGGCTGCAGCTCGCGCTCCTCCAGGTTGCGCATCACGGTGTCCAGGTAGATGTGCACGGTGTCGACGGCGAGGTCGGCGGTGACGTAGCTGGAAAACCGCAGGTAATCGTTGCGTTCGTAGATGTGGAACAGGTGGCTGGCCACATCGCGCTGCCCTTTCTTGTCGCGCGGCAGGGGCGCCAGGAAGAAGCCCTGCTTGGCAAGCAGCTCCTTGTGGTGCGGTCCCAGGCCGGGCACGCGGCGGGCGTTGACCAGCTTGTCAGCCGGCCAGGTTGGCGGTCCGGCGCTGGGGCTGGCGGTTGCCGCAAGTTCCACTGCCGCCTCGGCTGGGCTGGCCGCCGCGGGCAAAGCCGCAGCGTCAACCAGCGTCGCCGCAGCCGGGGGTAGCGCAGCCACCGGAGTCTGGGGCGCGGTGAGAGCGACCGCGGCTTCGGGCGGGGTTGCGGCGTTGGCACCGGGTTGCGCGGTCGGTGCCGGCCGACCACAGCCCAGGATCGCCAACAGACTCAAGCAGGTCAGCCGTGCAACGTAAGGTTTCATCTACTGTTCCCCTTTGGCCCGCGGCGGGCCGGCCAGCCAGGCAAACCGCGCCGGCGGCACAGTGCTTCGTTCTGCAGTGCCTGACCGAACTGTGCCTTGCCACAGCGTGGCGGTCAGCCGATAGCCGAAGCGATCCCAGCGGTAGCGCGCCACGCGCCACTGGCCCGCCCCGGCCCGCTCCAGCGCCCAGAGCTGCGGGCCGACCGCCGCCAACCGCTCGAAGCGCCCGACCAGGCGGGTCCCGCGCCACAGCGGCACGCACTGATCGCCGTGCAAGGCATAGACGTGCAGGCGGTTTTCGACGCGCGGATCGTGAAGCGCCGGCTTGCGCAGGGCGACCACCAGGTCCTGGGCGCCGTCCTGGTCCACGTCGGCCACCCATAGGCCCCAGGCCGTGACCAGCGAGTCGCATTCCACGGGCTGTACCTTACCGGCGCGGTCGCGGAGCCATAGTCCGCGTTGGCCGCCGGTGGGGGTCGCCAACAAGACCTGGCCGTGGCCGAGCTGGCGTGCGAGGTCGACCTGCAGGTGGGGCACGGCTGGCGTGGGTGCGGCTGGCTTGGGCGCGGTTGGCGCGGACACGGTTGGCGCGGTCACGGTTGGCGCGGTCACTGCAGCGGCCCAGGCGAGTGCTAGCGCGGTGAGCATCGGGTCCTCGCCGGTTCGCTGCGGCTCAGCGAAAGTGCACCGAAAGGGGTCGCTCTTCGTGTGGCACGGCGCGTCGCGGGCCGGTGCGGAGGGCGGACGAGCAGCGCTACCCGGGTGACGCTACTTGGGAACTTGTGGTGGGTCAAGCGCGGGGGGCCGGTGGCCGGAGGGGCTAGGAAATGTTTGGTATCGTTCTGGTTTCTGGCTTAGGGCGCTTTGGGCGTCCTGGCCCGGCGAACAGGAACCGGGCAGGGTGCCGAGTTACCCACGCCGGCCCGTCGCGCTGCGGCCGCCGGTCGAAGAAGGTCCTTGTACGCATCCGTAGTTTCCTGCTCCCGGCGGTGGCGACGCTCTGCCGCGCCGCCACCCCTGCGGGCGCGCATCGCTGACGCGGGATTCGCGCTTGCGCAGGTCCGTGGCGGCGGCGACACTGGGTTCTCATCGTCCGGCAGATTCGGACACGCCGCACTGGACCTTCCACAGCGGCCAGATCGAGAACCGTCGTAGTTTCGGGGGGTAGAAAATGGCCGGCATCGTGCTCCGTTGGGCTGCCTGTGTCCTGGGCCTCGGGTGCATCCAGTGCGGCTGCCCCTCAATCGCGTGCGTCGGCGCGGCGCAAGTCGCGGTTATGGGCGAGTTCACGGACCAGATCCCGGGCGCTCGGGTTGCCGTGGCCGCCGTCGACTTGGCCGGAGAGTGTACGGTAGTCGATGATCCAGTAGTTGGGACTGGCTGCACTGGGAGCATCTTTGAAGCGAAAACAGGAACATCTACTCTACTGCGCGTGACAAGCCGTGCGGACGGAGCGCTCGTCGTCAGCCTACAAGGACGAACGCCGGCATGTCTCTCGGTAACCGTCGCGGCAGGCGGCAGCGGAGCAGTGTTGGCGGCTCAAAGCTTCCGCATGACCTATGTGCACTTCGAGGAGGGTACAGCGATGTGCCCCGTGGATTGCGGCCTGACCACCAAGAGCGCCACGCCGGTCCCTTCTTGTCCGTAGACCCTCTTGTCCGTTGAGGGCGGCGCCCACTGGAGCAATGGGGCCGGTCCGTCGAGCGAGCGGGGCAGAAAATGCCGGTCGGCAAAACATGCCCGGCAGTGGCCTGCGCACGAATAGCCCTACTGGCACCCCGCGCCGTCGTCGGTCAGGCCGTTGCAGTCGTCGTCTTGGCCGTTGCAGGTCTCGGTCGCCGGACTGGATGCGCTGCAGGCCGACAGGCCGGCCGGGCCGCAGCTGCGGTTGCCTTTGCAGGCGCCGTTCGCACACGACGTCTGGAGCTTGTTCGTGGTGGCGTACTCGTTGCAGCCGCACTCTTTGCCGGCGGTGGGGACGCACTGCTTGACGGTTTGACCATCGATGGTTTTTGCGTCTTGGCACGCGTGGTTGGACGGGCAGTCGGTGTTGAAGTTGCAGCCTGCGCCGCAGAACCAGCCGGTGGTGGCGGAGCCGATGCAATACGACGAATGGTCGTAGGTTGCGCACGCGTCGGTTGACGTACAGGGCGCGCACAGGACCTGCCAGCGTTCCCGGCATGTGTAGACTACGTCAAAAACAAAGTCGTGTTCAGTACAGATTTCGTCGGGAGCACAGTCGCCTGCCTGCAAACAGATCTTGGCACAGACTTTGCCCTTGGTGGTCAGCGTGCAGATATTGGACTTGCAGTCTGCCTTGGAGGCACACGGCATGCCCGGCGCCCCGTACTCGTCCACAACCCCGTCGCCAGGTTGACCATCCGGAACCGCGGCCTCAGTGTCACCGTCGTCCGCCGCAACCCCATCCGCGGCCGCCACGTGGTCGGGGCCGGGGTCGGCGTCGGTGGCGTCGGCAGCGCCCGTTTCGGCAGCCGCGCCCGCCGAATCTGCACCGGTGGCGCCGCCCACGTTGTCGGCCGTTGTGGCGCATGCGGCGGCGAGCGCCAGGACCGCAAAGGTCTGAAGAATCTCGCGCGCTTTGGGCATCGCTGACCTCGCGGCGGCCGTTGTCTGGCCGGGCCGTTGGCACCGTGGCCCATGGTACGCTGGTGCCGCGCTGTGGCAAGGCGCGGGGTGGTGGCGCGGGCCGCGGGCCAGAAAGTGCCCGGCATCGTTCTGGCTCCCGCGGTCCCTTGCTGTGCGGTGGCGGTTTGGGCGTCCCGGCCCGGCGAACAGGAACCGGGCAGGGTGCCGAGTCACCCACGCCGGGCCGTCGCGCTGCGGCCGCCGGTCGAACGAGATCCTTGTACGCATCCGTAGTTTCCTGCTCCCGGCGGTGGCGACGCTCTTCCGCGTCGCCACCCCAGCGGGCACGCATCGCTGACGCGGGATTCGCGCTTGCGCAGGTCCGTGGCGGCGGCGACACTGGGTTCGAAGCGTCCGGCAGATTCGGACACACCGCACTGGACCTTCCACGGCGGCCAGATCAAGAACTGCCGTAGTTTCGGGGGGTAGAAAATGCCCGGCATCGTTCTGCGTTGTTCACCATGCCGTTCGAGCTGCCGAACCTGGCGGTCAACCCGCTGACGGTGTCGGCCTTCAACTCCGCCTACTCGGCTTGCGATTCCTGCGGAAGCACGGATCCTGGTGCAATCCAGGTCGGCGGCGCATGCTCGGCAAGTGCTGCAGATGGGCGTTTGCGACGGGTTCGACGTGTGCCAAGAAGGGGGCGCCGCTTCGGCCGAGTCGTTTGCGAAAGCCGCGCGTCCAAGGGAAACGCCGGTTGGCCCGGCTTCCAGGAGTAGTCATGCGTTGCGCGCCACTTGCCGCTCTGGTCCTGGTGCTCGCTTGTACGCCGAAGTCGCCGGCGAAAGACCCGACCGCGGCTGCGGCACCGAGCGCAGGTGGGGCAACGCCGGGTCCCGGCGCCGTGGCCCCGGCAGCTGCCGTCACGGCCGCCGCCGCCCCTGCCGCCCTGGCGGACTTGGCCACACCGTCTACCGCGCCAGGCTCGGCCACTCCTGCAGATGCTCCCGCCGGGCACACACCGGCTGCCGCCGCCGGCTGGATGTGCGCGGATCCCCCGGTCAAGGTCGTGCCGGCCAAGCACGGGGGGTATAGCCGCGCGTCGATAGCGGCCAAAACGGTTGCCGGGGCCTTCGCCAAGGGGCCGTCGGCCAATCTGTTCAGCGCCGGGGACTCCGATGCCGGCGAAGTGGTCGCCAAGTCCTCTGGTGCGGGCGGAGCCGGCGATGCGCCGTCCGCGAGCCCAGACAAGTCGGCGGCCTCCGCGGGGGCGGCCAAGAAGGCTGTGTCGCAGGACGCGAGGCCGGTGCAGCGCGTGGCCCAAGAGCGGGACCGCAACGTTCGCGAGCGCCGCGACCGGTCGGCCCGTGCGGCCGAGGAGAGCTTTCCGGGCGAGCCGACCATCCGCTACCTTTCGGCGGACGACTCCAACTCCGCGGCCTCGCCCGCAGTCGTGCGCGCCCTCATCCGCGCCGGCAAGTACGTTCCACCAGACGTAGTGCGGACTTACGAGTTCCTCAATTGGGCGGACTTCGACTACCCGGCTTCCAAGCCCGACGAACTGGCGGTTCTGGCCGAGCTGCGGCCGGCCGAGAAGCCGGGTGAGTATTCGCTGCAAGTGGCGGTGCGTTCTGAAGATCGGCCGCTGGCCAAGATGCGGCCGATCCACGCCACGCTGCTGCTCGACGTGTCGGGCTCGATGGCCGGGCGGCCGTGGGAGCTGGCGCAGCAATTCGTGCTGGAATTCGCCCAGCGGCTGCGGCCGGGCGACCGGCTGTCGCTGGTGACGACCAGTCGCACCTCGACCGCACTTTTGCAGGGGCACCTGGTGGGCGCACAGACGGCAACGCTGGTGCGCGAGCTGCTGCAGGCGTGCACGCCGAGCGATATCACCAATCTGGATAAGGGGCTGGCGCAGGCCTATGCCTTGGCCGATCAGAACTTCGACGCGGGCGCCATCAACCGGGTCATCCTGGTCAGCGACGGTGCGACCAACGCCGGCCGGCTGTCCAAAACCCTCATCGCCGCGCGCGCCAAGGACGCCGACCGCCAGGGCATCTACTTGGCCGGCGTCGGCGTGGGCGCGGGCTTCGACGACAGCTTGATGAACGCGGTCACCGATGCCGGCCGCGGCGCCTATCTGTTCGTCGACAGCGAGAAGGAAATCGCCCGGGCGCTCGATCCGCGGCGCTTCGTCGGCACCTTCGATGTCGCGGCCCGCGACGTGCGGCTGAAGCTGGTCCTGCCGCCGCACTGGAAGGTCCGCGAGTTCCACGGCGAGCAGATGTCGGCGGTGGCCAGCGAGGTGGTGCCGCAATACCTGGGGCCCAATGACCAGATGCTGTACCACCTCAAGGTCGCCACCGACTTGCCGCCGGACCAGGCCGCCCGATCGGTGTTCGACTTCGAAGCCACCTTTGGCGTGCCCGGCGGCGGTGACCGCAGCAGCAGCCGGTCCACAGCGGTGGCCGACATGCTCGCGAGCCAAAGAGGGATCGCCAAGGCCGACGCCCTGGTACGCTGGGCCGAGGCCCTGAAGCAGATGCGCTTCCCGCTCGAGGCCAACCGCGCCGAGAACCTGCGCAAGCTCGACGCCGCCGAATCCGAAATCCAGCGCGTCACTCGCCAACAGCCCGACCCGGACTTGAGCGAAGTCATGGACTTGCTGGCCGTCTACCGCGGGACCCTGCGCGATGGCGAGGCATCGACGCGTGCGTGCGACCGCGACTCGCGCGCCCCGTCGACCGTGCTCGGCATCGACCCGTCTCTGGTCTATGCCACCACCATCCGCGGCGACAACCCCAAGCGCGCCGTGGCCGAGCTGACGCAGCTGGGCAGTTCGACGCGGCTGCGACCGCAAGAGGGGCACAGGTTCCTGGTGATTTCCACGGGCCCGGTGGGCAATTCGAGCCCCAACGGCAGCGGCGAGCTGAGCAGTCGCATGTGCGCCGACCCGGCCCCCAAGTACAGCGGCCAACGGCGCCTGGGCGGCGGCTCGGGCGGGGTCTACGACGTGCACCAGGTCGTCCTGCAGCTGCGCGCACCGGCGGACGCGCGAAGCTTCTCGTTCGACTTCAACTTCTTCTCGGCCGAGTACCCCGAATACGTGCACCAGGACTTCAACGACACCTTCTACGCCATCTTGCAGGCAGCCTCGACCAACGGCGGAGCCACCACCAACATCGCCTTCGACCCCAACCGCCGGTCCATCGAGGTCGACAACAACTACTTCCAGAACAAGTTCCACCCGATCCCCAATGCCGGCACGGGCTTTGGTGCCGATGGCTCGACCGGCTGGCTGCGCACCAGCTGGCCCATCCAGCCCGGCGAGGAATTCATCCTGACGTTCTCGGTCCACGACGAAGGCGACGCCATCTACGACTCGCTCGTGGTGCTCGACAACTTCGCGTTCCATACCTACGCCGCTGTGGGCAGCACCGACCCGCTGAACTAGGCCATCCATCCGGTGCAACACTTTGGATACGCGCGGGATCGGCTTGCCGGACCCGACTGGCAACGGACGAGACTCAGGCGGGACACCCCGGCTCGGCCCCGGAGAATGCCCCAGCGCATCGAGCCGAATCGAACGGATTTGACATCTGGGCCGCGCACCGCGGTCGCACATCCGCCGGACCGCGCCCGTTGAGCCACCCCACCCGCTGAGCTATCCTGCGGCAAATGTCCGAGCCGCACGACGATCGCCGCCTTCCAGCTCACCGCCAGTGGCTCCTGTTCGCGCTTGGCTGGGTCTGCTTTGGCCTGGGTGTGCTCGGCGCCGTGCTGCCGGTGCTGCCCACGACGCCGTTCATGCTGCTGGCACTGTGGGCGTTCTCGGCTAGTTCGCCGCGCTTCCACAACTGGCTCTACCACCATCGTGTTTTTGGACCGCCCCTGCAGCGCTGGCGCACCGGGCGGGTGATCCCGCTGGCGGTCAAGGTGGTGGCCCTCACCTCGATGGCGGCGAGCTTGGCGTGGGTCGGCTTGGGGACCCAGGCGCCGTGGTACGCACTGCCGGCGATGGCCGCGGTGATGGGCTTTGGCGCGATCTTCATCCTGCGCCACCCCAGCCGCCTTGCACCGCCGCCATGAGCAGGAAACCCTTGGACGACAGGGTGGAAAATCCCGCCGCGGTGGACCAGGTGCTTGGCTGCTTGCTGGGCCTGGCACTGGGCGATGCCTACGGCGCACCTTTCGAAGGCGGGCCTATCGAACGGCTGGTGTGGCGCTTCATCGGCACCACGTCGGCGGGGTTGCCGCGCTGGACGGACGACACACAGATGGCGCTGGACTTGGCCCATGTGCTGCTGCAGCACGGCCGCGTGGACCAGGACGCCTTGGCCCGCCGGTTTGCCCACAGCTATGCCTGGCGCCGCGGCTACGGACCAGCCACCGCGCGGTTGCTGAAGCGCGTTCGGGGCGGCGAATCCTGGCAGCGTGCTGCAACCTCGGTGTATCCCAAGGGTTCCTTTGGCAATGGAGCGGCGATGCGGGCGCCGGTCGTGGCCCTGTTCGTGGCGGACGAGGCCCGTCTGTTGGCCGAGACGCGCCTGGCCGCCCAGGTGACGCATGGGCACCCGCTGGGCATCACGGGCGCGGAGTTGATGGCCGCGGCCACGCGGTTGGTGTTGCTGCGCGCGCCCTTGGGCAGTGTGCTCGACGCCATAACCCGGCTCGGCACTGCCGCGGAGTATGCCGCCCGCATCGAGCAGGCCAGGGTGTGGCTGCGGGCCGGCGAGGGGCCGGAGCCCGCCAAGGTGGCGCAAGTCCTGGGCAACGGCATGACGGCGCCCACCTCGGTCGTGACCGCCCTCTACGCTGGGCTGCGGCACCTGCATGCGCCTTTTGCCGACCTGCTCGCGTTCGTGCGCTGTTGCGGGGGCGACGTCGATACCCTGGGTGCCATGGCCGGAGCGCTGTGGGGTGCCCACAACGGTGCCGATGGCCTGCTCGACCTGCCCGTGGAAGGGCGCGACGAGCTCGAGCGGGTGGCACGGCAGATCGCCGGCGGACGGCGCCTGGACCTGGAACGCAACTAGCAGACCAACCCCGGATTCGGCTCCGGGCTTGACCAAAGCTTGGCTTGCCATCGTCATGCCCAACATTTGGCGACATGGCTGGGACCCCAAACCGGCAGCCCCGGAAGCGCCTTCAGCCCATCCCGGATCGTTTCTTGGGTTTGGGGGGTGCCAATCGACGAGCGGCTGCCCACGCGCGGGCCGCTCCTTCTGGTTCTCTCGTGCCGGCTGGTTCCGTCGCCACCCGCCCCTGCTTGGGCGAGTCGCCGCTGGTCCACACCTCCAGCTGGCAGTCTTTGTCCGGCCACGCCATCAGCTTGGCAGACTGCTGGTAGGTGTGGTGGGTTTGGGCGTCCCGGCCCGGCGAACCACAACCGGGCAGGGTACCAAGCTGCCTGCGCCGGGCCGTCGCGCTGCGGCCGCCGGTCGAACGAGATCCCTGTGCGAATCCCAAGTTTCATACTCCCCGGCGGTGGCGACGCTTGGCCGCGCCGCCACCCCTGCGGGCGCGCATCGCTGACGCGGGATTCGCGCTTGCGCAGGTTTACGCCGGCGACGACACTGGATTCGCCGAAGCCGGCGCCAACGGACACACCTTGGCGACCTGCATGGGCGGCCAGATCGAGAACCGCCGTAGTTTCAGGGGGTAGAAAATGCCCGGCATCGGTACGGAGTTCCCGCAGGATCTTGGCCAGCACCATTTGCCGGCACGCTTGAACAGACGCACGCTCGGATTTTCCAGTCTTGGCGCAATGCTCGCGGGTTCCCTGACCTTGGGTAGTTGTAGTTTGGAAGGAAGCCAGACAGCGACCGCGACGGCCGATCACGCCGCCGAGGTCGCCAGCGCTCGCGCCGCTCTTTACCCCTTGATGTTGGCCTATTGCGGGCTATATCCGCCGTGCCCAAACGTTTTCGCCTATTTGGATCCGGCCAAGTGTGCCGCGGATGTCGATTCGCAGTGGTTCTCCAGGTTCTACGCCCAAGGGCTGCTCGCCATCGGCAAGGGTCATGCAAGCCTGGACACAGACTGGCTCGAGCCGTGTCGCCAGAAGATCACAGCCGATCACTGCGCCTACGTGCAGTGGTTCGCGAGCGACCCGATGGAGTGTCGGCAGTTGTTCGTCGGCAAGCTGCACAACGGCGAGCGCTGCCGCGTGGACGCCGAGTGCGCCTCCCGGCGCTGTGGCGCGGCATCAGGCAGTTCGAATGCGTGCAAAGTGTGCTATGCAGGCTCCACCCAGGGCGCCGCATGCTCCGCCGACCCTGATTGCGCCGACGGGCTCCAGTGCCGTGGTAGCACCTGCGTAGCGGTCCCCACCGCGCACCCGAGCTTGGGACAGCCTTGCGACCGCCGCGAGGACTGCTTTCCGCAGGGCTATTGCGGCCCTGCGCAGGTGGGCAAAGGTTCCACCTGCCTGCCGCCCGCCGGTGTCGGCGAGGTCTGCGAGCCGAGCCACCTGCCATGCCAGCCCGGGGCGTACTGCGACGGCGCCAAATCGCCGACGTGTCAGCCGCAGCTCGCTCCGGGAGCCCCCTGCATCGGGGGCAAAGACACCAGCGCCGCCAGCTACGACTGCCCGACCAACCATTGGTGTGTGCCCGCCGAAATGCCCCTGCCGGCCACGTCCACTGTATTCACTGGAACTTGCCAACCCCGCGGCACGCCGGGCCAGCTCTGCATCGGCGACAGGGGTTGCTTTGTGGGCGACCTGGTGTGCCAAACCGCGGCGGATGGCAGGCCGCGCTGCCTGCCCGGCCCGTTTCTGGGGATGCCGTGCGATCCGACGTTCTCGATGATCTGGGCTGGCGGCACCGCCACATGCCGTCCGTCTTTGGCGTGCGACAGTGCCACCAACCGCTGCGTGCCGCTGCCCGGCGCCGGCGAGCGATGCATCGACCACGCCTGCCAGCCCGACTTGGTCTGCTTCACGGACAGCCCGACAGTCCGGACCGGAACATGCCGGGCGCCGGGCAAGCTGGGCGAGGCCTGCCAGTGGCTCGACCAGGGCACGAACTTCGGCGGTTCGACGTGGGACACCTGCGACTGGGACTTCGTGTGCAACCACGCGACGCACAAGTGTCAGGCGCGGGACTGTCCATAGCTCGGCCGGGGGGCAGTGATGCGAAACCGCCTGAGTCGTCGCGGCGCGGTCCACCTGGGCGATGTGGCGCGGTGGATAGGCGCTTTGGGCGTCCCGGCCCGGCGAACCACAACCGGGCAGGATGCGAAGGTGCCTGCGCCGGGCCGTCGCGCTGCGGCCGCCGGTCGAACAAGATCCTTGTGCGTATCCCGAGTATCTTGCTCCCGGCGGTGGCGACGCTCGGCCGCGCCGTCACCCCTGCGGGCACGCATCGCTGACGCGGACTCGCCAATTGCGCGAGTTCAGGCGGCTTGCCATACTGCCCATGCCCGGCGCGGTGGCGCCGCCAAAGGTCGCCGCGGATGCCAGAAATCAGTCGTTTCCTCGGAATCGTGATACTCATGTACTTCGATGAGCACAATCCGCCCCATTTTCACGTTCGGTACAACGACTTCCGAGCCAGCGTCGGTATCTCCGATCTGAATGTCATCGAAGGGCATCTGCCAGCGCGTGTGCGCAGCTTGGTGCAGGAGTGGGCAGAGGCGCACCAAGAGGAACTTCTACAAATTTGGAACACAAAGGAGTTTCACAAAGTTGCGCCGCTCGTCTAGCGCCTCCGAGGTTGCCATGGTCTACGTAGAAGACGCCCGGTATGCCGGGGACTACCGTTTGTGGATTCGCCTGAACACGGGTGTGGCCGGCGAGGTGGATTTGAGCGATCTCGTGGCCTCCGAGGCGGCCGCCGCGCCCCTTCGCGACGTCGCTGCGTTTGCCCAGTTCTTTCTGGACGCTTGGCCCACCGTGGCGTGGCCTTGTGGCTTCGACGTAGCCCCCGAGTCCCTGGAGCGGCGTTTGGCGGCCGGGACCAGCCGAGCTGCCTAGCCTCTTCGGGGCGCCCCGCGACGAACTGGGTGTCGGGGGATATGTCTGCGGTTGAAAGCACTGTCGGGCACGGGCCGTTGCTCCTACACAGGGCGCTTTGGGCGTCCCGG
>JACRCU010000432.1 GCA_016218865.1 Deltaproteobacteria bacterium | reverse complement strand
TGCACCGTCGCCATCGTTGCCGACCTGGGCGATCCGCTGGCCCAGCCCTTCTTGCAGCACCTGTTGGACGACCGCGACCCCGAGGTGCGCGCCTACGCCGTGCTCGGCCTGGGGCGCATCGATGCCCGCGAGCAACGCGCGCGCATTCGCGAACTGGCCGATACCTCAGAAAGTTTGTGGTCCGCGCCGGTAAAGATCGCCGCGCTGTTCGTGCTGGCCGGGTGGGGCGAGCCGGGGTGCGCCCAGGAGTTCACCGCCACTTTGGGCGAACTGGCCGGCAAACAGATGGCGACCACCGCGCTTATGATCGGTGCGCAACTGTGCGCCCAGCTGGCCGCGCCGGATTGCACCCCGGTGCTGCCTGCGATGGCCCGCCATCCCGCCTTCCAGGCCCGCAGAGACGCCCTGCGCACCATGCAGCGGATGCTCAAGCCCGAGTTTGCCCGCTCGCTGGTGCGGCTGACCGGCGATCCGGCGCAATCGATCCGTCGCGAGGCCGAGAACGCGCTGATGGGCATCAGCGGCCGCACCGACCTGAAGGGCCACGGGGCCTGGCACCAATGGTGCGAGAGCGGCGGCTGCAAAGATAAGTAGCGAGAATCACGCGCGCTGCAGCGGCAGGGTCAGGCAGCGGGGACCGCCGCGGCCGCGCGACAGCTCGGAGCCGGGCAGGGCCACCACCCAGCGGCGATCGCCGAGCATGAGCAGGTCGGCATTGGCGATGAATTCGTCGGGCGACAGCACTTGGTAGTCGCGGCGGTTCAGTTCGCGCAGCGTGGCGCGGTTGCGGCCATACAGCACGATGCGGCCCGGCCCCAGGCACACGGCATTGGCGCCGTCGGACCACTGCTCGCGCGCACCGGCCCGCGGATCGGTGCCGCCGCAGGGAACCAAGTCCAGGGCGCGGCCGTGGGCTTCGAGCAAAGCTCGGAGGTCGCGGCCGATGGGCTGACCGCCCTGCACCAAGTCGACCACTTGCGCCTGATCGCCGCCCAGGCCCGGCAGCCACGCCAGCGCGCGCCCCGGCTCGATCCACGTCATCACCGTGTCCAAGTGCATGGTCGCTCGCTGGTGCGGCAGGCGCACGCCCCAGACGTGGGCTATGCCGCGCGCATGCAGGGCTGACGCCAGCAGCAGGGCGCCGCGCTCGCTGGTCCGCTCGCCCAGGCCCACCAGGACCAGGTCCTTGGCCACCACCAGCACGTCGCCGCCTTCGACGGTGCGGTCGTCGACCGCCTCGCTCGCGCTGTCGGCTCCCAGCCGGATGTCGATGACCGGCGCACCGGCCAGCCGCGGGTGGTGGCGGGCAATGCCGCGGGCGATGATGCCGTCGCGCTTGCGCGCCCGAGCCCGCGGATAGGACAGCACCAGCGAATTGCCGACCACCGCGGCCAGGTCGCGCGCACACAGCAGGTTGGGCGACGGCGCCGCGAGC
The DNA here is from genome assembly GCA_016218865.1 of Deltaproteobacteria bacterium. Taxonomy (GTDB): domain Bacteria; phylum Myxococcota_A; class UBA9042; order UBA9042; family UBA9042; genus SXRM01. The sequence continues at coordinate 7,407 of JACRCU010000432.1, read as the reverse complement.
AGCGCGCCATCGTCGTCGGGATCCAGACCGGTGACCAGGGCGGCGCTCAATTCTACCGGCGGCAGATCGCCCAGGCGCTGGCGCGCGTGACGCAATTGCGGCGTCGGCGTGCCCAGTTGCGCCTCCATGTCCAACACTTGCTCAACGATTTCGCCGCGGGCCACGGGCTCCGCCAGCACCGACGTGAGCATATCGCGAAGATCCAGGCAGTTTCGCTCGCCGGTCGCCGCGGCCACCACCGAGCGCAGGATCGCGTGCTCTTGGCGCAGGTGGTCCAGCAGGACCAGATCGTCGAACAACAGGTAGTCGGGATTGGGTTCCCAGCCGTGGCGGCCCAGGCGCAGCGGCGCGATGTGGTCCGGCGCCATCGCGTCGAACTCGCCGCCCGGCCCCCACAGCGCACAGGCCCGCAACTGCCCAGTCTCGCTGGTAACGTGCAGATCGAGCTGGGCCATGGCGCCCTCGTGCGGCTATTTGGCGGTGAACTTGACCTTGACCTGCGGGCTGTAGGCGTCGGAGCCCGTTTCGCTGATCAGCTGAACCTGGCCCGAGACCTCGTACTCGCCCGGCGCGTCCGGAATCACGGACAAGTTCGCCGTGGCGCTGGTGCCCTGGAACTCGGCAGGAATCCAGGCCGCCGAGCCCTCGGGGCGCTTGCTGATGGTCCACCAATAGTACTTGGTGGCCAGATCCGTGAACCCGCCCAGATCGGCGGCGCCCATAGCGAGGTTGACCGGCTTGCCGACCACGATCTTGTCGGCGGCGGTGATGACGCTGAGGGTGGCCGTGGGCACCTTGGGGGTGGTGTCGAAGGCCACCGTGCCGGCCAGGCTGACCACGCGCGACGCCAGCTCGACGCCGCAGGTGCCGCTCGCGAATGTCCCCGGGCAGTACTGGATGAACAGCGCGTCGTTGATGGTCTTCTTGTTGCCGTTGGCGGGCTTGAAGTTGACGTCGACGTTGATGAGGCCAAAGCCCGGCACGGTGGTGGTGGCAAAGCCCTTGGCCAGGGCGAAGTGCTTAGACGGCGCCGAGCAGGGGTCCTTGCCGGTGTAGCCCGAGTCGTAGGGGCAGATGTTGGTGATGGTCAGCCCGCCGCAGCTCTGGTTGGCGATCGACAGGGTGGTGGTCCAGGTCTCGCCGACCGCGGCTTGGGCACGCACCGGGATCGGGCCAAAATCGGGCTGCGGCGTGTCGCAGTCGCCAGGGACGATCGGAATGGAGCCCTCGTTGCTGATGCCGACGCTAGAAAAGGTAAAGGCGACATAGGCCGGCGGCCCGGGCAGACCGCCTTGCGGGGTGTAGTTGACCACCACGTCGATGCACTTGTCCTTGTTCAGGGCGTACAGCGTTTGCGGGTTACCGGCGACGTCGACCATCTGCGCCTTGTAGTTGGCGTCGGCTTTGGTCTGACCGGCCTCGGTGTAGGCCTTGACCAGCACGTTCTGGATTTTCAGCGGCGGCGGGCCCTCGCCGCAGATCTTGCACTTGGCGCTGCCGGCGATCGGGTCGGGGAACGAGAAGATCTTCTTGCCGGTCGCCTCTGTGCAGCTGATGTTGAAGTTGGCCTGGTCCTGGGTCTGGGCGTCGAGCGACGACTTGCACTCGGCAGGCTGACCGGTGGTCAGGACGACCAGAGTGGCCTTCTCGTTGCCCGTGTCGCTGTCGGGGCTATAGCGAACGCAGATCTTCAGGGTCTTGCTGCCGTCGATGTTCTCTGGCGTGCCCATGCCGGGCAGCGTTTCGTCGCTGTTGGGCTGCGCGGTGATGGTGTACTGGCTGTTGGCCGGGTCGATGCCGGCGCCCTTGAAGGCCAGCGAGGCATTGCCCGAGTTGCGCAGGCTGAAGCAGGCCGTCTGCGGGTTGGCCGCGGTCACGTTGGTGAAGGTGAAGGCCGACGGTTCGAGCTGACAGACCGCGCCCACGCTGGCGATGCCGAAGCACAAGACCTTGGTCGGGGCGTCGGGATCGTTGGTGGCGAAGGTGATCTTGACCGGCTCGCTGTCGCCGCTCTCGTTGGCGGCGTACTCGATGTCGAAGGCGATGCCCGCCGAGTTGATGCTGAGCCCGGTCTTCCAGTCGCCCGTGCAGTCCGGGTCCGTGGGCAAGTTGCTGGGAGGCGTGATCTTCAGCTGGCTGTTGCTGTCCTTGATCTCCCACTTGACGCACAGCGCCTTGGGCGTCTTGGTACCGACAGTGGCCGTATTCTTGATCAGAATCTGCTTGTGGTACTTGGTCTGGCCGCGGGTGGCGTCGGGCGTGAAGTTGGTGCACGCGGTGCCGCTGGGTGGGGCCTTGCCTTCGACTTGCAGCGACAGGACCGGATTGGCTTCGGTTCCGAACTGGTCTTCGCTGCCGCACGCGGCCAGCAGCATCGCGCCGGCCACCACTCCGTACTTCAGATAACGCATGATCGTCCTTGGGTCGTCCCTGGCGCCACGGCCGTGCGCCACGCTAAGTGTACCTGCACCGCGCTGCCTGGGCCAATCGCCGACCGGCTACGGGAAGCAGAGCATTTTGTAGTGGATGTCGACCTTGTCGCCCTTCTGCGGCACGCACGAGCTGTTCGGCGGGAAAATCACCGAATTCGATGCCGAATCGTACTGCCAGTTGCCGGCCGGGCAGGGCGTGCCATTGACCTTGACCTCGATGGTCGAGGCCTCGGGTGTGCGGGTCAGGAAGAACTGCTGCGACAGGCCAAAGGCAACCTGCCCGATGTCTTTGAGCGTATTGGCGAAATTGGCGTCGCAGATCGAGCCGACCTTGCCGCCGGTGTTGTTGGCCACCTGGATGTAGCGCTCGCCCGCTTCGGCGTCGCCGTTGGAGCTGCTGCAGCCGCCGCCCGGGCCGACGATGGCGTGGAAGTGGAACAGGGCCTTGTTGGCCAAGCCCTTGATCGAGTAGAAGAAATTGGTGTAGTAGGCCACCGTGGAGGCCGACTGATCTTCTTCGTCGCTCAGGACCACGACTTCGAGGCCGGCCGATTTGCGGATGAAGGTGCGGTTGGTGCCGCCGCACATGGTGGTGGCCGGGTCGTCGGCGTTGGGGATGCAGAAGCCGCCGTCGCTCTTGCAGTCGGTGTCGGTCTTGCAGGCCTTGCCGCTGTCGTAGACGTTGGGCAGCGTCAGCGCCGCTTCGGCCGCGCCCAGGCCCTGCTCAGACGACGAGCCGTTGGTGCCCTGCTTGGTGAGCTTGACGAGCACGCCCGGCCCATCGGTGGTCTTGGGTGTCACCACCCGGATGCCGCCGCTCGACTGGAGCTTGCCGGTCATGGCGCTGGATTCCATGTCGGTGGTGGTCAGGCCGATGTGGTAGTTGTTCTGCCACAGGTCGGCGATCTGCGTGAAGGTCTTGAAGTTGTTGGCCAGGTTCTGCTGCTCTTCGCTCATGGACCCCGAGTTGTCCACCACGAACAGCACGTCGACCTGCTTGCCCACGCCTTGCACGTAGGTGTCGGTGAACTCGGTGTCGAGCGTACCTTCGCCGGTGATCGGCACCGTGAACAGTTGGCCCGCGCAGAACTCGCCCGCCTGGCAGTCGCCGTTGACGCTGCAGTTGACGCCGGTCTGGGTCTTGTCGGCCTTGGCGCATACGCCGGACAGGCTGGTATAGACCTCGAGCTGGCACTGGTCCTTGCCGACGTTCTGTGGCCCGTATTGGACTTGGAACGTGACCGGTTTGGCCTGCGAGATCGGCAGACCGCTCTTGGGGATGGCCGGCAGGTTGACGCCCTGCACCTCCAAGCCGCAGCCGACCAGGTCGATCTTGTTGATGTAGGCGTCGGTGGTGCCGGTGTTGAACACGCTGACGTCCTTGATCGGCGACTTGCAACCGACCGTGACCACGCCAAAATCCAGCTGGCCCGGCAGCACCGTGACCTGAGCCTTGCCCACTTTGGCCTCCAGGTCAGGCTTGGCGGTGCTGGCCTTGGCTGCCTCGACCGGGAAGCTCTTGATGGCACCGGTGGAGGCGTCTTCGAAGTCGGCGATCAGCAGGGCTGCGAAGGGCGTGACTTCGTTGGGCTTGCCCAACAGGAAGCCCAGATCGTCGGGTGCCGAGAAGGTGACCAGCACCTTGCCTTGCTCGCCCGGCCCCAGCTGGAACAGGCTGGCCGACGGCGCGCCCGCCGAAAAGCTCTTGCTACCTGTGGCCTTGCAGACCATCGGCCCCGGACCGAGCGGCGGCGGCAGGCCGTTGCCGCCACAGTCCAGCACCTTGACCGACTTGAACACGCACGGGCCGGTGCCGGTGTTCTTCAGGACCAGCGGCAGGGTCTTCTGGGCGCCGTAGGGCAGCAGACCGAAGTTCAGCACCGGCGGCACCAGCGCGACCTTGCACACCAGGCCGTCGGCGCGCTCGGCGTACATTGGCAGGATTGCCTCGGGCAGGCCCGGGTCGTTCGACTTGATGTGGAGCTTGGCCTGCACCTTCTGGTTGGTCGGCCCCTTGGCCTCGAATTGGACCTGGAACACCGCGTTCTTGCCGGGCTGGATGGTGGCGGCCGCCGGGTTGCTCGACGCGGGCGGGAAGTTGCCGGGCACGATCGAGAACTCGCCCAACGCGTCGTCGGTAATCGACACAGGTTCCACGATCAAGTCCGCGGTGCCTTCGTTGAACAGCTCGATCGTGCGCTTGGTCTTGCCGCCCTTGCCCACGATGGCAAAGTCAACGTAATCATTTGGTGTCAGCAGTAGTTTGGGTGCATTGGTCTGGGCGAACACGGGCAGGAAGTAGGTGGGCGTGGCGGGGTCGTTGCTGGTGAACACCAGGCTGGCCACCGGGCTGCCGTTGGCGGGCAGCGGCTTGTCGGTCTTGGCGGTGATGGTGAACACCACGCCCGTGTCGCAGGTCTGAGCGACGCTAGGCGGCGCGATCGAGGTCGGCAACTTCAGCGAGAACTGCATGTCCTTCAGCGCCGACACCGCCGACACTTCCAGCTTGCTGATGTCCAGCTGGGCCAGGCCGAAATTGCAGACCTTGATGTCGCGGGTGATCGGCACGCCCAACTCCATCGGCCCCAGATCCAGGCTCTCGGGCGGCACGGTGCCGATGCGCGGCGCGATCTCGGCGCCCTTCACGTCCACCACGATCTTTTTCTGGTCGGCCGTCTCGATGGTCAGGTGCGACAGGTCGGCGTCGCCGCCCATGGGGGTATAACTAAGCGTAATCTTGACGGTATCCTGCGCCGGGATGGTGTCGCCGCTCTTGGGCGCCTCGGCGATGGCAAAGTCCGGACTGTCGTTCTTGCTCAGGGTGATCGAGCTGATCGCCACCGGAATGGTGCCCATGTTGGCCACGGTCGCGGTGACCTTGGTCGTGGCGCCCGCGGCCACGTAGCCAAAGTCGATCGGGTTGGGCTGCACGTTGAGCATCGCCATGCCGGGGGACACGGTGATCGGCACCGGGAATTTGCGCTTGCTGGCGGTGATGTCGTTGTTGTTCAGGTACAAGGTCAGCGACTTCTTGCCCGCCGCCTTGGGTGCGTAGCGCACCTTGATCTGGGCCTTTTGACCCTTTTGCAGCGAGAGCGGGTGCCAGTCGACGATGGTGAATTCGTCGGTGGCGGGCTCGAAGCTGAACGAGTCCACCTTCAGCACGTCGCTGTTGCCCACGTGGGAGATGGTCAGTGCCTGTTCCTGGTTGCCGCCGGGCGCCAGATCGGCGTACTGCAGCTTGGCGGGCGAGACGCTGATGCGGACGTCCGTGTCGGTACAGAATGCGCCAGAGCAGGTGGTGGTGTTGCCGCTGCCGCTGGCGTCGCCGTTGCCGTTGCCGTCCGTGGTGTCGGAGCAGCTCGCCGCCAGCAGGCTGGCGATGGTGGCCATGGTGAGCCATGCCGCCGAGCGGCCAAGACCCCAGGTGGTGCGCATCCCTTACCTCCAGCTGAGCCGATTCGTACGTCGTAGCCCGCACGTTGCAGGCAGCATGTTCCGGGGCCGGCAGGTCGCGGCCCTACTCGAGCGACGGGGCGGGGTACTTGTGGGTGATGAACAGCCCAGACCCGCCACCCGTGGCCGCGTCGATGCTGGCGTCGGGCCAGCTGATGTTGGCGACGTACCACAAGTCGCTCTTGACCAGATTGGTCGAAGTCACTTCGTACTGCAAGACGCCGTAGATGTAGACGCGCACGGTGGCGACGCTGGGCCCCAGGCCGAAGTCGTTGTAGTAGTGCACGCCTACGCCGTAGGTGCGGCCGTCTTCGGGCAGCGTCAGGTTCAGGTTCTCGGGGCCGGCGCCATCGGTGTCGTCGCGGTCCAGGTGCGGATCGTCGTCGATGTTCGGATCGTACGAGCCCCACTGCACCGAATTGCCGTTGCCGCAGTTCAGCCAGAAGCAGTCGTACTGGCCGGCGAACCACGGATCGGGCTTGCCGTCCTTGTCGTAGTCCTGGCCCGCGGCGTACTGGTGGGCAAAGTGCAGGTCCAGGTCCGAACCGGCGCCCGGGCCCGAATCGCTCTCGTCCTTGTCGCCCGGGGTCTTCCACAGCAATTCCACGTGGATGGCCTGATCAGGGATGACCTTGACCACCTTCTCGGCCGGCGCGCAGCTGGACTTGCCGGTCGAGTCCTTGATCTGCAAGCGGAACTTGTAGTCGCCGGCGACGTTGGGCTGGAAGGTCACGGCGGCCGACTTGTCGTTGGGCAGGATCAAGCCCACCGAGCCCTTGGGCTGGTCGACGCTCCACTGGAACTCCGTGATGGTGGCGGTCTGCACCGAAGCGTAGCTCTGCTTGCCGTCGATGTGCAGGATCGTCTGCGGGGTGACGGTGTCGCCTTCCATGATGGTGATGATCGGCACCGGGCAATCCGACGACGCGCCGTAGCCTTCCAAGGTCGCGGTGCTCTTGACGGCGGCGATGTTGCTGGTGAAAACCAAGTTGGCCTTGTCCGACTCGACGCTGCCGTCGCTGCCGACCTTGGCCAGCGAGGCCGGGGTGTACGACAGGTTCAGTTGGACGATGCCATTGACCGGGATGGTCAGGGGGTTGGCCTGGCTGGGCGCCTGGTTGTTGCCGGCGGCGAACGTCGACCAGTCGGGCGCGAAGTTGCCAGCCGCGGGCGAGTCGTCCAGGGCAATGCTGGTGATGACCACCGGTTCGTCGCCGCACGACTTGATCTGCAGGGCCTGCTTCTTGGACTGGCCGACGGTGGTGGGGCCGAACACGACCGCCTTGGGGCTGAGCAGCAAGCACGGGCCCGTGGAGTTGACCTTGACCGCGACGCGCTTGATGCCGGGGCCGGGCTGGGTCAGCGACGGATCGTTGGTCTGGAAGAAGATCTCGGTCGAGCGCGGCTTGTCGTCCTTGGCGCTGAACAGCATCGAGGCGTTGACGATGTCGCCGGGTTTGATGGTCAGGGCCGGGCTGAACTCGACCTTGCCGCCCGCGGGGTACTCTTGGCCGGCGAG
>JACRCU010000426.1 GCA_016218865.1 Deltaproteobacteria bacterium | reverse complement strand
GAATTCCTCGGCCTGCAGGGGCGCGTCGATCGACGGCCGCAGGGTCTTGAGCGCGTGGCGCAGGTCCTCGTCGGTCTGGATGCGGTAGGTGCCGCGGCTACCCAAGCCCGCGACCGGCTTCAGGATGATTGGCAGGCTCACCTTCTCGGCAAAGTCCAGAGCATCGTTGTCGCTCTCGACCAGCATGTGGCGGGCAACCGGCACGCCGGCAGCGCGCAGCACGTCTTTCATCTGGGCTTTGTCACGGAAATTCTTGGCCATCTGGACGCCCATTCCGGGCACGTCGGCCAGCTCGCGCGCTTCGGCCATCGGCTGCTGCAGCTGCTCCAACACGCCGTACAGACCATCCAACTCGCCGAAATGCTTGCGGAAGGCCCGGCAGGCGCGGGCCAGATCCTCGCCGCTCATGCAGTTGCCCACGCGGTAGTGGCCGGCAATCTTGGCCTGTAGGTCGGCCGGCAAGCGCTCGCGCGGATCCTGGCTGATGAGGAGCGGCTGGCACTTGCCCACGTCGGCCAGGGCGCGGACGTAGCGGAGGGTATTCTCTTGAAAAAACGGAGCGACAAGGGCGATGGTCTTCATGCCTACCGGCTGGGGCCGCAGTGGCCATTGCGCATAGCTTAGCCCTACGTGAAGATTTCGTCACGCGTTTGTCGGGCGGCGGGCACAGCTCGCGTTGACGAGGTGCGTCCAACCTCCTACCGTCCGCAGTAGCAGGCGCAGTTTTGTGCAGACGCGGCGCCGTGCGGGGCCCACCCGACCCGAGGTCACGACCATGATGCCAAGGCCGAGTCATCTTGTTGCGGCGGCGCGGCGGCTATGCGTTGCGCTGGCGCTGGCGCTCGCGGCCCAGGCGGCGGTCGCACCGATCCAGCCGGCCCTGGCGCTGACCAAGGCCGATGTCTTTGAAAAGTGCGGTCCCGCCACGGCGCTGGTGGCGCTCATGAGCCGGCGCGGCGTGGAGATCGGCGCGGGCGTGGTGGTGGACCCCAAGGGCCTGCTGGTCACCAACTACCACGTGGTCGCGGACGCGCCGCAGGCCGAGACCTTCTACGTGTTCCTGTACGACCCCAAAGAGCGGATTGTCGAAGAGGATATCGCCAGTTACGTGCGCGCTCACCAGGCGCGGGCGCTGCAGCCGCGGGTGCTGCGGGTCGACCCGGAAAACGACCTGGCGCTGTTGCAACTGCCCGAACGCAAAGGCGGCTATCCCACGGTGCCGTGGGGCGACTCGGACGCGGTGCGCATCGGCCAGGACGTGGTGGCGATCGGCAATCCGCAGGGGCTGGCGTGGACGCTGACCTCGGGGTCGATCTCGGCGATCCGCAAGAACGCGCTGCAGACCGAGACCGCGATCAACCCGGGCAACTCGGGCGGGCCGCTGCTGGACATGGAAGGCCGGCTGGTCGGCATCAACACTTGGATCCGCAAGAACGCGCAGTCGCTGGGGTTTGCCCGGCCGTCGAACGTGGTGCGGGCCTTCGTGGACCACAAGGGCGACCTGGGTCACGCGCTGGCCAACGGCGCCGACCGACCCGACGGCAAGCCGAGCCCCGACGGCGCGGCCATGGGCCTTATCGTCAAGCGCGTGTTCGCCGACGTGGAAAAGCGCTTTCCGGGCACCGAGTCGCGCAAGGTGGTGTGCGCGCTGTTCTCGGCCTTTACCTACGGCGGGCGGACGCTGCTGAGCGGCGTGGGCGAGGTGGCGTGGCTGAACGACAGCCTGGAGGCCGCGGTGGCGTCGCTGCCCGAAGCCGACCGGCCCAAGGCGGTGAAGTACATTGAGCAGAGCTTCCCGCTGCTGGCGGTGTCGCAGAGCGGTCATCTGTGGATCCGCAGCGGTGTCCGCTACTTCGACGTGGGCAAGGCAGTGGCGATGGACATCGACGATGCCACCGGCCAGATCTACGCCACCGACAGCGAAGGCAACGTGATGCTGTACGAGCGGAGCACCGGCAAGTGGCTGGGCACGCGCCTGGGACCGGCCCGGGACATCGAAGCCAGCGACGGCGCGGTGTTCGTGCTGGACAAGGGCGGCCTGGTGTCGATGGTGCGCGGCGAGAAGAAGCTGACGCTCAGCTCGCGGCCGGTGCGCGGCTCGCTGTTCGCCACCCGCGGCGTGCTGTACGTGCTGGATCACGAGAGCGGCAGCCTGTTTCGCTGGCGCGGCGGCCAGTGGGACAACGGCGGCGAGGCCATCGCCAGCGGCGTGCACCAGGTCCAGGCCTTCGGCAGCACCTGGTACGGGCTCGACACCGACGGGCGGGTTTACTCTGGCAATGTTTCCAGCTACATCGACCGCGACGGCGACCTGATGGGCATCTGGCTGATGGGCGAGGACTTGCTCGGCCTGGGCCGCGACGGACTGCTGTACCTGTGGAGCAACCGCGCCAAGCGCTGGCGGGCGCTGTCGTCGTACAACTAAAGATTACGAATGCGTTTTCGGCGGGGGGACAAGACCCCGACCTACGCAGATTCGGTCGCTTCCGCGGCACAGTGCCAGCCGTCCAGGTCGGGCCACAGCAGCCCCAGGTGCACCGACAGCCACTGCTCGGTCAGTGCAACCTTGCGCAGTTCCTTGGCCTTCTTGCCGAGGGTGCTGCCCGCCAGCTGGGCGCCGACGAAGCGGTCGAGTTGGGCGGTCTGATCTTCGTCCAGACCGCGCAGGGCCGTCTTGCGCAGGCTCTGCCGGCAGCGGGCGATGGCGTCGACGGGATCGACCAGCTGCGCTTCCAGGGTTTCCGGGTCCGGTTCGCTGGCGGCGTCGGCCGGTCGCTGCGCCGCATCCAGGCCCTCGAAGGTCTTGCGATAGGCGTACTGGGCGATCAGGTTGCGGTTTTCGTCCAACAGCCGCGGCAAGGCATCGAGCAATTCCGCGAGCCGTGCCTCGACTTTGGGCTCCGCGGCCACGGCCTGCAGCACCGGCTGCCCAGGTCCCGCCACGACCACCGCGCGGCTGGCCTGCAGGATCGCCGGCTCGTACCAGGCCAGCGACATCGGCAGGCGCGCATCGACGCCATGGCGGAATTGCCAAGCCCGAACCCGCGCTTGCAGCACACGGATCGCCACGCCCAGCGGCACCCCGGCGCGGTACCACCGGGCGGCGCGCTCGGAGTCGGCCGGCGCCCACACCACGCCGCGGCCGCGGATGGCGACGAAGCACTCCTCGACGGCGGAAACCCACGTGGCGCAGGGGTCTTGTGGCGGGGCGGAGTCCATCGCGTTCTGGCCGGCGCGCCGTGCAGGGACGCGGGCGCAGGGTAGCACGGCAGCCCGTGGCCGTCCCGCCCTACATCGCATACCATCCGCGCGACGCCAGTTGGGCGCCAGACGCGAGCACATGACGGCAGGCAAGGCCACAACTGGACAGGACTTCGCCCTGGTAGCGGCCGGCGACGGTGCGCGGCGCTGGGCCCTGTGCCCAGACGGCCCGGTTGGACTGCCGCGCGAGAAAGTCCAGGCGGTGCGGCAGTTTTCGATCGACCCGGCAGAGCCCCGCGCCTCGGCCCGACGCGTCCTGCAAGCGCTGGACCAGGACCTGGACAGCGGGCGCGCGGTGGCCGGCTACTGGAGCTACGAGCTGGGAGCGGCGCTGGAGCGCCAACCCCGGCCGAATCGCGGCCCGGACGCAGCGTGGATCACCTTCGACCGCAGGGACTTGCAGCCCGTGGAGGTGCCCAAGGTGGCGGTGCCCGGGGCCCAGCTGCCGGCGCCCCAGGACTTGCTGCGCCAGCAGGGGCGGTTCCTGGCCGGTGCCGCCACGGTGGCCGAAGCCATCGCCGGCGGTCAGGTCTACCAGGTGAATCTGACGTGTGAATTCGGTGTAGCGATGCCGGCGCCGCGGCTGCAGCAGGCGGTGGCGGCGGTGCTGGCCGCCCAGCCGGTGCCGTATGCACTGGGTCTGCAACTGGGCGACCTGACGGTGATTTCTGGCTCCATGGAGCGCTTTCTCGCAGTGGACGGCGCTGGCGTGCGCAGCCGGCCGATCAAGGGCACCGCCCCGCGCGGCCACGACCCCGCCAGCGATGCGGCTCAACGGCAGTGGCTGGCCGGCCAGGAGAAGGAACGCGCCGAAAACACGATGATCGTCGACATGGTGCGCAGCGACCTGCAGCGGGTGTGCCAGGTCGGCAGCGTCGCCGTGCCCGAGCTGCTGGTGTGCGAGCCGTACGCGACCCTGTGGCACCTGGAGAGCGAGGTCAGCGGCCAGCTCCGCGAGGTGGGGAATTTTACACAGTTGCTCGCCGCGACCCTGCCGCCGGCCTCGGTGACGGGCTGCCCGAAGATCCGCGCCATGCAGGTCATCGACGACCTGGAGCAGCGGTCGCGCGGCGTCTACTGCGGCACCCTGGGGATGCTGTGGCCGGAAGATCGCGGCCCG
>JACRCU010000425.1 GCA_016218865.1 Deltaproteobacteria bacterium | reverse complement strand
TCATCACCGCGGCGATGGCATTGCGCGGCGCACCCGACGGTCCGGGGGTCACGTCGATCTCGATCACCGCCTGCGGGCTGCGATCGGCCACGTACAAGCGCGCGCCGTCGGACGACAGGGCCAGGCCGCGGCCATACGACGACGCCGCCAGCGAAGGCAGCACCAGCGTCGGTTCGGCGACCACTTTGTAGCCGGTCTTGCGGCTGGGGTCGGCGTCGACGCGCAGCACGTGCAGGTACGGCGCGCCGATGGTCGAGATGTAGGTGCGACCGGTGCCGGGCGCGGTCTTGACACCGTACAGGCCCGTCGACAGGGTGATCTGGTCCACGACGTCGAAGTGGCCCTTGCTGTCCATGCGCAGCACGGTGGCCGTGGCCGAGGCCGACGCCACCACGGTCACCCGCCAATAGCCCGGATCCCACGGCACCACCTCGATGCCCATGGGATCGTTGCCGATCGGCGCAGTGTCCTCTGGGAAGCCGAAGCGGTGCCCGCTGTCGCAGCGGCCCGCCGAGTCGTGGGTGCCGCAGCTGAGCGAGGCGTTCTTGGCATCGAAGCTGGCCCAGCTGATGGCGTCGTCGTCGCGCGAGGTGATCAGCAGTCGCTCGGGCATGGCGGTGCTGGGCGTCGTGTCCTGCGGGACCTGCAGCGCCACACCGCCAGCGTAGCCGGGAATCTCCAGCAATCCGGCGACATACTGGTCGCTCGCGGTGTTCAGGACCCGCACCTTGCCCGCGCGGAAGGCCCGGTCGAAGTTGGCGCCCACCACGAACAGCAGCTCGCCCGAAGGCACTGCCGCCAGCGCGATTGGGTAGCGCACGGCGAGGCCCGTGTCCTCGGGCAGGCCCGGGTTGTCGCCACAGGCGGCCAGGCACAAAGCCGTCGCAGCAGGCAGCAGCGGCCACCGTGGGCTCCGTGCACCTCCAGATCGAAGCCAATTCGAGCGGCGCCACCAATCCACTTGACTCACCTAACCCTGCAGCTTGGAGAAGTCGGCGATCTGTGCGAACAGTCCGGCGCAGCGCCCCAACAGGGCCACGCGGTTGCGGCGCACCGCCGCGTCGTCGACCATCACCATCACGCCGTCGAAGAACGCGTCGACTTCGGGCTTGACCTGCGCCAGCAAGCGCATCGCCCCGGCAAAGTCACCCGCCGCCAAGCGCTCGGCGCTGGTGCCGGCCAGGCCGTCCAGCTTGCGGTGCAAGTCCAATTCGGCCTGCTTTTCGCACAGTTTGGCGTCGAACGCCGCGCCCAGATCGCCGTCGCCGGCCGACTTGCGCACCAGGTTGCCCACGCGTTTGAAGGCGGCCGCCAGCGGCACAAAGTCGGCGTCGGCGCGCAGATCCGCCAGAGCCTGCAGGCGCGGCGCGATGGTGCCGACCGCGTCGAAGCCGGCTTCCAGCACCGCGTCCACGGCGTCGACCGGGTGATCCGCCGCGTGCAGCGAGGCCAGGCGCCCGCGGAAAAAGTCGAGGATCTGCGAGGTAATCGCCGCCTCTTTGCCGGCGCGCACCGACTCGGGCAGCGCCGCCACCGCCTGCGCCACCGCCTTGGACAGCGGCAGCGCGTGGCCCCCTTCGGCCAGGATGCGCAGCACGCCCAGGGCAGCCCGACGCAATGCGTAGGGATCCTGGGTGCCCGACGGCACCAAGCCCAGGCCAAAGCAACCGGCGATGCTGTCGAGCTTGTCGGCCAGCGCCACCATCTGCCCCTGCACCGTGGCCGGAATGGCGTCGGCGGCAAAGCGCGGCTGGTAGTGGCTGGCGATCGCCTGGGCCACCGCGGCCTCTTCGCCGTCGGCGCGCGCGTAGTAGCCGCCGATCACACCCTGCAACTCCGGGAACTCGAAGACCATGCGCGTCGCCAGATCGGCCTTGCACAGGTAGGCGGCGCGGGCCACTTGCCCCACCGCGCCCGGGCACAGCTGCTCGGCGAAGGCGGTGGCCAAGTTCTCTACCCGCTTGACCTTTTCGGCGATCGAGCCCATGCCCGCCAGCCAGATGCGGTCGCCCAGCCCGGCCACGCGGTTCGCCAGCGGCGTGCGCACATCTTCGCGGTAGAAGAAGCGCGCGTCGGCGAGACGCGCCGACACCACTCGGGCGTTGCCGGCGGCGACCACGGAGCGACTTGCCTCGCTGAGGGTATTGGCCACCGCGACAAAACGGTTGGTCAGCTTGCCGTGCTGGTCGTTGATCGTGAACAGCTTCTGGTTCTCGCGCAGGGTGGTGAAGATCACCTCGGGCGGGATTTCCAAGAAGCCGGGGTCAAAAGCGCCCAGCAGAGGCCGCGGCGACTCCGTCAGGTTGACCACCACGTCCAGCGTGTCGAAGTCCTGCCGCCAACTGCCGCCGACCTCGCGGCACAGCCCGTCGATCCCCTGGAGAATGAGCGACTTGCGCTCCTCGGGGTCCAGGATCACCTGCGCCTCGCGCAGCCTCAGCTTGTACAGCGGCAGCTCGGCGGTGACCTCAACCGGCCCCGGGTGGTAGAAGCGGTGGCCCTGCGAGGTGGTGCCGGACCGCATGCCCGCGAATTCGAAGTCGAGCGGCAGGTTGCCCAGCAGCGCCACCAGCCAGTGCACCGGCCGGACGAAGGCCTCGCGCTCGGTGCCCCAGCGCATCCGCTTGGGCAGCGGCATCTGGCGCAGCAGGCGCGGCAGCGCTTCGGCGAGCAGGTCCGAAGTCGGCTTGCCCACGATGGTTTTCTTCGCGGCGATGTACTGCCCCTTGGGGGTGTCCAGCACCTCCAGGTCGCTCATCGCCACGCCCTGGCCCTTGGCAAAACCTTCGGCGGCGCGGGTCCACTGACCGTCGTCGCTGCGAGCGGCCTTCAGCGCCGGACCCATGGCCACTTCGTGCCGGTCGGGCTGGCGCAGCACCACCTCTGGGAAGTACGAGACCATCCGCCGCGGCGTATACAGGCACTGGCCCTGGTCGGCGGCCACGCCCACCAGCTGCGCCACCTGCTCGTGCAGCCAGCGCGCAGCATTGCCCACCACCCCGGCGGGGATCTCTTCGCTGCCAATTTCGATCAGAAGGGGTGCGATCAGAAGGGGTGCGGTGCTCATGAACGCACCTCCGCGCCACCTTGGGCTTTCTGTTGTTTTTGTGCTGCTTTTTCAGCAGCTTGTCGGACGCGCTCGGCCTCGGCGGCCAGCAGCGCCTGCCGTGCCGCCAGCAGACCTTCGCGCTGATCCGCAGGACACAGCGGCAGCCCCAGCCGGTAGCGCATCGCCTCGTAGGCCACCGCGCACTGGCGGGCCAGGTTGCGGACACGGCCGATGTACTTCTGGCGCTCGGTCACCGAGATGGCGCCGCGGGCGTCCAGCACGTTGAACGCGTGACTTGCCTTCATCACGTAGTCGTAGGCGGGGAGCACCAGGTCGCGCTTGACCAAGTCCAGCGCCGACTTCTCGAACTGCTCGAACAGGTGCAGGTGCAGGGCCACGTCGGCGTGCTCGAAGTTGTGGGCGCTGAACTGCACTTCGTCTTCGTGGTGGATCTCGCCGTAGGTCACGGCGCGGCCGTCGGGCCCGTAGGTCCACACCAGGTCGTACACGCTTTCCTTGCCCTGCAGGTACATGGTCAGGCGCTCTAGGCCGTAGGTGATCTCGGCGCTGATGACCGGCAGGTCCAGGCCGCCGCACTGCTGGAAGTACGTAAATTGCGTCACTTCCATACCGTCGAGCCAGACTTCCCAGCCCAGGCCCCAGGCGCCCAGGGTCGGCGACTCCCAGTCGTCTTCCACAAAGCGGATGTCGTGGCCCTGCGGGTCGATGCCGATCGCGCGCAGCGAGTCCAGGTATTGGTCCAGCACGTCCTTGGGCGACGGCTTCAGGATCACCTGGTACTGGTAGTAGTGCTGAAGACGGTTCGGGTTTTCGCCGTAGCGTCCGTCGGTCGGCCGCCGCGACGGCTCCACGTAGGCCGCATTCCACGGCTCGGGGCCCAGCGCCCGCAAAAAGGTGGCCGGATTGAAGGTACCGGCGCCTTTCTCCAAATCGTAGGGTTGAACCAGCAGACAACCGCGCGAACTCCAGAAGGAATTCAGCTTGGTGATCACGTCTTGGAAGGTGATGACGACGCGTTCAGACATGGGGTGCACAGACATAGTTGGTGGCGGCGACCTGGGCGATGGCCCAATGGGCGCAGCAGGCTAGCACGTCTGGCGCCGGTCGGGCAATTCGCGGCAAAGTTTCCTTACTTGATTAGCTTGGAGATCGCCTTGAACTGCGGGTGGTGGGCGCCGCGCACCAGGTCGAACAGCGCTGCCTCGGTCGAGGTCACCACCGCGCCGGCCGCCTGCCACAACCCCTTGGCAGTGTTCCAGTTTTCCACGGTGCGCGAGCTGGTGGCATCGGCCGCCACCTGCACGTGCCAGCCGGCGGCGCGCAGGTCGGCCACGGTCTGCCACACGCACACATGCGCCTCGATGCCGGCGACCAGCAGCGTGTCGCGCCCGGCGTGGCGCCAACCCTGCAACACCGCCGCCGCCCTCAGGTTCTGTGCCACCGAGAACTCCAGCTTGTCGATCGGAGCCGCCGCCAGCTTCTCGCGCAGCGGGGCCACCGTGGGTCCGATGCCCTG
>JACRCU010000043.1 GCA_016218865.1 Deltaproteobacteria bacterium | reverse complement strand
GCCGGCGGCAACGACGTGGTGTCGGGCACGATGGAGTACCCGCTCGACGTCTGCTGGGGCTGCCTGTTGTCGGTGCCGGGCAATCCCAACGTCGAGCCCGAGGAGCAGTGGCAACAGTGCTCCACCATGGCGCTACCAAAAGACTTTCAGCCGCCGTGCACGGTCGGCAACTACGACGTGCTGCCCTGCTCGTACTACTGCGCCGTGTGTGCCGCAGAGGAGAGCAAGAAGAAGGGCCCCGGTTGCGACGACAAGTTCTGCCCGCAGCTATAGTCGCCCCGCCATTCGGGCTGCGCCCGCCCGCTCGGCGCACTACTTGGCTGGCGTCTTGGCCGGAGTCGTCGGCAACGTCGCCGGCTGCTGCGCCGACCGCACGCACTGAGCGCTCCAATTCCACGTGTGCTTTTCGACCGGCTCCTGCTGGCGCACCGGCTTGCCGCTGGGCCCCGGCTTGTCGACCCACCGCATCGACCGATCGACCTGGTCGACCACCTGCAGCCCGACGACCGCGTCGCAACCAAAGCGAAACGCCTCTTTCTGCATCCCGGCGGTGACTTCGGCCCGATCGGCCTCGCCCTTGGGCGACGTCATGCGCAGGCTGCCGACCACGACGACCGGCTGCGGCAAAAGATCAGCACTCTCGACCACTTGCACAGCGGTCTTGGCCGGAAGCGCCTTGTACTTGGGCACGCCGGCGGCGCGGTCGAACTGCACGCTGGCGCCACATCCGGCGCAGGCAAGGGTGAAAACGACCAGGGCGCAGGTGCGCGCGACGGTCAGGGTTGGGGCGGCGAGCGACGGCATGGCAAGACTCCGGCGGAATTGGCGCGGAGTATGCCGGCAACTCGGGCCAGACTCAACGGGTAGTGGGCGTGCCGGCCGCCGGCAGGGGCGCGGCCTTGGCAGGGACTTCGGCGGGCTTCAGGCTGGCGTCGGCCGGCACTTTGGCGCCCTTGGCCACCGCGCGCCAGTTGTCCATGCCCTTGATGGCCAACAGGGCGCCGTTGCCGTCGCGGAGCACCCAAGCGTCGACCTTGTCGCCCTTGAGCGTCGTCCGGGTGAACTTGCCGCCCTTGGCGTCGCTCAAATGCTCCGTCGCCACGTGCACTTTGCCCGAGCTGGCGTCGTCGACGCGCACGAATTCGACCTCGCCTTTGCCATCGGCGCGCTCGGCGGCCAGGACCACCAGCGAGGGCACGCGCTCGTCGAACACGATCGTGGGGTTGGCGGCCTTGACGTCGGTGACCTTGGGCTTGGGTTTCTTGCCCTCGAAGGCCGCGTCGACCACTGAGATTCGCCACTTACCCTGGAAATTGAAGAGCTTGCTCTGCTGTGTCGCGCCGGTCACGTCGATCCAGCGGTCGTACTGCTGCAAGGTGCCGTCGGGAGCGGTCTGCAGCGCGGCCCGCTGCTTGAAGGCCTTCCACGCGGCCTTGCCCACCTTGTCCTGCAACTGGGCTTCGGTCGAGAAGAAGTTGGCCTCGCTGCCCTTGCTGCTGCGAAACACCTCGGTCCCCACCGGCTTGTCGCCCAAGAACACCTGCAGCTCCACACCCTTGGGCTTGGCTTCTTCGCCGGCCACGGCGGCAGAGGCGGTCAGCGTCGCCAGCAGGGCCAGCGGCGCGCCGCGGCGGGCCAAGGTGGGTGCAAGACTGGGACAGAACGCCAACGGTGCCGACATACAAACCTCCGCTATCGATCATGGCGCGCACCGGCGGCCGCGTCCACTTTTTTACTGCGCCGCTTGGCCATGTTGCGCAACCCATCGCGCACCAAGTCTGTCCACTTCGGGTCGGAAACCGCGGCGATTCTCCGGGCCCAGGGCGCGGTCCCCGCCTGATTCCCGCCGGTTGCAGAATGGTTCCGTTCAACCGTCTGCGCGCGAATCCGGTGGGGTGCAATTCAGGGGGCCGCCGGGCCAGGCGTCGGGGTGGGGCTCGGCTCCAACGGGCGCGGGCCGAGCACCGCCGCGACTTCGACGCGCACCGCATAGGCGCCGGTGCTGGTGCGCAAGAGCTGGCGCTCGATGCGTCCTTCGACCTGCAGCGGCACCGGCAAGGCCTCGGTCGGGGTGGCCGCCAAGTAGGCCTGCCAGGCCACCAGCGGCTCGGGGTCGGCGGCGACGAAGTCCGCCCGCACCCAGGTGGCGCCCACCAGCACCTCGAAGGGCGGACAGGCGCACGGGGCGGGGTTCCAGCGCGCGACGATGGGCTTGTCGTTGGCGGCGCGCAGGTCGGCCCGCAGCCGGTCGGCCTGGGGGTTGGGCGGGCTGCGCTGGCCGTCGGCCGCGCCACAACTCGCCGCGAGTGCGAATAGCACCGCCGCCCACCGAGTCTTCATGGGATCGCAACTCCGTAGATCATCGCCACGATCACGGCCGCGCCCACCACGGCGTTGATGACGAAGGCGGGGTCGCGGAGCATCCGGTCGGTCGGGCTGGCGGCGACCTTGGCGTCGTCGCTCAGCTGGTAGAAACGCAGCAGCCCAAAGACGCCAAAAGGCGTGGTCAGCGGCAGACTTTCGGTGTGGAAACGGGCGCGCGTGGCCGGATCGAGCGTGTAGACCAGGTAGGCGCCCGCGGTGGCGGCCGCCAGCACGCCCAGGGCAAAGTTCAAGTGCTCGACGCGGTAGCGTTCCAGCGACTTGCGGTGGCCGGCGTGGGTCGTCAGCACCTCGTGCTTGCGCTTGCCCAGCGCCAGGAAGAGCGCCAGCAGCACCGTGCACGAGATCAGCCAGCGCGACAGGTGCACCTGTGCCGCTTCGCCGCCGGCCAGCAGCCGCAGCAGGAAGCCCAGGGCGATGATCACCGCGTCGACGTAGGCCAGCCGCTTGAGGCCCTTGGAGTAGGCGACGTTGACGGCGAAGTAGCCACAGACGATGGCGGCCACGCTGGGCCGCACCCACGCTCCGGTCCCCAGGGCCGTCACCAACAGGACGCCGAACAAGATCCAAGCGCTGCGCACCGGCAGTTCGCCCGAGGCAATCGGCCGCTTGCACTTGACGGGATGGCGGCGATCGGCCTCGACATCATGGATATCGTTGAGCAAATACGTCGCGCTCGACGCCAGACTGAAGGCCACCGCGGCCAGCCCGACCTGCACGGCCAGCAGCGTCGTCACCTGGCCGGTCGCGAGCAGGTCCGGTCCAGCAAACACGGCCGGAATCACCACAAAGGCATTCTTGACCCACTGGTGCGGGCGCATGGCGCGCAAAGCCACGAGTGGCGACAGGCTTGCAGAGGGAGTGGACAAGTTGGTTCGATTCCTTTGCAGCGCGGAGGCGAGTCCGGCGCTGCGCCCGCGCGGCCGGCGCTCAGGGTGCCGAAGACGGCGTGGCTTGCGGAGCCGCGGTGGTCGCGGTGGCCGCAGCGGCGGGCGCGGCAGCTTCGGACGACGCGGCTGGCCGGCCATCAAAGCGCAACTGCCGTTTGTTCTTGGCGTAGTACTGGTCCAAGGCGGTCTTGTACTCGCCAACGGCGCGCTGCAACTGGACGCGGATTTCGTCGAACTTGTTCAGGCCGCTCGGATCCTGCAGGTCGCGCTCGAAGTCGGCGATGCGGTCGCGGGCGCGGCGGTAGGCCTCGACCAGCTTGGCCACAAAGGCATCCAGAGTCGGCAACACCTCTGTGCGCAACATGCTTTTGTAGTCGGCAAGGTTGGTGGCCGCGTTGGCCTTGGCAAAAGCCACCATCACCGCCTTGTGCGCAGCGTTGGCCTGGTCGGACGCCAGCGAATAGCGCTCGATGGCCGTG
Source organism: Deltaproteobacteria bacterium (assembly GCA_016218865.1). GTDB lineage: Bacteria > Myxococcota_A > UBA9042 > UBA9042 > UBA9042 > SXRM01. The sequence goes on along the minus strand of JACRCU010000043.1, from coordinate 17,224 downwards.
GCAGCTTGCGCCAGGGCTTGGTTCTGGGCGCGGTCGGCCGAGACGCGGCTGCAGGCGGGGCTCAGCACCGCGGCCAGCACCGCCAGCGCGACCATGCCGGGCACCAAGTTGGAGCCCGGCCAAGTCCAAGTAAGCACTTTCCAATTCACTGTCTTCATGCCGCCGCAACCGACAGAGGGTCGTTGTCGCGACCCCAAGGTGCCGCCGCGCCCCACCGCGCCGCGACGCCGCATCTTGGCCCGATCGCGGCCCCGGCACAAGTGCGCCACGCAGCGCAGGGTCCGCAGCTTGACAGGGTTGCGGCCGAGCGCGACAGTAGACGGCACCGGCCCGCGGCTCAGCTTGGGCTTGGCAGGCGTGGACCCAGTGAGCGCCCGCAGGCGGGAGAGGCCAGAGATGCTCGCAAATGCAAAAGCTTACGCAACCCTGCGTGGCAATCCTTGCTGCAAGGTCGCCGGCGTGCTCGGCGCCGCCGCGCTGGCTTTGGCCGCCGCGGGCTGTGGCTCCGTCTCGGCCTCGTCGGCCATCTCCGACGCCACCCGCGACCTGCGCGAGTCCGAAGCACAAAAGGCGCCCGAATACGCCGTGTATTACTACGCCCGCGCCGAGTCGTACTTGGCCAAGGCCAAAGAATGCAACGGCATGGGCCAGTTCCAGGTCGCCACCGAGTACGCGCGCACCAGCCAAGGGGCCAGCGAAAAAGCCTTGGAGATGGCGCGCATCGGCCGCGACCAGACCAGCCGCCGCGAGAAGTTCGCACCCAAAAACGGGGAACGCGAGAAGGCGCCCAGCGTGCCGGCCGAAGAGAAGTAGGTCGCGCCACCGCGCAAACCGCGACCGCCAACGAGCGCGACCGCCAACGAGGACGCAATGGCCTGGATGCCGCGAGCCCAAATCGACCAGCAAGCCTGCCCCACGCCGCCCCACCGCCGCCTGGCGACCCGGACCGCTTGGCTGGCGGCCCTGCTGGCAGTGCTGGTGACGCCGGCCTGCGTGACCAGCGCCGACGTGGAAAAGCAGACCACCGAGCTCGCCGAACAGGTGCGGTCGGTGCGCGAGCCGGCCTACTACTGCGCGCCGCGCGATCTGGCGCTGGCCGAAGCCAACCTGGACTACGCCCGCTACGAAACCGAGCGCGGCGACTCGATCAACGCCGCCTATCACCTGGAGCAGGCCAAGGTCCACACCGAGAAGGTGATGGCGGTCAAGGGCCAGAAGGGCTGCTGCGCGGACAACGACGGCGACAAGATCTGCAACGCCGAAGACAAGTGCCCCGACGATCCGGAAGACTTTGACAACGACCAAGACGACGACGGCTGCCCCGAATACGACCGCGATGGCGACGGCATCCACGATCAGTTCGATCGCTGCCCCGACCAGCCCGAGGACAAAGACGGCTACCTGGACGAAGACGGCTGCCCCGAAGACGACAACGACGCCGACGGCGTGCCGGACAAGAAGGACAAGTGCCCCAACGTGGCCGAGGACCGCGACAGCTTCGACGACATCGACGGCTGCCCCGACTGCGACAACGACGGCGACGGCCTGAACGACTTCCCCACCAAGCTGGACAACTGCCCCAACGAACCCGAGGTGTTCAACGGCCTGGACGACACCGACGGCTGCCCGGACAAGCTGCCCGAAGCCCCGCCGCCGCCGCCCGAGTTCAAGAACATCGTGGTCGAGTCGGACCGCATCGTGTTCAAGAAGCAGATCCAGTTCGCCACCAACTCGGCCAAGATCGTCGGGCAGCTGTCCGAGGACATCCTGAACGAGTGCGCGCAGGCCCTGAAAGAGAAGACCGAGGTCAAGGTGCAGGTCGAAGGCCACACCGACGAGCGCGGCTCGGACAAGAAGAACAAGAAGCTCAGCCAGGCCCGCGCCGAGAGTGTCGTGGCGGCGCTGGTCACCCTCGGCATCGCCCGCAGCCGGCTGATTCCCATCGGCTTTGGCGAAGAGCGGCCGCTGGACCCCGGCCACTCCGAGGCCGCGTGGGAGAAGAACCGCCGCGTCGAGTTCAACTTCCTGCCGCCGGAAAAGTAGCCAGAAATCGGCCACGAACGAAGAAGCCGGCGACCCAAGGGCCGTCGGCTTCGACGTTTTTGGCCAAATCTCGGTTGATTAGGCGGCGAAGCGCCGCACCAACAGGTCGCGCACCGCGGGCATCGCCCGGACCAAATCCAGGGCAAAGTCGGCGTGACCGATGGCGTAGCCGTTGCCGATGAGCAGGTCGACGTCGGCGCCCACACCCTCGGCACCCAGGGCCACCCGCGTGAACGACGTGGCCATGCCGAAGAACAGGCACAGGGCCCGCGACTTGGCGGCCAGGATGGTGGCCATCTCGGTACCGGGCAGGCTGGCCATGTTGACCACCGCGTCCATGCCCTGGCCGGCCGTCCACTGGTGCGCCGCGGCGCGCACGTCGATGGCGCGGGTGGCGTCCAGGGCCAGACCGTGGTCGCACAGGCCGGCCGCGAGGACCGCGTCGACCGAGGCCTGGTGGTAGTCGATGGCAAAAAGCTTCAGGTCCGGCCTGGCCTTGCGGGCCGCCGCCAGCGACAGGATGCCCGCCTTGCCCGCGCCGATGACCAGCAGCGAGCCGCCCTGCGGCAGGTGCTTGACCCAGCGGTCGACCAGCGCCGGCGCGCCCGCCACGTCGAGGATCGACAGGGCCAGGGCATCGGGAAAATCCTCCGGCAGGACCGCGATCGGCGCCGACGAGGGCAGGTGCGCCCGGCCCTGCACCACCACCTGGTGCGCCTGTGGCCGCAGCTCGACGATGCGGTCCAGATGCAGCGGCGTCAGCGTCAGCGAGACCAGGGTGGCCACGCGGGTGCCCAGCGGCACGCCCGCCAGCGGTCCAGTGTAGTCCGGGCCCAGCGCTTTGACCCGGCCGAGCAACATGCCGCCGGATCCCGTGACCGGGTTCTGCATCTTGCCGCGCACGGCAATGATATCCAGGATTTGCCGGTCCACCGGCGGGCCTCCGGCCTTCTCGGTCGCTTCGAGCTGGACGAAGGAGGCGGCGTCGATGTTCAAGGTCTCGACGTCGAGCCACACCTCGCTGGCATAGGGCGGCAGCTGGTTGTCGACACGTTCGGCGGCTTGGGGAAGCATTCCAATGGGTTCTAGGACGCGACACAGACCGAGCGCGTCCCCCCCACTGCGGTAGGAGGAGCCAGAGGCTAGGGCGGGATTCATGATGTTGGCTGCTTTGAACGGGGCAATGGACTATTGCTTGACCGTGCTGAACTCGAAGGCATTGGCTTGCGGCGCAGGGCGCACCTGGATCTCGCGTTCGAACGCCTTGTTTTTGGCCGTTTTGCCACACCGGACCATGTGCGTGCCGACCAGGAGCCGCGTGCGGACCTGCTCGACGCCGACCATCTGTCCGTCGATGAACACGTCGGCACCGGGCGGGCAAAACACGGTGACGGCGGCGTCGGGGTCGTCGCGTTCCAGGCGCACCCGCACGTCTTTGGGCGGATCGGCGCGGCTGCTGGTGACCACCTTGGTCGTGGCCTTGAAGCCGGGCAGCGATACGGTGATGTCGGCGGCGCCGAACGGCACCAGCACCTTCATGGGCGTCTCGAACGGCAGCGCCTTGTTGTTGAGCGCCACTTGCGCACCGGGCGGGCTCGACTCGACCTGGATGACCGCGTGGGTGCCCTTGAGCTGGGTGATCACGTTCTCGCGGTACTGCAACACGATTTCGCGCTGGCGCGGATCGAGCGGCGCGCGCAGGGTGTAGTCCAGATAGGGGAACGACTCTTCGTACTGCTTGAGGGTGTAGAGCATCGAACCCACGTTGAAGATGGCGTTCGACAGCGGGAACAGCTTGAGGGCGGCGCGAAATTTCTCTAGCGCTTCCTCGTATTTGCCCGACACCACCAGTTTCTTGCCCTCTTCGTTCAGCCGTTCGGCGGCGCGGTCGGCCGGTTCGTCGGCCTTGGCGGCGTCGGCCGCGTCGGCAAGGGCGGGCACGGCGGGCGCGACGGCAGCAGCACAGGCGGCTACCATGGCGAACATCACGGCGAATTTAGGGAACATCCGGCGCATGGCAGACTCCAAAGGCGAGCGGCTGGCGAGCAGCCTGGGTCGTCGGCAGCAGGGTAGCCCGGCGCGGCGATCGACGCAACCGGCAGCGAACCACCCCCGTCACAAGCAGATACGCAGGGCAGGACCGCCGCATTCACCGGCCGGTAGACGGCGCGCCGCGGCTCGCGGACAATGAGCGACAGCGATGACCACTACGACTCCCCCGCACAAGCCGCTGTGGACCCAACTCAAAGCCCAGCCCGGGCTGTGGGCGATTCCCCTGGCGCTGGCGGTGGCCCTGGCCCTGGAGCTGCCGCAAGTCCAAGAGGGGCCGATTCTGTGTGTGTTCCGCTTGAGCTTTGGCGTGCCGTGCGCCGGGTGCGGCCTGACCCGCGCGACCGTCGCGCTGGTGCACGGCGAGTGGCGGGCGGCGCTGGGCTTCAACCTGCTGGCACCGCTGTGGTGGGCGTGGGCGCTGGGTTGGTGGGGTCTGGCCGTGGTGCGGCGCGCGCGCGGTCGGCCGCTGCCCCAGTCGCCGCGGTGGCTGGGGGCGACGATGTTGCTACTGCTCGCGGTGTTTTGGGCGGCGCGCCTGATCGACTTCTTCGGCACGCCGGGCTGGCAGGATCAGGTGGCCCGCGACGCCCTGCCGCTGCGGCTGTGGACCTGGCTCAAAGCCCAAGGCTGAAGTGGTGTTGCAGGGCCTGCTGCACTGCCGGCAGCGGGTCCAGCTGGGCGCTGTCCAAGCGCAAGTCGGCAGGCTCGGCGGCGAACCACGTCTGCTGGCGCTTGGCGTACTGCCGGTGGGCCTGGGCCAGGCGCTGGGCAAACCCGGCCGCCTCGGCCTGGCCCGTGGCCACCAGAGCGGCATCGCGGTAGCCCAGGGCCTGCATGCCCGGCGCAGCCGGATCCACCCCCGCGGCAACCAGTTGCGCCACTTCCGCTAGCAGCGGCTCGGCCATCGCGGCGGCGCGGCGGTCGATGCGCCCCATCAACCAAGCCCGCTCGGGCTGCAGCACCGCCATCAGGCAGCGGAAGGCGGGCGGCTGCGCCTGATGCTCGCGGTGCCACTGCGAGAACGCCTTGCCCGTACCCAGCGCCACTTCCAGGGCCCGCAGCACCCGCTGGCGGTTGGCCGGCGGCGTCTGGGCAGCGTACTCGGGGTCCAGCGCGGCCAGCTCGGCGTGCATGGCCAGGGCGCCAAGTTCGCGGAAGCGCTGCTCCAATTCGGCGCGCAGCTGGGGATCGACCGGAGGAATCGGCGCCAGACCGCGCAACAGGGCCCGCAGATACAGGCCAGTGCCACCCACCAGCAGCGGAATGCGCCCGCGTGCAGCGATCTCGGCCAGCAGTGGCCGGGCCAGGTCGGCCCAGCGACCAGCGGTCATGGCCTCGTGCGGCTCTACCACATCGAGCAGATGGATGGGCAGTTGCGCACGCTCGGTGGCGTCCTGCTTGGCCGTGCCGGCGTCCAGGCCGCGGTAGACTAGCAGCGCGTCGCAGTTGACGAGCTCCACGGGCAGGCCGGCGGCGTGCAGGCGCAGCGCCAGCGCCGACTTGCCCGCGGCAGTCGGCCCAGCAATCGCGGCAATTCGCAGGGTTTGCGCTTGCATGGCTACGTCCGGTGGAACCAGCGCCCCACCTCGTCGAATTTGGCGCGCATCCACACCGGCCGGCCGTGCGGGCAGTAGGCCGCCAGGTCGATGCGGTCCATCTGCTGCAGCAGGCGCAGGACATCGGCCTCGAACATCGGATCGCCGGCGCGGAACGCCGCATGGCAGGCCAGCGTCGCCACGAACCGCTGCAGGCGCTCGGTCGTCGGCTGGGCCTGGCCACCCTGGACCAGCGACGCCGCGATCTCGCGCACTTCGCCAGCAACGGCGGCGGGTTTCAGAAGCGACGGGTAGGCGCGCACCCGCACCAGCCGCTCGCCGCCCGGCTCGATCTCGAAGCCCAGGCGGTCCAGCAGCTCGGTCTCGGCCTGCAGGGCCGCCACTTCGGCCGGCGGCAGCGGCACGGCGATGGGCGACAACAGCCGTTGCGACGGGTAGTTGCCGGCGTGGATGGTCTGGCTCAGTTCCTCGTACAAGACGCGCTCGTGGGCGGCGTGCTGGTCGATGAGGAGCAGGGCCTCGGCCGACTCGCACACCAGATAGCAGCGCCCCACCTGGCCCACATAGCGCAGGCTCGACCAGGGCCCGGAGCCCAGGCCCAGTTCCGCGGCAGCGGGCGCGCCCGGCAGCTCCAAGGCCACCGCACGGGCCCGGCCGGAGTCCGCCACGCCACCCGACCACACCGGCTGCGGCCGCAACGTCGCGGGCAGCCCCGGCGACCAGCTGTCGGACCGACCGGCACTCGGCGCCCGCTGCGGCTCGCCTGGGTTGGGCGGCCGGCCCGCATCCGCCTGCAGCTGCTGGGCAATCCACGGGGTCGCCGCCAGCATCGGCCGCAGGGCCCGCAGCACGGCGCCGAACACGGCCGAGCTCGACGCGAAGCGCACTTCAGTCTTGGCGGGATGCACATTGACGTCGACGGTACCGGGCGGACAGTCGATGCGCAGGACACCCATCGGGTAGCGGCCGCGCTCCAGCAACGTGCCGTAGGCTTGGGCAATCGCCTGGGCCAGCACCCGGTCGCTCACCGGTCGGCCGCCCACCAGCAGCGTCAGCTGTCCCGGGCCGCCGTGGGTCAGGCCGGGATCCGAGAGCAGACCGCGCACCACGTATTCCTGGCTCTCTTCCACTGGGTACAGGCGCTCGGCCACTTCGCGACCCAGCACCGCGGCCGCGCGGCGTGGCAGGTCGGGGTCGGGCGGGTAGTCGAGCAGCTTGCGATCGCCCGAGTACAGCGTCACATGCAGGTCGGGGCGGGCCAGCGCCAGCGCGTCGAGGTACTTGACCACCTGGCCGAGTTCGGTGGCGGCGGTGCGCAAGAATTTCAGGCGTGCCGGCACGTTCCAGAACAGGTCGGCGATCTCGATACTGGTGCCTACGGAGCAGCCGACCGGGCTCTCGTCCAGGTCCACCCCGCCGGCCCCGCGCAGCCGCGTGCCCACCGGGTCCTGCTGGCGGCGGGTGGTCAGGGTCACGCGCGCGACCGCCAGGATCGACGCCAGAGCCTCGCCGCGGAAGCCGTAGGTGCCGATATCGACAAGGTCTTCGGCGCTAGCGATCTTGCTTGTGGCGTGGCGGGCAAAGGCCAGGCGCGCGTCGCTGGCGCTCATGCCGCAGCCGTCGTCGCTGACCGCCACCAGGGCGCGGCCACCGTCGACCAAGCGCACGGTGATGCGGCGCGCGCCAGCATCCACAGAGTTCTCGACGAGTTCCTTGACCACCGACGCCGGGCGCTCCACCACCTCGCCCGCGGCGATCTGGTTGGCCACAGCGGGGTCGAGCAAGTGGATGCGCGGGGCTTCGCTCATGCGGCGAGCATACCAGCCCTGGCGTTCAATTGACGAGGGCGGTGCTGCCCACACCGGGCTTTTGCATGAACGGCCCAAACCCGCGCGGAAGGTTGGGGGACCGCAGCAACGAGCCGGCGCTGATCTCTTGCCACTCGGGGTACAGCCAGGCGTACGTCTGAGCGCTGGCGGTCACTTGCATGACGTAGGCGCGGGTGGCCGGATAGGGGATGTTCTCCACGAACACGTCGGTCGGCTGATTCTGCCAGCGCTTGACCCAGTCGCGCGCCGCATACGGTCCGGCGTTGTAGGCCGCCGCCACCACCGGCAGATTGCCCTTGTAGAAGCTCATCAGCTGGGCCAGGTACAGCGCGCCGATCTGCAGGTTGGTCGCCGGTCGCAGCAGGGCGCCCGTGCCGCCGTAGGGCAGATCGTAGAGTTCGGCGATCGAGCGCGCCGCGCTGGGCAGGACCTGCACCAGGCCATAGGCGCCGGCTTTGGAGACCACCGTGGGGATGAAGGCGCTCTCGTGGCGGACGATGGCGTAGAGAATCGAGCGGCCGATGGCCGCCTGGGCGGTGGCCGCGTCGACCTCGTCGTAGAACGCCTGCGGGAACGACTGGCGCCAGACCTGGGCGGTCGAGTCGTCGGGCCGGGCGGCGCGGCGGGTGTGGCGGCTCATCACGCCGTAGGCCAGTCGCCGGTTGCCGCCGATGTCGTAGAGCGTCGCCAGCAAGTGCACGCCGTCGCGCGGCAGACCCTTGCTCAGCTGCTCGGACAGCAGCGCCTTGGCCTCGCCCTGCAGCCCGGCGCGCAGCAAAATGGCCGCCTCGTCCAGAGCTTGCGAGCGGGTCACCCGCAACCGCGCCAGGCTCGCCGGCGGGGTATCGCTGCCGGTCGGGCTGGGCGGCGGCCCTTGCAGGCGGGCGGCGCGGTCGGCGTCGATCTCGGCAATGCGGTCCAGGCTCAGGATGCCGTAGTAGGTCTGCGCGTAGGTGTTGGTAACGCTGGACCAGGCCTCCAGTGCGGCGTCGATCTGGCCCATCTGCTGCAGGCAGCGCGCCTGCCAGTAGATGGCCTTGGCCCGCCAGGGCTGCTGTGCGCCGGTCCACAGGTTGCCGTGTTCGCGCTCGAGCTTGACGAACAACTCCAGTGCCGCCGGGTAGTTGCCGGCCAGGAAGTGCTGCCAGCCCAGGCCCCACACCGCCAATTCGCGCTCCTGGGCGTCCGGGTGCAGATCCAACAGCTTGCGCAGGGCCGCCAGCGCGTCGCCGGGCCGGTCCACGGCGTTGTACAGGCGGTGCAGCCGCGCCAAGCTGCGGGCAGAAACTTCAGCCGCCGCGGGACTTTTCTCGCCCTGCAGGACGGTTGCGATGCGCTGCAGGGCCTCGATGCCCGCGCGGTCGTCACCGGTCTTGCCCAGCGCATCGGCGTGGGCATACAGCGCCCGCGCCAGCTGCACCGGGTCTGTCAGCAGTTCGGTAGCCTTGTGCAGTGCCTCCACCGCCCGCGCCCGACTGCTGCGCTCGCGAATCCACAGCGATCCCTGCACGTACAGCCGCAGGCCGCTGTCCTCTTCGGTGATGGCCTCGGCCTCGCGGAGCCAGCCCTTGAGCTGGCCGGGCTTGACCTCGCGGCGCCGCAGGATGCGCTCGATCTGGTCGGCCGGACTGGGCGCAGCCTGCAAGTCCGCCAAGCGTTTGGCGGCTTTGCCCGAGTACGGCTCGCGGTCCAGGTTCCAGCTCTGGCGGTACAGACTGCGGGCGTCGTCGCCGTGCCCCGAGCGGTGGTGCACTTCGCCCAGCAAATACGTGTACATCGCCCGCTGCTCGGGCCGCAGATGGTGCGGCTCGATGCGCTCCAGGGCGTCGCGGGCCGGCCCCACGTGGTCGCGCTCTAGCTCCAAGCGCGCCATGGTCAAGGTGGCTTCGTCGCGGGCCACGTGCCAGGGCGCCACCGCTGCCAGCTGCACCAGCGCCTCGCCCACGTCCTTGCGCTTCAGGGCCAGGTCCGCCAGGTGCAGGCGCGCCCGCTGGGCCAACACGCCGGACTGCGCGAGGCGCTGCCAATTGCGCTCGGCGTCGGGCCATTGCTTCAGCGCTTCGTGGGCCTGGGCGCGCAGCATCCAGGTCGCCGCAGCCAGCCCGGACAGATGACCGCGCTCGGCCACTTCGGGCGCCAGCTTGATCACCGCCGCCCATTGCCGCTTGCTGTAGGCCTCGCGCAGCGCGCGGAAGCTGGGGTCCAACTCCTCGAACGGCGTCAGATCATAGAGTTCTTCGGTCGAGATGCGCCCAGCGCGCGCCACAGGCGCAGGTTCGGCCGCGGCGTTTTCGCAGACGGGCGACGCCTCGGGCTCGCCATCCTCGCTCTCGTCGGCGGCATGGACCGGCGCTGCGACAAGGATCGCCAAGCAAAACGCCAAGCTGGCGGCAAGACTTGGGCAGACGGCGGCGCTGGTGCGGGCGAGACGCATCGGCCCGATCCTGCTCCGGGCCGTGGCGACTTGCAAGAAACTTCAGCAGGCCAGACAACCCGCGATTATTGGGGGGCCTTTTCGCACTTGGCTTCTTTGAGCATCTTCTGGCGCTCGGCCTCGAACTGCGGATCGCCGTCGTTCTTCATGGCGATTTCCTTCTTTTCCTTGGTGAAGGCCGCCTGTTCCCACAGCAATTCCTCGTCGTCCTTCTGGCCCTGGGCGCTCTTGCCCTGGTATTCCTTGCTCTGCTTGAGGCAGTGGATTTCCTTCAGGACGCGGATGTAGCGGCCCTGCAGGGTGCGCGGCTCGGGCAGCAGGTCGAAGCTGGCGTTGTCGATGACCAGCTTGCCGTCCGGCGTCTTCTTGAACTTGCGCACGGTCCACTTGTCGGCTTCCAGCTTCTTCTTGTCCAGGTCGGGCGGCAGCGGGTCGTCGTAGAAGACGATGTCGCGCTGGAAGTAGCCGGGCGCCCACAGGTGCACCTCGTAGATCCAGGTCGAGACGGCCACGGTCTTGATATCCTTGACCGGATCGTCCTTCTTGACCTCTTCCCCCTCTTTCTTGGGCGCGGCGTTGATGCTGGCGGCCTCTTCGATCTTCTTTTGCAGCTCGGCAATGGCTTCGGCGGTCAGGCGCTTGCCCGAGCCGTCGGCCTGCTCCTTTTCGAGCATCGGCAGGTTCTGCACCGCCATCGGCAGCGTGATCTCCTGATTCTTCTTGGGCCACCACGAGATCGGACCCTTGGGCGGCACCGGAACCGGCGGCGGGGGCGGCGGCGGCGGATCGCCCGGCTTGGGCGGCGGCGGCGGCGGCTCGGGGATCAGCGCGGGCTGGGTGTCGGGCGACGAGTGCTTGGCGGTCCACTCTTCTGCGGTCACGAAAGCGATGGCGCCCTTGATCTGGCCCTGCTCGCCCTTGGCCTTGCTGACCACGTAATCGCCGAAGCGGGTCTCGACCAGCTTGCGGTTGTCGGGGCCGTTGTCGCGCACCCGCTTGACGAAGTCGTCGCGCGGCTCTTCGTAGCGCTTCTGGACGATCGTAACCCACGATTCCTTGGGATCGAAGCCCAGGTCGAATTGCGCCGCCGCCGATACCATCAGCTGCTGCTCTTCTTCGTTCTGCTGCTTCTTCAGCTTGGCGAGCTTCATCGCCTCGGTCTCGCACTTGTCGGCCTGCCCGAGCACGCGGCACTGGAAGGCGGCCAAGCGCTCGGGGTTGCTCGTCAAGAACAGCACCGCGCCCAGCATGACCACCAGGGCAATCCCGCCAGCGATCACGGGTGTCGACGGGCCCTTGTGCAGCTTGTGCGGGTGCAGCTCGTCCAGATCGTCGTCGTGATCCGGTGGCGGCAGGTGATCGTCGTGATCGCCATCGCTGCTGGGCGCCGGCGCGGCCTTCTTGGGCTCGGCCTTGGTCGGGGCGGCGGGTGCCGGCTCCGCCGTGGCGGCCTCGGCCTTTTTCTCTTCGATCTTAGCTTGTTCGGCCACCTGAGCCGGCGTCAGTTTTTCGCCGCAATCGGGGCAGAACTTCGCCCCTGGCTGCAGAGCGTGACCGCACGCCGCACAGAATTTCGGACTACCCGTGGACATGGTGAACTCTCCTCGCAAATTGCGGCGGCCGCCTGGCACAGCGGACGCAAGCGGCTGCGATGCTGGCAAGGCCGCGGCAGGACGTCAACACCCCAGGCGTGCGGCGGCGATTGGACTGTGCCCGGCCATTTGCGTAGGCTGTCGCCATGATCGAGCGCGACCACGACGTGCACCTTGGCCACCCCCTCCCGGAGGGAAGCTGGGGCAACCTGCGCAACTGGTCACAATCTGGTGGTTTTGACCCGATGCGCGCCGACGAGAGCGGCGACAACACCGCGGCCCTGCCCAGCCTGGACAGCAAAGATCCGCTGCGCGTCGAGGCCTTGCATCGCTACGACCGCGCCCGCGCCGGCAACACGGCGATCGCCGTGCAACGCCTGAGCAACGCAGGCAAATTGGAGCCGAGCGACGGTCCCAACGCCCCCTACGGTTACTACTGCGGCTGGCAGGTGATCGGCTCGGGGAGCCGGGTCGACGGCGGTATCTACTTTGGCCGCAAACCGCGCGAGGCGATCGTGGTCGACATGCGCCGGCCCGGCAGCACCCTGCGGCAGGTCTACGACGCCTGGGTGCAGGCGATCTGCCACGGTCGCGATGCCGGCGAGGTGCGCCGCGATCTGCACGACAATCTGGCCCAGCACGTGGCCGAGCTGGTCGCCACCTACATGCCGTACGACGAGGGCGCCGTGCACCAGCTGGAGCGCCTGGGCGTGCTGCAACCCGATGAACCCGTGGACCTGGACCTGTTCCTGCACGCCAAAGGCGGCGTCTGCCGCCACCAGGTCTGCTTTGTCGGCGCGATCTTGGAGCGCCTGGCCGACCAGGGCTGGCTGCACGGCAGCGTGTCGCTCGAGCGCAAATTCGTGGCGGGTTGGTTCAGCCACGCCTGGGTGCGCTTTGCCAGTCGCGACGGGCGGATCTGGGTGCTGGATCCCGCGCAGCGGCGCTACCAGACCCTGGATGCCCTCGACGACGGCAGCCGTTTGTTGTACGGAGACGCGTCGGCGGCTCCGGCCGTCTGAAAGCCACCGGGCAGGCGCCCTCCGCAGCGGCCCGCGCAATCTTACTTTGAATTTCTGAACCTTACAGGTGGTCGTCGCGCACCCGTCAATGTGCGAGCGGGCCCTTGGCGGGTGGGAGGCGAGCATGTCCAGCACCGAACCGGCCGTGATCATCGAGAAATCCGGCCACATCGCCACCTTGCGCCTCAACCGGCCCGACAACCGCAACAGCATGACCCCCGAGCTGCTCGACGCCTTTGCCGCGCGGGTGGCAGAGCTGCGCAGCGACGAGGACTTGCGCTGTGTCGTGGTGACAGGCACCGGCAGCTGCTTCTCGGCGGGCGCCGACTTCCGGGCCGCCGTCCAGCGCGAGGGCCATGGCCGCACCACCGGCGAGCGGTCGTACGCCATGTACGCGCCGTTCCTGAGCCTGATCGACGTGGAGGTGCCGGTGATCGGCGCCTTGCAGGGCCACGCGGTCGGCGGCGGGTTTGGCCTGTCGCTGTGCTGCGACCTGCGGGTGGCCTGCAGCACGGCCCGGTACGGTGCCAATTTTGCCAAGCTGGGCATCTCGGCCGGCCTGGCGATCAGCGATGTGCTGCCGCGCTTGATCGGCGTGCCGCGCGCCATGGAATTGCTGATGACCGGCCAGCTGATCTCGGGCGATCAGGGCGCGGCCTGGGGCCTGTTCAACGCCGCGGTGCCGGCCGAGCAGGTGCTGGCGCGGGCGCTGGAGCTGGCCGACGACATCGCCCGCTCGGCGCCGATCGCCGTCCGCCTGATGAAGCGCTCGATCTACCAGAACTTGGGCTGGGATCCGCGCGCGGCCGCCTGGCGCGAGGCCTTTGCCCAGGCGACCACCCTGCAGACCGACGACGCCCGCGAAGGCATCGACGCGCTGCTGGCCAAGCGGCCGCCGCAGTTCCGCGGTCGCTAGAAGAATTTCCCCTGCATCGCTATGCTACCCGCCCGCCCGGCCACGGGCGCGAGGTTCCCATGACGCAATCGGTTTCGCCGTCCCGCCGCAGCAACTTCTTGACCGACATCATCGACGCCGATCTGGCGGCCGGCAAGAACGACCAGAAGGTGGTGACGCGCTTTCCCCCAGAGCCCAATGGCTACCTGCACATCGGCCACAGCAAGTCGATCTTGCTGAACTTTGGCCTGGCCGAGCAGTACCAGGGGCGCTGCCACCTGCGTATGGACGACACCAACCCGGTGGCCGAGGACATCGACTACGTCCGCTCGATCGAGCACGACGTGGCTTGGCTGGGCGGCAAATGGGACGGCGAAGTGCGCTTTGCCAGCGACTATTTTCCGCGCATGTACGAGCTGGCGGAGCGGCTGGTGCAAGCGGGCAAGGCCTACGTCGACAGCCAGGACGTGGAGGAAATGCGCAAGAACCGCGGTGATTTCGGTCGCCCCGGCGTCAATTCGCCGTTCCGCGAGCGGTCGATCGCCGAGAACCTGGACCTGCTCCGGCGGATGAAGGCCGGCGAATTCGCCGACGGCACGCACGTTCTGCGCGCCAAGGTCGACATGAGCCACCCCAACATCTTGATGCGCGATCCGCTGATCTACCGCATCCGCCACGCCCACCACCACCGGACCGGCGACACCTGGTGCATCTACCCGATGTACGATTACGCCCACCCGCTGGAAGACGCCATCGAGGGCATCACCCACTCGATCTGCACGCTGGAATTCGAGACCAACCGCGAGTTGTACGACTGGTTCCTGGACCAGACGGGCCCCTGGAATCCGCGGCCGCGCCAGTACGAATTCGCTCGCCTGGCGCTGGGTTACACGGTGATGAGCAAGCGCAAGCTGCTGCAGCTGGTGCAGGACAAGCGCGTGTCGGGCTGGGACGATCCGCGGATGCCCACGGTGGCCGGGATGCGGCGGCGCGGTGTTACGCCCGAGGCGCTGCGCGACTTTGCCGAACGCATCGGCGTGGCCAAGAACAACTCGCTGGTCGACATCGGCAAGCTCGAATTCAGCATCCGCCAGGACCTGGAGAAGCGCTGCCCGCGCGCGCTGGCGGTGCTGCGGCCGGTGGCGGTGACGCTCACCAACTGGCCCGACGACATGGTGCAGCAGCTGGACCTGCCGTGGTGGCCCGGCGATCCGAGCCAGGGAACGCGCAAGGTGCCGTTCAGCAAGTACTTGTACATCGACCGCGACGACTTCTCGGCCGATCCCCCGGCGGACTGGCGGCGCCTGGCGGTGGGCCGCGAGGTGCGCCTGCAGGGGGCCTATTTTGTGCGCTGCGACGCGATCGAGCGGTCGCCCGACGGACAGGTCACCGGCCTGCGCTGCAGCGTGGACCTGCACAGCCGCGGCGGCGAAGCTCAAGACGGCCGACAGCCCGCCGCGACGCTGCATTGGGTCGATGCCCGCCACAGCGTGGCCGCCGAAGTCCGCCTGTACGACCGGTTGTTCAACGTGGAACTACCTGACGGAGAAGGTGATTTCCTACAGCACTTGAATCCCGACTCGCTACAGACGGTGACGGCGCGCATCGAACCCGCGCTGACCGAGGGCCCCGAGCGGGTGCAGTTCGTGCGGGTGGGTTACTTCTTCCGCGACGGCAAGGACAGCCAGCCCGGGGCGCCGGTGTGGAACCAGACCATCTCGCTGAAGGACTCGTGGACCAAGGCCAAGCAGCCCGCGCGCGGCGCCAAGGCCAAAGCCGAGGCCCAGACACCGCAACCCACCGCACCTACGACCGATTGGGCGGCGCTGGTGGCAAGCGATCCCGCGCTGACGGCCCTGCAAACCCGCTACGGGCTGGATGCGGCTGCGCTGGGCCGCTTGGCGCAAGATGGCGAGCGCTTGGCGTACTTCCAGGACGCGGCGGCGGTGGCTGGCGACGGCGCGCTGACGCTGCGCTGGCTGCAAAACGACTTGGCGGGAGCGCTTGCCGGCGCACCGTTTGCCGCACTCCCGTTCGACGGCAAAGCCTTTGGTCGGATGATGGCCGACTTGGCCGCGGGCAAGCTGACCAACACCGCCGCCAAGGCGCTGATCCCGGCGTGGGTCAAGCGTGGCGGCGAGTTTGCGGCCGTGCTGGCGGACTCCGGCTTGGCGGCCCCGGTCCAGGGCGATCAGCTCCGCACGGCGCTCGCCGAGGTGCTCGCTGCGCACGGCGCCGAGGTCGCGCGCTACCGCCAAGGGGAGACGAAGCTGCTCGGTGTGCTGCTCGGCGCCCTGATGCGGCAGGCCAAGGGCTGCGATCCGCAGGCGGCCCGCGCAGCTCTGATGGCCGAGCTGCAAAGCTAGCAGCCCAGCACTGGGGGGCGCGATGCAGTCCGACGGGGCAGGGCAAGCCACGCCGCGTTGGTGGGCCGTGGAACGAGCGCTGCGCTCGCGGAGCCCGCTGCTGTGGTTCGCCGTCGCCGCCGCGATCATCGGCTACTGCGGGATGCCCCTTTCGGACCACCCCGACACGCTGCGCGACCTGCTCGCGGCCCGTGACTGCATCGAACGCGGCGATTGCGCGGCCGAAGGCGCCACCACCAGCTTTGGCAACTTGCACAACGGCGCGCTCTGGCCGTTCCTGCTGGCGATGCTGCGCGCGGCGCACTTGCCGACGCCGACCATCTGGTGGCTGGTGTTGTTCTCCGACGCCTTGACGGTCGCCCTCGTCTTTGTCGGGGTGGACCATGCCGCACACAAGGGGCTGCCGCCTCGGCAAGTCACGGCGCACAGCTCGCACTTGGCGGCGCTGGCCGCTCTGACGCTCCTGGTGGTGGAGCGCACCCCCAATACGGTATGGTCGCCTGCACTGGCGCCGTGGTTGGCCGCGCTGGTGGTGGCGTGGTGGCTTCGCTGGCGCGTTGACCCGCCGGCGGCCCCGTGGGGTCCCTTGGTTCTTGGGGTGTTGCTGGCCCTGCTGGTCGACAGCCATCCGGCCAATTGGCCGTGCGCGGCAGCCTGGCTCGCCGCCCTGGTGGTGGTCGAGTCCCGTCCCGTGGCCGCGCTCGCCTGGTCCGGCGCGGGCCTCGCCGCCGCCACCGCTCTGCTGGCTCCGGCCACCCAGTGGCGCAATCTGGCGGTCGTGGCCGCAGGGATCCACGACCCGCTGCTGGTGTTGCTGGGCGGTACCCTGGTGGCCGCCGCTGGCCGCGCTCTGCCGCACAGCTGGCGGCACCAACCGGCCTTTGCTCCCTTGGCGGCCGCATTCGGCGCCGGGGCCATCCTGATCGGCGGTACAGTCGCCTTTGGCCGCGACCTGGAAGTGCGCTACCTGACCCCCGCGCTGCTCACCGGTTGTGCCGCCCTTGCGGCCTTGCCGTGGCCGACCCTGGCGTGCCGACTCCCGATCGCCGGCCTCGCCGTCGGTTCCGCGTTGCTGGCGGCAGTCCGACTCGGACCGGGCAACATCTCGGCAGGGCACAGCTGGCCGGTGGTTCAGCAAGTCGCCGCAGCTCTCGACGGCGCCGGCATCCGCTACCCTGCCAGCGCGGCGCGCATCCAAGGCTACGGCTGCCAACGGCTCGCAGCGGCGGCCGAGGTCGAGGCAACCA
Source organism: Deltaproteobacteria bacterium (assembly GCA_016218865.1). Lineage (GTDB taxonomy): Bacteria > Myxococcota_A > UBA9042 > UBA9042 > UBA9042 > SXRM01. Next base: position 188 of record JACRCU010000043.1, on the reverse strand, counting down.
CCGGCCCCTGGATGGCCACCGCGCCGCGGCCCGATGGCGTACAGGTTCTCGATCTTCCAAGCCATCTTCCGGCACCCGCCGGCTGGTGGCTGCTGGAGCGCCGGCCGGCCAGCTCCACCTACTGGCGCACCCAGCGCTTCTGGCTGGACACCGGCGCCGGCCGCGCCTGCCTCCTCCGGGGCGCCTCG
>JACRCU010000422.1 GCA_016218865.1 Deltaproteobacteria bacterium | reverse complement strand
CGTAGATTCCGCCCGAAGTGTTCTCGGCGATCGAGCCCAGGCCCGACGAAATGACCGCAAAAGTGCGGCCCTGGCTCGCGGCCAAGTGCGGAGCGAACGCCTGGGCAAAGGCGGCCGGGCCCAGGACGTTGACGCGCAGCACCGCTTGCCACACGGCAAAATCGAAGCCGCCGAGCTCACTTTCGCCCCCGTAGATGCCGGCGTTGGCGAGGAGCAGGTCGATGGGCGTGCCGCTGAGGCGGTCGGCCAGGGCGGCGATGGCCGCGAAGTCGGTGACGTCCAGGACGTGGACGGTCACGTCTGGGCCGAGGTCGACGGGCTGGCGCGCAGTGGTGTGGACGGACCAGCCGGCGGCGGCGTACTGGCGGACCAGCTCGCGGCCGATGCCGCGGTTGCCGCCGGTGACGAGGAGGGTGGGCATGGGTGGAAACCTCGCGGAGTTTGCGGAGAGTATTGGCCTGGTGAGCGCGGGCGTCCAGCACGACTTTGCCCACCGCGACGAAACACACTCCAACGTGGCCGCAAGCCAGCCTATCCGGCCCGCACCAGTTCGGCCTCGATCTCGATATCGACGTCGTCGCCGACCACCGCACCGCCCGTCTCGAGCAGGGCGTTCCAGCTGAGGCCGAATTCCTTGCGGCTGATGCGGGTTTTGGCCTCGAAGGCGATGCGGGTGTTGCCCCAGGGGTCCTTGGTCTCGCCGGTGCGCTCGGCCTTCAGGGTGACGGCGCGGGTGTTGCCGCGGATGGTGAGGTCGCCGGTGATGGCAAAGGCGTCGCCGTCGGCGCGGACTGCGGTGGACTGGAAGCCCATGTTCGGGTGGCTGGCGGCGTCGAAGAAGTCGGCTGATTTCAGGTGGGCATCGCGGTCGCCCACGCCGGTGTCGATGCTGTCGATGGCAATGGACGCAGTGACCGACGCCGCGGCCGGGTTGGCCGGATCGTAGTCCAACGTGGCGCTGTAGCTGCCGAAGCTGCCGCGGACCTTGGAGATGAGGAGGTGACGGACGCGAAACGAGACGTGCGAGTGCGCGGGATCGATGTTCCAAGTAGCCATGGTGTTCTTCCTTGTGCGGGCGGTAGGTTGAGAGTTGCCCGGTGTTCGGTCGCGCTGGGCGCAGCGCCGTACCAAGTGCAAGGTAACAGGTGCTCGTGTGGAAACTAGATATGCTTTCGGCTCATGATTGTTTCCAACAGTGAACAGTCTCCGCATCGGGCTGGGGCTCGGCCAGGCCGCCGCGGTTGCCAGCAAGGCCCGGTAGTTGCGAAGGATTCAGGCAGTTACCGCGCCGCGCATTGACGGGTCGGCGCACCGCCACGTAGGCTCGGGGCCGCGCACGGGTGGGCGCAGAGTCAGGGAAACCATGGCCGATCCGGCCCTGCTTCGCATCGCTTGGAGTGACCCACTGGTCGGGCCGGCCCAGTCGCCGGAGTTCGAGCGGCGGGTGCGCGCTTTTTCCGGTTTGCCCGCCACGGACAGCGTCCGGCCGCTGGGATGGGCGCCGTGGCTGGCCGAGCTGAGCATCGCGCCGATGGTCCGGCCGTGCACCAGCCTGGATCAGGATTACATGTTGCTCGCGGTTCTGGTGGGAGCGCAGTCGCACGCCTGCCGGTTCTGCTACGGCGCGCTAGTGGCGGTGCTGCGCATTTCGGGCATCGACGACCAGCTGCTGCTGGAGGTGGAGCAAGAGATTCAGCGCGCCGACTTGCCGGCCCAGCAGCGCCAAGGCCTGGAATTCGTGCGCAAGGCCTCGCTGGCCGATCCGCGCCACAGCCGCGGGCCCGCCGAGCTGCGCGCCGCGGGGTTCACGGCGCCCCAGGTGGCCGAGCTGACGTTCCTGGTGAGCCTAGAAGCCATCACCAGCCGGCTGGCCACGCCGCTGGCCCTGGCGCCGGTCGAGCTGGAGGCATGGCGCAAGACCTGGTGGGGCCGGCTGTTTCGGCCGGTGCTGGCCTTTGCCACCCGCCGCGCTCAGCGTCAACACCGGCTCAAGTCGCTCACCACCGCCGAGGCTGCGGGGCCGTTTGCCGAGCTGCTGCAGTGCCTTGCGCCCAGTCCGTCGGCGCGCCTGCTGCGCCGGGCCATCGACGAGTGTCTGGCCAGCCCGCTGTGCCCGCTGAGGACCAAGGTCCTGGCCATGGCGGTGGTCGCGCGGGCCGCCGGCTGCAGCTACACCGAAAAGACCGCGCGCAGCCTGTGCCACCGGGCCGGGCTGGACCCGGCGCTGCTGGACGAAGTGCTCGCCCACCTGGGCAGCGCCAGCCTGTCCGCCTTCGAGGGCCGCGCGGTGCGCTACGCCCGCCGGTCCTTCCGCTACGAGGTCACGCAAATCCAAGAGATAGCTCGCGAATTGGCCCAGGACGTCGAACCGGCCGTGCTCGTCGACTTCATCGGCGCGGTGGCGCTGGCCAATGGCCTGGTGCGCCTGAGCATTCTGCTGGAGGCCCAGTGAGCGCTTGGGCGGCGGCAGTTGCGGCGGCCTTGGTGGCTGCGGTCGCCATTGCCGTGGCCGTGCGCCTGCGCCGGGCGGTGGCGACCCTGCAAGCGCGCAACGAGCGGTCGACCCGCGCTCTGGAGCACCTGCAGCTGGCTTTTGGTCGGTTCGCGCCCAGCAAGGTGGTGGAAGACATCGCCCGCCGCGGCCTGGCCGCGAACGCCGAGCACCGCGAAGTCACCGTGCTGTTCGCGGACTTGCGCGGCTTCACCGCCCTGTGCGAAGAGCTGGAGCCCGAGGTCATCGTGGGCGTGCTCAACGGCTACTTCGCGCGCATGAGCCACGCCATCGCTGGCCACAACGGCCACGTCTCCAAGTTCATCGGCGACGGCATCCTGGCGATTTTTGGCGCGTTGGAGCGCAACCCGTGGCAGACCGACGACGCCATCCGCGCCGGTCTGGCCATGCGCGCCGAGATGGCCGCCTACAACGCCGAGCTGGCCGAGCGCGGCCTGCCGCCCCTGGGCCTGTGCGTGGGCATCCACCGCGGCCGGGTGGTGTCGGGCGTCATTGGGTCGGATAAACTTCTTGAATTCACAGTCATCGGACGCACCGTCAACCTGGCGTCGCGGGTCGAGGGGCTGACCCGTGGCTTCGGCGTCGACCTGCTGGTCACCGACGCGGCTAAGGAACACGCCTCGCCGTCGTTCGTCTTGCGCGAGATGCCGGCCACGCCGGTCAAGGGCATCGCCGAGCCGGTGCGGACGTGGTTCGTCGAGGCAGGGGCGTAGATCCCACCGTTGGCGAGTGCACCGCCGCGAGGACCCCGCAACCGGCTGCAACCGCCCTCGAATTGTGTTAGCGTGGCCCCATGGGTGGACAGCTGCCGCGCGCACACGCCGGCACTGGTGGGGAGACGCAAGGATGAGTGGACAAGGAAGTGCGCGCGGTCACTGGTTGATCGCGTTCGCGGTGCTTTTGGCCTTGGCCAGCGGCTGCGGCGGCGACCCCGTGGTGGGCCCCGCTGGCGGCAGCGACAGCCTGGCCATCAAGAACGACGCCGCGACCAGCGACGTGGACCCCGCAAATCAGCAAGATCAAAGCGCAGTTCCGGCCGATGCGCCCGATGCAGCCGGCGACAGCGAGCCGGTCGGCGACGCGGCCGCAGACGCCGCGCCCGAGTGCACCAGCCACGCCGACTGCACCACCAAGAGCTTGTGCCTGCTCGGCGTGTGCAGCGCTACCGGCCACTGCCAGTGGACCGCCAAGGCCGACCTCACCCCATGCGACGACGGCAATGCGTGCACGGCCGACGACCTGTGCAGCGGCGGCGTGTGCAGCGGCGGTCCGGCGCCCGGCTGCGACGACCTCAATCCGTGCACGGCCGATTCGTGCAGTCCGGTGCAGGGTTGCGTCCACACGTCGGTCAAGGGCGCGGTCGCCTGCGACGACGGCAACCCGTGCAGCAGCGACGACTTCTGCGCCGGCGGGTCGTGCGAGGCGGGCACCACCATCTGCCAGTGCCAGAACAGCGGCGACTGCGCCAAGTTCGAGGACGGCAACCTGTGCAACGGCAGCCTGTACTGCAACAAGGCCAAGGGACCGCCGTACACTTGCGACCTCAACCCGGCCAGCGTGGTGACGTGCTCCACCGCCATGGACTCGCCGTGCCAGAAGAACACCTGCATCCCGTCGACCGGGGCCTGTAAGTTGCTGGTATCGCCGCAGAACTCGCCCTGCGACGACGGCGACAGCTGCACCGCCGGCGACAGCTGCAGCGACGGGCTCTGCCAGGCCGGCACCAACGTCTGCCTGTGCAAGAAGGACGCCGACTGCGCCGCCTTCGAGGACGGAAATGCCTGCAACGGCACGCTGTTCTGCAACAAGGCCAAGGCCGCGTGCCAAATCAACCCGATCACGGTGGTGACGTGCAAGACCGTGGACGACACCAGCTGCCTGCAGAACGTCTGCAACCCCAAGGAAGGCAAGTGCCACCTGATCCCGGTGCACGAGGGCAAGCTGTGCGACGACGGCAATCCCTGCACACCCAGCGAAATCTGCGCGGCCGGCGCCTGCAGCAGCGCCACCAACACCTGCGACTGCCAAAAGGACGCCGACTGCCAGGCCAAGGACGACGGCAACGCCTGCAACGGCACCCTGTATTGCGACGTGGCCAGCCACACTTGCGCAGTCAACCCGGCCACCGTGGTGCACTGCGACCGCGACGACGACCCGGCCTGCCTCGCCGACACCTGTGACCCCAAGACCGGCAAGTGCAGCGAAATCGCCCTGCCCAAGGACGGCACGGCGTGCGACGACGGCAACCCCTGCACGCTCAAAAGCCTTTGCAGCGCCGGCAAGTGCGCAGCGCAGGCCAACGTGTGCCAGTGCCAGACCGACGCGGACTGTGCCGGCAAGGAAGACGAAAACCTGTGCAACGGCACGCTGTACTGCGATCCCACCAGCAACCACTGCGAGGTCAACGACGCCACCGTGGTGCAGTGCCCCGGCGCTTTCGACGAGGCGTGCCTCGCCAACCAGTGCGACCCTGCGACCGGCGGCTGCGGCATGCGCCCGGCCCACCAGGGCAACCAGTGCGACGACGGCAGCCTCTGCAGCGCGGGCGGCTGGTGCGCGCTGGGCACTTGCGAAATCACCGTCAAGCAGGCCTGCGAGTGCGTGCAGGACGCCGACTGCGCCAAGGTGGACGACGGCGACCTGTGCAACGGCACCCTGTACTGCGACAAGACCGGCGCCAAGCCGATCTGCAAAGTGAATCCGGCCACTTTGGTGGTGTGCAAGACCGTGGACGACACCGCCTGCAGCAAGGCCCAGTGCCAGCCCAAGACCGGTCAGTGCGCCATGACGCCGGTCAGCGGCCCGTGCAGCGACGGCAAAGCGTGCACCACCAGCGATACCTGCGGCGCCGGCACCTGCGTCGGCCTGGCCAAGGTCTGCAGCGACGGCATCGCCTGCACCGCCGACAGCTGCCAAGAGCCGTTCGGCTGCGTGTTCCTCCCCGGCAGCGCCAGCAGCTGCGACGACGGCAACCCGTGCACGGGCGACACATGCGATCTGCAGAAGGGCTGTGTCGGCAGCCCCACCGCGGGGCCGTGCGACGACGGCAACCCGTGCACCCAGAAAGACACCTGCATCACCGGACAATGCCAAGGAGCCACGGGCGGTTGCGACGACGGCAATCCGTGCACTGCCGACGCCTGCACCGGCGGGACCTGCAGCCACACGCCGGGCAGCGGCGCCGCGTGCAGCGACGGCAACGCCTGCACCGTGGGCGACGCCTGTGCGGCTGGGACCTGCGCGCCCGGCAAGGCCAAGGTCTGCAGCGACGACCTGAGCTGCACCGCCGACACCTGCGACCCGCAGACCGGCACCTGCAACTACCAGGAACAGGCCGCAACCCTTTGCGACGACAAGAATCCGTGCACCGACGAGCAGTGCGTGCCCGTCTTTGGCTGCGTCCACGTCAACACCAGCAAGACCTGCAACGACGGCGACCCCTGCACGGTGGGCGAGGCCTGCCAGAACGGCAAGTGCGGCGGCGGCGCGCCCAACGCCTGCGACGACGGCAACCCGTGCACCGACGACAGCTGCGACACCGGCAAGGGCGGCTGCGTGACCGTGGCCAACACCCTGCCGTGCAACGACGGCGTGGGCTGTACCCAGAACGACTCCTGCCAAAAGGGCGCGTGCACGGGCACGATTTTGTGCGACGACGGCGACCCGTGCACGCTGGACAAGTGCGACACCAAGACCGGCAAGTGCGCGACGCTGCCCTTCGACAACGCGCCGTGCGACGACGGCAACCCGTGCACCGCCCAAGAGATCTGCAAGGGCGGCACCTGCGCTTTTGGCGTCCTGACCAACTGCGGCGACGGCAACGAGTGCACCGACGACGCCTGCGACAAGCAAAAGGGCTGCTACCACTACCCCAACAGCGGGCCGTGCACCACCGGCGCCTGCACCCTGGATGACTACTGCAGCGGCGGCGCCTGCAAACTGGGCAGCACCCCCGGGGCCGGCGAGCTGTTCCCCGACCTGGCCACCGGCAGCGCCACCCGCCCCGCCATTCGCGGCACGGTGTATGCTAACAAGGTAATGTTTGCCTACGGCGGCGTTGCGGCCAGCACCATGGCCGCGCCGGACTCGGTCGCCACGGCGTGGGTGGCCAAGGGCGATCTGGCCGGCCACTGGAGCTGGCAGGTGTCCGGACAGCCCATCGGCGGCGGCGACTCGGTCAAGCTCGCGGTGCGGGCCTTTGCCAACAAACTGGGCGGCATCGACGTCGTCTACAAGACCAACGCCGACCGACCCACCGCGGTGCGCTACGACGCCAGCGGCAAGGCCGTCACCATCGTGGCCGCGCCGCAGCCGAACGGGGTGACGATCCGCGACGCCGTGCAGCGACCGGGCAGCGGCGACATCGTGGCGGTCGGCTACCACGCCGTCCCGGGCTTCTCGTACGGCATGCCGTGGCTCAACGTGCACGGCGCCGCCGATCTGGCCGTGACCGCCACGGTGGTGTCCGACGAGTTCAAATACGGCCTATGGTTGCACGGCGCCACCTTGGGGCCCGATGGCCAGTCGGTGGCGACGGTCGGGCGCATCGGCAGCGGGGCTTACTCCTACCTGCCGGTGCTGGTGCTGTGGGGGCCCAAGCTCGATCCGGTGACGAAAATTGTCACTCCCGTACCCGGCACGGCGCATGTGGGCAATGAACTCAACGCCGTCGCGCCCATCGCCGGCGGTTACGTGGCGGCAGGCACCCTGCTCGAGCCTGGCGACGGTCAGGGTCTGCAGATGCTGGTGGCCCGCTTCGACGAGCTGGGCAAGCTGCGCTGGCACAACAAGTACCAATTCGGCGACAAGGGCGTCGAAGAGGGCTTTGGTGTCTTGGGCTTCGTCGACGGCAGCATCCTGGCGGCCGGCACCATCACGCCGGCCGGCGCCACCACCCGCGATGTCATTCTGCTGCGCCTGGATCAGAAGGGCGGCGGCCTGCTGGGCAAGACCATCGCCGGGCCGGGCAACGACTTCGTGTACCACTTGCAGCAGGTGGGCCCGGGTGTGGTGGTCGCCAACGGCATGATGAGCACCAGCACCGGCCAGCGCGGTTGGCTGCTGCGGGCGACTCCCGAGCTGCAGATGAGCTGCTCGACCGCGGGTGCCTGCCTGCAGGTCGGCTTTGGCAACTGCGCGCCCGAGGTCAAGGGCGGCTGCAACCTGGCCACCTGCGAGCCCAACAAGGGCGCGTGCTCCTTGACCTTTGTCGAGGGCGCCACCTGCTCGGACGGCGACGCCTGCACCTTTGACGACAAGTGCGACCTGGGCAGCAAAAGCTGCGTGACCCAGCCGCTGGTGTGCGACGACAAGAACGTCTGCACGGCCGAAACATGCGACAACAAGCTGGGTTGCGTGTACAGCGACGTGCCCGACGGCACCCAGTGCGGCTTCAGCGCCGTGTGCGGCAGCGGCGTGTGCAAGACGTTTTAGGCACCTCGGGGGTGCTGAGGGCCACATGATCACACGCGACGGGCACTTCCGCCGCGTCCACTTCCGCTCCATCGCGACATCCACTACGAAACACCTTAGGCAACCAAGGCCCCTGGCCACCCACTTGCAAGCAAGGACCCATCATGACCCAAACCGTCGCCCCATTTGCCGTGTCCCATGTGTTCAGCGCGCCGCGCAAGCTGGTGTGGGACCTGTACAGCCTGCCCGAGCACCAGCTGCCCGTCCTGGGCCCGGCCGGCGACCCCAGCCTGTACTCCAAGATGGACTTTCGCGTGGGCGGCACCCACCACTACGCGATGCCGGGCGGCGGCGCGCAGATGTGGGGCCTGCAGCGGTACCTGGAAATCGTGCCACTGGAGAAGATCGTGCTCATTCAGGCGTTTTCGGACAAGGACCGCGGGCTCACGCGGCACCCGCTGGCGCCCACCTGGCCGGCCGAGATGCACTCGACGATCCAGCTGGAAGATGCCGCAGACGGGCAATGCAAGGTGACCATCACCTGGGTGCCGCACACCAGCGACGCGGCGGGCGATGCGACCTTCGACGGTGCGCGGCAGAGCATGGAAGGCGGCTTTGGCCACCTGTTCGGGGTGATCGACAAGTACCTGGCTAGCCTGCAGTAGCTCGCCAGCGCCAAGTCGCCCCTCCCAGCACGGCAGCGGTTGCTCAGCGGTCGGTCTTCCTTGGAGAACCGCCCGCCGACCCGGGGCCTTGGAGGTTGCCGACCGATGGTCTAGTCTCCGGCCAGGCGCCCGCGCGCCGCAGGCCCGCCATGAACGCCGTATACCAGCAATTGGCCCGGGGAATCTCCACTTTCGTTGTCCTCGCCGCGGCGCTGGCCTGCTCCTCGCCTGCGGCCACACCCGCCAGCACTTCCGACGTTGCCGCCGCGGACACCTCGACCGCCGACACCGCCAAGTCCGACGCAGCCGACACGCTGGCCGGCCCGACCTGGCTCGACTCGCTGAACGTGTGCTGGACCGACATGGGCTGCCCGCGCGCCTTCGTCATCAGCCACGGCGGCGACTGGACCTTGGGCAAGGGCCGCCCCTACGACTCCAAGGCCGCGTTCGAGCGCGCCTTTCAGCTGGGCGCCGACGGCATCAAGACCGACTTCCTGGTGACCAAGGACAAGGTCGCGGTGGTGGCGCACTCCAGTCCGATCCTGGCCTGGGAGTCCGCCGTGTGCCAAGGCAAGAAGATCGAAGAGATGACCGCTGACGAGGTCACCGCCTGCCCGCTATTCGACTCGCCGACCACCACCCAAACCTACCAGCGGGTGGACGAGGTCATCGAGTGGGCGCGCGGCAAGGGCACGCTGATGCTGACCGTCAAGAACTCGGCGGAATTCGGCAGCGCCATCGAGCTGATCCTTGCGCGCAAGGCCCAGGACTTCGTGCACATCGAGACGCACATGGGCGACCTCGCCCTCATCAAGAAGCTGCCGAACTGGGACAAGGTGCGCTACACCGTGCAGGTCGGATCGCTGCAGGAGGTCGAGGCGCTGCTGGGCGAAAAGCCGGTGTTGTTCTGCGAGATGGACCCCAGCTACCCCGAGCTGGATGCCGCCGGCCTCGGGCAGCTCATCGCCACCAAGGTGCACCCGGCGGGGATGCGGGCGTTCGTCTCGTCGCAGAAGCTGCCTTCGGTCGAGCAGCACAAAGCGCTGTGGAACGGCGGCTTCGACGTCATCATGACCTACAACCTGGCGGCGGCGATGGAGGCGCGCAAGGCGGTGAACGAGGCGCGCGGGATCACACCACCCTAGCCGGAACAGGCCATGCAAGTGGGTACCGTTTCAGGCGGTTTCCGTCTTGCGACCCGCCAGCCCCGCCAGCCCCGCCGCGACCGCCGCGCAGCCCGCCACCACCGGCACCGGCCAGTCCGCCAGCAGCGGCAGACCCAACCCCAGCGCCGCCAGGCCCGGCCAAGCCAGCCAGGGCGCCCAGTTGCGCCCATCCAGCGCCGCGCCGGTGCCCGCGAGCAGCAGCAGGGTCGCCGCGGTGAAGGTGCCGACCGCCTGCTGGCTCAGCGACGCCTCGGTCCACAGCACCGCCCCGAGCAGCGCGACCAGCGCCACCAGCACACCCGCGCCAAACACCCGCGCTGCCGGCCGATTCGGCCCCTGCCAGCCGCGCGTGCTCAGGTCCGGCGGGCCAATCGCCAGCGGCCCGCCCGCCGCCGCCGGCCGCCACTCGGGCGGGCCCAGCCACAGCCAGAGCTTCTCCGCAAAGCCCTGCATCGTCGCGGTCTTGCGGGCCAGCTCCACCCACACCGCCACGTTGGCCCAGGCCGGGTTCCACGACTGCAGCGGCGTGACCGTGCCGTAGACCACGGGCTCGCCTTCGGGCTCGAAGGTGCCGAACAGCCTGTCGAAAAGGATGAGGATGCCTCCGTAGTTGCGGTCGATGTAGGCCGGATTGACGCCGTGGTGCACGCGGTGGTGCGACGGCGTGTTCAGCAGCCACTCCAGCGGCCCCAGGCGCGGCACGAAGCGCGCGTGGATGAAGAACTGGTACAGCAGGTCGATGGTGAACGCGCCCAGGTACAGCTCGACGGGCATCCCCAGCACGGCCAAGGGCAGGTAGAACGGGATGTCCACTAGCTTTTCGAACCACGGCTGCCGCAGCGCCACCGCCAGGTTGTACTCCTCGGACGAGTGGTGGACGTGGTGCACGGCCCAGAACAGGTGGCTGCGGTGGCAAGCGCGGTGGAACCAGTAGTAGCAGAAATCCACCAGGAACATCGCCAGGAACCATGCTGCCGGCGACGTCGCGTCCCACGTGAACAAGGCCGTATTCTGCTGCACGGCCGCGTAGATGGCCACGCCGATGCCGCGCAGCACGGGGTCCAGCGCCTGTTGGCCCACGCCGCAGCCCAGATCGCTCAGGGTGTCGGCCATCCGATAGCCACCCACGCCGCCGGTGGGCGGTTGCGGTCCGCCGCGGGCCAGGTAGCGGCTGTTCAGCAGCCACTCGACCACCATCGCCAGCAGAAACACCGGAATCGCCAAGGCGATCAGCCGCTGGTCCATTCACCCTCCCGATGCGCAGTCACCAAGGCTCAGCGGACCAGGATGAACCAGTCGCCGGTGTTGAGCCCGCCGTTGCTCCAGTTGCTCATGTAGCCCGGGTTGCTGGACCAGTGGTAGGCCGAGGCCACGCACGCCGAGCCTTTGGCGTCGACCCAGCCCCAGTTGACGTTTTCGTACTGGGGCGTGGTGATGGGGCCGCCCATGTAGAAGTCATCGTTGCCGTTGGAGCCCAACCGCTTCTGGCCGGTGGTGTCGTACCAGTTGCTGCTGTCGCTGATGTTGACCGGAGTGCTCGACTGCATGTAGTTGCTGTTGAACAAGTCTGCGGTGGCCTTGGGGAAAGTCACGTCGACCGTTGCACTCTTCAAGCTGGTGCGCGTGTTCTCGTTGTCGAAGCAGACAAAGCGCATGCCGTCGGCGATGGTCACCGCGTTGAGCAGGAGGTACTTCGACTGCAGCGCCGGGTTGACGGTGGCCAGGTTGGGGTCGACCACACTGGTGCCGTGGCGGTCGAAGTTGGCGGGGGCCAGGCGGCGCGCCGACAAGACCAGCGTCCAGCCGCCGCCCGCGGTGGTCATGTCGCACCAGACCTTGAAGGCGTCGGTGGGGTCGCCGCCGCTGGGGTCGATGGTGTAGACGCCGTCGACCGCCGCCGGGTTGGCGATCTTGATCGAGCGGCAGTCCTTGTCGTAGCCGCCGGCCACGTAGGTCCACAGCTTGCCGTTGCAGACCTGCAGGGTGGTGCCGGTCCAGCGCAGGGCGCCGGCGCGGCCGCTGTCGCACTGCGGGTCGCTGCCCACCACCACGGCGCCGCTGACCAGCATGTTGCCGTTGACTGCCACCTTCTTGCTGGACAGGGTCTGGATGCGCAGCGACCAGTTGAAATTGCCGTCGTTTCCGCCCGATCCGCCGCCCGCCTTCAGATCCTTGACGATGATCGACCAGGTGCCCTTGATGTTCTTGCCCACCCAGTCGCCGCTCAGGTTGCCCGAGATAATCGGCGTGGTGTCGTTGAAGTCGGCGGTCAGCTTGGTGCCGGTGGCGCCGCCGTCGTACAGCACATAGGGCGTGCCGCTGCCGGGCGCGTACAACTCTGCGCGCACGCCGCTCAGGTCCGAGTTGGTAATCGCCATGTTGACCCAGACCTTTTGCGCGACGCCGATGTCGGGGAAGTCCAGGGTATCGGTGACGCCGGCGCCCAGGCCGTCTTTGATGGCGACGTCGGCGGTGCCGGCCACGGCGTCGGTGAACTGGTTCGAGATCAGGCCGTTGCTGACCTCGTCCAGGCCGTCGGGCGGCAGATCGCCGGGCTTGATGGCTTGGCAGTCCAGGCTGCCGTCCTTGTTGTAGCCCTTGTTGTAGAGGCCGGTGCCGCACGACTTGCCCACCGGCGGGATACCGGGCGCATTCTTCAAGTCCGCGTAGTCGCCCGTGCTTGCCACCTTGGCCAGGGTCGGTGCGCCGCTCAAGTCGGCATACGCGCCGGTGGCGGCCACCTTGGCGAGCGACGAGGCCTGCACGTAATTGCTCAGATCCGTGGTCTTGGCGTAGCCGCTGAGATCGCTCGTCTTGGCATAGCCTGCGAGATCGCTGGCCTTGGCGTACGCCGCCAGATCCGCCGCTTTGGCATAGGCCGCCAGATCGGACGCCTTGGCGTAGACGCTCAAATCTGCGGACTTGGCATAGGGTTGCAGGACCGCGGCATCCAGAGCGCCGGCCTTGATGCAGCCCGAACAGTCCAGCTGCTCGGCCACCGCCGCCCGCAACGCGTAGAGCACGGCCCCCAGGGGCTGGCGGGGAAGCTCTGGATCGGCGCCCACTTGCATGCCCAGCCACGCGCCGGTCAGCTTCAGGTTGTCGGGCACCAGCACGGTCTTGCTGCCCAGGGCGTAGCTGAACTGGCCGCCCTTGGTCGTGACGCTCACCGGCCCTTCGGTCCAGACGGCTGTGCCGCCCACCGCGGCCGGGTAGATGGCGAACGTCACGCTGTAGGTGCCGTCCGCCGCTGGACCTCCGCCGGCAGAGAGCAGCACGCCTTCTACGGTGGTGGTGGCGGGGACAGCCGCAAGTGCGGGCAATGCAACAGAAGTGGCCGCGACGAACAGCGCCGCCGCCAGCCACATGCGGCTAGGGAACATGGTGTGCCTCGTATGCCTGCTCGGTGCGACCGGGCCAGGGCAGAGCATACGCTGGGTTGCGGCGGGAGGCACGACCTTTTGCGCGGTGGTGGGGTTGCGGCGCCGTGACCGTGGCGCTGAACTTGGCCCGACCATGACGAACATGTCGACTGGCTTGTTCTGCAAATCGAAGTACTTCGTGGCCACGGTGAGCCAGTTGCGCCCGGTTTGTAGTGCACCGCGCGGCTGCGCATGTCGCTGGTGACACCCACATCGAACGTGCCATGGCGCGCCGAGGCAATAGGCTGCGGCGGGTTGGCGCTTGGCGGTCATGGAAACTCTTTGAGGCTGCCCCGATTGCACGCCCCTTAGCGCCTAGTAGCGTTCACGAGTTCGGCGTCGCGTTCTAGGTACCGGCGTCCGCCGGCTGGACGGAGGGTAGGGAACTGCGGTGGATTCTTGGGCAAATCCGTGGCCGCGTCGTGGTCCACTGCTGTGCCTTGACGCCGCCCACGGACTCG
>JACRCU010000429.1 GCA_016218865.1 Deltaproteobacteria bacterium | reverse complement strand
TCTGGCCAACGGGGTGTTTGCCGGCGCGGGTGGCCTCGTCGACCAGCTGCCGCAGCTCCTCGACCGACACGCGCGCCTCGGCAAAATTGGTCCGGTCGCCAAAGGGTTTCAGCACCAGGTTCGAGCTCTCGGTCAGGAGCCACGCCAGCGGCCGGGTCAGCGAGGTGAACAGCCGCAGCGGCTGGCTCAGCGTCATCGCGTAGCCCTCGCTCGCCCGCAGCGCCAGGGACTTCGGCACCAGTTCGCCAAGCACCAGCGACATATACGACACCAGCGCCACCACCAGCACCATCGCGATGTCGTGGGCCACGTGCGCCAGACCCGGCAGCTTGGCGATCAGCGGCGCCACGTGGGCGGCGACCGTCGAACCGCCAAAGGCCGCCGCGGTCGCACCGATCACGGTAATGGCCACCTGCACCGTCGCCAGGAAGCGCTCGGGGTGGGCGCGCAGCCACAGCAGGGCCCGCGCCCGCCGGCTACCGGCCTCGGCCAGCTCGCGCAGGCGGGTCTTGCGCACCGAAAGGACGGCGATCTCCGCGCCGGCAAACACCCCGTTGGCCAGAACCAGCGCCAAGATGATCAGCAACTCGCTCACCGGACTCCGCGGGGGCCGCCATGGTCGGGGCGCAGCCAGGGTACTCGCGGGCTGGCGGCACAGCAATAGTGCGCCGCGAAGCATGGCAGCCATTTTCTACCCACTGAAATTGCGCACGAATGCCGAACGGGCGGTGCAACGCAGCTACTCGACCCAACCCACCGGCCAGTTGCAGTCGCCGGCAACTCGGGTAGTGTGTAGGCCGAGCCGCCCGGCACCCACGCCGACGCGGCGCTTCGTCCGGCTCCCGCAGGCATCGCCCCATGCAAAGCAACTCCCCGACCGGCCCCGTGCCGTCCATCGGCGCCCCGCGCGCCACCCGCAGCATCCTGGTCACCGGCTCCACCGACGGCATCGGCCGCGAAACCGCGCTGGAGCTGTCCAAGCTGGGCCACCGCGTCATCGTCCACGGCCGCGACCCGCTGCGCTGCCAACAGACCGCTGCCCACGTAAGCGCCCACGGCTTCGTCACCTTCGATCTGGGCGACCGCGCCGCCATCGCCCAGGGAGCCAGCGAGCTGCGCGAGCGCTTCGGCGATCTGGACACGGTGGTCCACAACGCCGGCGTGTTCTGCAAGCACCGCCAGCACGACCACCACGGTATCGAGAAAAGCCTCTCGATCAACCACTTGGGCCCCGCCCTGCTGACGTGGCACCTGCTGCCCCTGCTGCGCCAGGTAGGCACACCGCAGCGGCCGGCGCGACTGGTGTTCGTGTCGAGCGTCGCGCACCACCGCGGCCGCATCAACTGGGCCGACCTGGGCCTGCGCGAGCACTTTGCCGACGGCTACCCGGCCTACGCCCAGAGCAAGCTGGCCAACGTGCTCTTCGCGGCGGCCCTGGCGCGCCGGCTCGACCCGACCACGGTGACGGTCAACAGCCTGCATCCCGGCGTGGTGTCGACCAAACTTCTGAAAACCGGCTTTGCCATGGAAGGGCCCGACTCGCTCGCCGACGGCGCCGCCACCTCGGTCAAGCTGGCGCAGGCGCCCGACGTCGCCGGGTTGACGGGGCGCTACTTCGTGCGAGGCGCGCCGGCCGAGCCTTCGCCACAGGCGCAGAACAAAGACGAACAAGAGCGCCTGTTCGCCTGGACTTGCAGCGAGCTGCAGCTCGACTTGAGCAGCTGGTAAGTGACGATGCGGACTTGGCTCATTGGCCTGGCGCTGCTCGCGGCGCTGGCGACGCCGGCCGTCGCGGCCCCGGCCACAGCGGAACCCGGCGCGGAGCTGCGGCTGGAACACAGCTGCGACCTGACCGCGAGCCTGTTCTGGCTGCTCTCGGCCCTGACCGGCGACCCGTTCATCGAGGGCAAGGCCTGGCTGGCGTGGTGGCAGGGCGAGGGCATGGAACAGCCCGGCGATGCTGCCCTTTTGGCCGAGTTCGGCCGGCTGAAGGCCACCTACCGCGGTCGCCTGATCGACGCCAAGGCCCGCGAGAACCGCTGGGTGCCGGTGCCGCCGCCGCCCGGCAGCCGCCTGGATGTCCGCTTTGCCGCGCTGTTTCTTGGTGCGCGCGACCTGGCCGACCTGGATCGCCGCGCCGAAGTGCTGCTGACCGAAGCCGATCAAGCCGCGCTGCACGCCGTGACGGCGGCCTACGCGCCGCGCCTGCAGATGCTGCTGGACAAGAACAGCTGGCTCGCCAAGTTCAATAGCGACTTCGCGGAGTTCAGCCGCAACAGCCAGATGAACCCCTTCTTGCAGCGCGTCGGGCGCTGGCTGGGGGCCGCGCCGGGCGGGCGGATGCGCCTGCATTTCGTGCCGGCCCCGCCCAGTGCGGTGTCCCACGGTCGCCGGTTGGGCCAGGACCTGGTGGTCGAAGTGCGGCAGGGCGACACCCCGGCGCGGCGCAGCGACGTGGTGGTCCACGAAGCGGTGCACTGGCTGCAAGAGCGCGCCGGCCTGGACGACGACCCGGCCCTCATCGGCGCCCTGTTCAGCCAACCCGGCGACACGGCGGCGCGCGCGTGGGAGTTGCTCGGCGAGGGCACCGCCACCGCCATCGGTCAGGGAGTGTGGCAAGCCAAGGCTGCGCCAAAGGAATTCGCCGATTCGCGCGCCCGCAGCGGCGGCTGGTATGTCGACGCCAACATCGACCCGTTCGCCAAGGCCCTGTACCCCAGTCTGGCCGCCGCGCTGGAGGGTGACGGCAGCCTGCGCGACCTGGCCGCCGAGCTGAACCGCGCCGCGGCGGCCACCCCCGCTCCACAAAAACTAGCTGATATCTTGCACCGTTACGTACTCATCTCGGACCACCGCGACGCGCCCTGGCTGCAGGCGGCGTGGTGGCAGCAGGTGCCGCCGCGCTCGGTGTGGCGGGCCGACCTGGCCGAGGCTGCCAGCTGGGCCGACCGCTGCCAAGGCACCACCGTCGTCGCCCTGGCCACCGCCGCCGAGTGGCAGGCCCTGGGCGCCAAGGACCGCGCCAAGCTGGGCGGCGAGTGCGGCAAGCTGGCGGGCAGCAAGCGGGCAGCCGTCTGTTCGGCGCCGCGGGCCGGCGGTGCGCGCACGCTGGTGGTAGTGGCGCCCGATACCACAAGTCTTTCTGCGGCCTTGTTGGCCCTAACCCGCGGGCCGCTGCCGGCCTGGGGCTGGAGCGAGCCGCCGCGGGCTGCTGCGGCGCGGTAGCGCAGGGCGCCCAGGCGTGGCATTCTAGCGGCATTCGTCGGCCAAGGAGCCGCTCTTGCCCGATCCCAAGCCAAACCCCACGCCGGCTGAGGCCCACCGCGAAGGCGAACATGCCACGGTGATCCAGCCGTTTCGCGCGGCCGGCGCACCCGAGGGCGGCGACAACCCGATCATCACCAAGATCGAACGCTTCCGCCAGACCGGCCAAGTCAGCGAGGCCGAGCGCGCGGAACTGGCGGCGCGCCTTCGCGAACCGACCTCGCAGGACCTGCCGATTGCGCCGGTGACCAACCGCGGCATCGACCCGGGCCCGGACAACGACCAGGGCCCGGAAAATGACCTAGGGGTGACGTCGGCGCCGCTGCTGCAGCTGGACGCAGGCGACGAGTCGGGTCTGGCCCGCGAGCACTTGGGCCGCTACGGCGAGATCAGCGAACTGGGCCGCGGCGGCATGGGCCTGGTCCTCGCCGTGCACGACCGCGGGCTAGAGCGCGACGTGGCGATGAAGGTCCTGCAAGAAGACCTGAACACCCGGCCGGAATTCGTGGGCGCCCTGCGGCGCGAGGCGCGCATCCTGGGCAGCCTGGAGCACCCGTCGATCCTGCCGATCTACGAACTGGGTCTGCGGCCGAACGGCCACACCTACTATACGATGCGCCGGGTTACGGGCCATGCCCTGGGCGACGTGGTGCGCCTGCTGCAAGTCGGCGACCCGGGTGCCACGGTGCAGTGGCCGCTGCGGCGGCTCGTCCAGGTCTTTATCCAAATTGCACAAGGACTTGCCCACGCCCACGATCGCGGCATCGTCCACCGCGACCTGAAGCCCGACAACGTGCTGCTGGGCGAGCTGGGCGAAGTGCAGATCAGCGACTGGGGCATCGCCAAGCGCCTGGACCACGAGACGGCGAGCGACGGCATCGTCATCGGCACGCCCGCCTACATGAGCCCCGAGCAGGCCGGCGGCCGCGACCGCGAGGTGGACGCCCGCGCCGACATCTACTCGCTGGGCGTCATCCTGTACGAAGTCCTGGCCTTGCGGCGCCCCTACGGCGGCGAGACCAGCAAGCAGCAGCTCGAAGCGTGCCAGAACGTGGTACCGCTGCCGCCCTCGGCCGTGGCCCGCGACCGCTCGGTGCCGCCCGACCTGGAACAGCTGTGCATGCGGATGCTGGACAAGCGCCGCGAGCGGCGGCCGCAGACCATGCGCGAGGTCTACGCCGCCCTGGAAGCGTTCCTGGCCGGCGACCTGGAGCGGCAGCGTCTGCGCGAGCGGGCCGAGGCGTCTTACCAAAAGGCCCTGGAAGTCCTGGCCGAAGCCGAAGCGCTCCGCACCGAGCGCGAGTTCATCCTGCAAGAGGTCGACGCCCTGAACCGCGAGGTGCGGCCGTGGCACGCCCACAGCTACAAGCAGCACCTGCAGGCGGTGCGGCAGCAGGCCGACCTTCTAGAAGTCCTGTTCAGCCAAACGTTTTCCCAGGCGGTCGAGCACCTGCAGCAGGCCATCGACCAAGGCGAGGGCCACCCGGGCGCGCGCGAAAAGCTGATCGAGCTGTACTGGCTCCGCCACGACGAGGCCAACGCCGAGGGCGATCACGCCACTAAGCTGGTGTTCGCCCGCCGCGCCCACGAGCTGGAGGGCGGCGCCGCCAAGAAGGGCGTGGTCCACATCCGCAGCCAGCCGCAGGGCGCGCTCATCTACGCCATCCCCTTCGACGACGTGCGCGGCAAGATCGAAAAGCCGCCGGATCACTACGAATTGGGCCATGCCCCCATCGTCGGCGCCGAGCTGCCGATCGGGCCGTACCTGTTCCTGGCGCGGCTGGACGGCCACCGCGACGCCATGTCGACCGTGTTCGTGCGCGAGTACAACCGCGACCTGCTGATGCTCTGCCACGCCTGGTCCAGCGACCTGCCGCGCACCGGCCGCGAGGTGGAGCTGCGGCGCCTGTGGCTGATGCTGGAAGACGCCGAAATGCGCAGCCAGCCGATGGCGGCGCTGGTGTCGGGCAAGCTGGGCATGGGCAAGAACAGCCTGCTCGACGCGTTCCGCGGCCAGGTCGAGCGCCACCCCACCAAGCTGTACATCCTGATGGAGGTGACCTGTACGGCACTGCGGCGCGACCTGCCCTATGCGGCGATCGTCGACCTGGTCCGCCTGCGCGCCGGTGTGCTCGACGCCGACACCGCCGAGACCACCCGCACCAAGCTCCGGCGCATGGTCCGCTATGCCTTTGCCCGGCTGGGGCGGCGCACACTGACGCCGGCGCGGGAGTTCGAAGCCGATCAAGTCGCCGACATCATTGCCACCTTGCCGGCATTCGACATCGAAGACTCGCAGCGGATGGGCGCGCGCGAAGAGATGGCGGGCGCGGGGCGCCGCAAGTTGGCGCAGGCGTTGGCGACCTACTTCCGCGCGGTGGCGGTGACCACCCCGGTGCTGCTGCTGATCCGCAACGCCCAGAACATGGACCCGGCCAGCCGCAACCTGCTGCGCGAGGTCTTCGAGCAGCTTGACGGCTCGCCGATCCTGACGGTGGCCAGCTCGACCGAGGCCGACGACCTGGAAGCCGCTTCGGTGGGCGTGCGCCAGACCCTGCCGCACCAGTTGCCGCTCCACTTCGACGAGCAGCTGATCCTGGAGCCGGTGGCCGACGCCGCCATCCACTGCCTGGTGCGCGAGATGCTGGCCGCGCCCGCCGATCACGGCCTGGTCAGCTGGGTGCAGGACCACGCCCTGGGCAACCCGTTCATGGCGGGCGAACTGGTGCACCTGCTGGCGCGCAGCGAGGCGATGGTGCTGGATCAGGGCGAGTGGCGCCTGCTGGCCAGCAAGGTGCCGGTGGGCGTGCGGCCCGGCGATCTGCAGGGCGCCATCAAGCTGCTCATCGACACCCTGCCCGACCATGCCCGCGAGGCGCTCGCCACGGCCGTGGTCATGGGCAGCGAGTTCTGGGCCGGCGCGCTGCGCGACCTGGGCGTGGACAACGCCGACGAAGCCCTTGAGATGCTGCTTCAAATCGGCTTCATCGTCCGCGAGGCCAGCTCGCGCTACCCGCGCGATCGCGAGTACCGCCTGTCGTCGGTGCTGCGGCTGCGGGTGGCCTACAACATCGTGCCCTTGGCGCGGCGGCGCGCCCTGCACCGCCAGATTGCCGCGTGGACCCTCAAGCAAGGCCGCACCGATCTTGAAGAATCCCTGCGCCTGACCCACCACCTGAAGATGGGCGGCCAGCCCGAAGAGGCGGCGATTCTGTACGCCCGGCTCGCCAAAGCGGCCCAGACCGTGGGCGCCGACGAAGAGGCCGAGCGGCTCTGGACCCAGGCCTACGTGCTGACCAGCCAGCCCGAGCTGCAGGCCGAAGTTGAAACTGCGCTGCGGCGACTGTAAAAAACCAAGCCCGATCAATATGTTTTGACCCAGCGACCGACCGCGGCGAACAATAATGCCGTCGAACTGGACAGATAATCTCGCTCAGGTACATTCGGGGCATGGGCTCGCTCGCTTCCATGCTGCTGCTCCTCGTCACCGCACTGGCGCCGGTGGAACAGCCCTATGATTTTGCTCGCGAAAGCGTCCAGATCGCCCAAGCCTTGACGGCGACCGGCGGCGAAGCGCCCGACCCCGCGCTGGTACTGCCCAGGCTGGTGTGGACCGGAGCCGAACAGGCCGAGAGCGCGTGGATGCACCTCAAGTCCATGACATCGCCGGCATCGCAGGCGATGGCCATCCACCGCGGCGGCGTAGAACAGCTGGTGTGCCGCGATCTCATCGATTTCCGCGAGGTGGCGGCGCGCGCGGGCTCGACACTGGCGTTTCGCGACCAGTTCCGCGGCCGATCGTGGGTGCGCCCGGCGTTGGCGCGGGTCTTGCTGCGGGCCGCCGAGAAATTTGCCAGCGAGTATCCCGACATCCAGTTGACCTTGGGCGACATCGCCCAGCCCGGCTGCGGGCAGCTGGCCTACGGCACCCTGGTACGGCAAGTGGCGGATCGTCGAGGCGATCTGGCGGCGCAACGGTTGCTGGCGCGGACGCGGCGGGTGCTGGGCGAGCCGATGATCGTCGACCACGTCGACTCCTCGGAGTTCCCCTTGGAGGCCGACCGCTTTCGCCAAGACACGCCGCTCCTCGTCGAGCAGCGCGTGGTGGGCGTGACCCAAGGCAGCGGCGACACCAAGCTGGTGCGCCTGGCCGTGCGCCGCTTCATCCAGGAGCCGCTGCCCAGCAAGCCGCGCGCCCTCAAGCGCCTGCTGGCGACCATGGTGCGCGACGCCAGCCGCGTGCTGGCCCAGGGCGAAGTGGTGCGCCAGACGGCCAGCCACACCTGGGACGCGGAAAGTGCCCAAGATCGCGTGGCCTATCTGCAGCACCGCGTCGACCGCAAGAAGGGCATGCAGGTGCTGGCGATCACCACGCGGCCGATGGTGAGCGGCCTGGAAATGGACAAGGTGGTAGAGCTGCGCATCGCCCGCTGGCGCCCTGGCAAGCCAGAGAGTTTCGGCGGCGAGACCCGCTGGCGGCCGATCCGCGACGAGGCGGGGCAGCTGGTCAGCTGGGATCGCTGGCGGATGCTCGGCGAGGCCGGCCACGTCACCCATTTGGCGGGTCGCGATGTCGACATCTCGTACGCCTCGCGCGTCAACCAGGGCTTGTCGCACGTGCGGCTGAAGAAAATCGACGCCAAGCTGAGCATGCGCTGGTTCCAGTTGGTGGCCGAGACCGCTGCCAGCTACGGGACGCCGGTCGAGCGCATCTTGGTGGGGCCGCGGGTGCGCGCTTGGCTCAAGCGCAAGCTGCCGAGCGGCGAGCGCGACACCGACCTGTGGCGGCAGGTGGTACAGACCCTGCCGGGCCACGATGCCCACCACCACTTGCGACTGGCTTCGCCTTCGGCCGAAGACGACGCGCAGGCCCTCGCCGAGCTGCGCAGCGAGCCGCTGGCCACCGCGCGACGCTGATCGCGCCGGGAGTTGCCGCCCATGCATCGCTTTGTTTTGGCTAGCTTGCGCACCATCGGGTGCCTTGGCATCCTGCTGCCCCTGGTGCTCGCGGCGCCCCTGGCCGGCTGTGGCCACAAGGCCGCGCCAGCCCCGGCACCCGCGCCCGCTCCGGACCCCGCCGCCGCGGGCGCCGCTCCGGGGACCGCTCCGGCTGCGGCACCTACCGCTCCGGCCACGCCCGCCATCGGCGCCGAGCCGATGGACCTGCCGGCCGGCCAGACCCTGGGCGATCTGCTGCCGCCGCTACCCAAGCCAGCTCCACAACTCGGCTTTTCCAATGGCGGCGCGCCCGAGCCCAGCACCCGCGACTGCACCGACGCCGCCCCCAGCGGCTACAGTCTGGTCAAGCGCATCGAAGTGGCCCTGCCGGTCGCCGCCGGCCAGCCCGAGCAGACCCTGCAAGGCTGCATTCTGCAGAGCCTGGATGGCGAGCGCGCCGACCGCATCGGCAGCACCGGCCGCAAGTACCTGCTGGTGGCCGTGGGGCCGGATGACAAGAAGATCACTCAGGAAGTGGCCGCGCTGAGCCGGCCCGCGACCAAGCTGCCGGCCGAGCGGCAAAAGGCCGGCCACGACGCCAGCGGCTGGGCCAGCCTCATCGCCACCGGCGACGACCGCCAGCCGTTCTTGGCGGTGGTCAGCGGCCGCTTCTACGACGGCCCCCTCGGCGAAGAAGTGCACTTTGTTCGGACGTCGTGGCTGCTGAAGCCCGCCGGCACCAGCTGGGACTGGCAGCCGCTGCTCGAGCGCCGGTTTGCGGTCACGGATTACGAGCACTTGCGTGCCCTCTGCGAAGGCCGCGCCGATGCCAGCCCAGCCGATCGCGCGGCGGGCACGGTCGCCGCAGCGTGCGAGCAGGTCGAGAAGCAGGCGGCCCCCCACGACGAGCAAGCGGTGGCGCGCCTGGCCACCCGCAAAAAGCGCTTGGCGGGCAGCGCCGGCGGCGACGCCCAGACGGACGCAGATCCACAGTCGATCTGGCTTCGCGACGGCAAGGCAGCCCTGGCCAAGGGCGACGCAGCGGCGGCGGTCGAACAGGCCCTGAAGGTCGACGTGGTCTGCGGCGAGGCGGTCGGCGCGGCCCACAGCCTGGTGCGCGACGCCCTGGCCGCCGGCAAGCGCGAGCCGCAGCGGGCCCAGCCGGCGCAAGCCACCGCCGAATTGTGCGAGCCTTTGAATGACAAGCCCGCCCCGAAGCGTCCAAAGGTGGAGGTCAAGGACGCCGCGCCGGCCAAGGCCAAGCCGGCGGGACGCAAGTAGCCTCCATTTCTGCTACGCTGGCGCGGCGCAACGGCAGCGCGGGAAGGTGAAGGGTGAAGGCAGCGCACACGAATCCGCGCCTGGGTAGGACCGCCGTCGGCACCCTGGCCGCCCTCGCC
>JACRCU010000428.1 GCA_016218865.1 Deltaproteobacteria bacterium | reverse complement strand
GCGTGCATTTGTCAAGGAGCGTACCGGCGAATACACCGGAGTCAAGATGACATCGAATACATCGGTTTTCACTTCTTCTGCGGCGGTGTTGTGTGCCGCTCCATGACGCGCCGCCACGACCTGGAACCTGGATACCGCCGCTGGCTGCTCGAACTGGGCCAAGGCATAGCCAGGCTTCGCGCTCAGCGAGGCTGGACTCAAGCCAGCGCCGCAGCGCACTGCGGTCTGGAAATCAAGCAGTACCAGGACATGGAGTACGGACGGCGTCCGGTCAGCACGCGCACCCTGTACGCTATGGCACACGCTTTCGGTGTACCGATGGGCGCGCTCCTGGAACCGGACCAGGGCGAAGCCCCGGCACATGCAGCCGCGACCCGCGGACTCACCGATACGGACACAGCCCGGTTGCAGCAGGCCGGGTGGCGGCTCGCGGAATTGGATGGACGCCGCAAGCCTGCACAGGCCATACCCATTTTTGACCTGACGGCCGCCGCGGGCCCCCTGGGTCCAAGTCAAATGCCGGCGGTGGTGGCCTGGGCCGTGCCGTCGGAAGGCCGCCGCCAAGCTGCGGAAGGGCTGTTTCTCGCCAGGGTCGCCGGCCAGTCCATGGCGCCGCAGGTACCCAGCGGCAGTTGGTGCTTGTTCCGGCAGCCGGCCGCCGAGCCCCTTCTTGGCAAGCTCGTCCTAGTGCGAGTCGCCGATTCAGGATACGACTCAGGCGCTTGGCTCTTCAAGCGGATCGGTGACCTGAGCCTCGAGGACGGCAGCCGCGTCCTCCGCCTCGACTCGCTGAATCCCGAGTTTGGCTCAGTGAGTGTTCAGTTGGGCGACGATTCGGGCACGGCGATCTTGGCCGAGCTCGTCCGCGTCGTTGCCGCAGGGCCGCCAGCGACCACCTGACCACCCAACTACCCTTCAAGTCAACGGATTCTCGACCCGCACCCCGTCAAAGACCGCCCCCGCCGGCAAGTCCTCGCTCCACAGGGTCGCGCATCCCGCCGCCGCCGCCGCGCGCAGCACCAGCGCATCCCCAAACGACACCTGCCGCAGCCGCCGCAGGTCGATGGCTTCCAGGATCAGTGCCACGGTAATCGGCACCACCTCCAGGGTACTCAGCAGCTCGACCTGCCGGCGCGCCACGGCCGCCTCGATCCCCAGCTTTCGCGTGGCAACCACATAGAACTCCTGAAGGACCTGCGTCGACACCACCGCCGACCGATCGCGCAGCGCCGCCGTCACCAGCTGGCGCGCCCGCTCGCCGCGCCCGCCCGCAGCCAAGTCGACCGCGTAGACCAGCACGTTGGTGTCAAAGAACACCGGCTTCACGAGCGGCGCCGGTCGTAGGCATCGCCACGCTGGAAGCGTTCGCCACTACGGCCGTTGCCGATCACAATCAACTGCTCGAACTCGCTCGCGATCTCGGCTCCGGCGTTCATGCCAGCCAAGCGCTCCAGGTGCTCGCGCATCAAGTCGTTCAAGCTGCGGCCCTGCCGGCTGGCGGCCAGGCGGGCGCGGCGCACCACTTCGTCGTCGGCACTCAGGGTAAGGTTCACGGGCGTCACCGGCGAATCACACGGGATCCGTGCACACAGGTTACGTGTCCGGCTTGGCGTCGTCAACATCCAGAGCCCCAGCGCCGCGCCCGCACGGCTACTCGCGCAGGCCTTGCCAGAAGCGTGCCAAGGGGGAGTTCTGTGGTTTTGCGGAGTTGCGCGGGAGTGATACCGGTATCGAGCGAGACTGAGACCGGGACCGAGACCGCGCCGCCGCTAGAACAAATCGCTGATCGAGTCCCCGTCGTGAATCCGACGGATCGCCTTGGCAAACAACGGCGCGACGCTCAGCGTGGCGATGCGGTCGCTCTTCTTGTCGCGCAGCGGAATGGTGTCGGTGACGATGACCTGGCTGATCGACGAACCGTTGATGCGCTCGATGGCCGGCCCGCACAGCACGCCGTGGGTGGCGACCACGCGCACCGACAAGGCCCCGCGCGACATCAGGAAGTTGGTGGCCTCGATGATGGTGCCGCCGGTCGAGATCTCGTCGTCGACGATGATGGCGTGCTTGCCCGTGACTTCGCCGATGAGGTTGGTGGCCACGGCGCGGTCGTCGTTGCCGTAGCGGCGCTTGTCGACCACCGCCACCGGCAGGTGCAGGATATTCGCGAACTTGCCGATATCTTTGGCCTCGCCCACGTCGCCGGCCACCAGCACGCAGTCGCTGAGGTCCCAGGTCTGCATGTGGTCGCACAGCACTGGCGCGCCCATCAGCTGGTCGACCGGGATGCGGAAAAAGCCTTGGATCTGCGGCGAGTGCAGGTCCATCGTCAGCACGCGGTCGGCGCCGGCGGTCTGGAGCAAGTCGGCAATCAGGCGCGCGGTGATCGAGATGCGCGGCTGGTCCTTCTTGTCCGAGCGCGAGTACGGCAGGTACGGCAGCACCACCGTCACCCGCGCCGCCGAGGCCCCCTTGAGCGCATCGATGGCGATCATCGTCTCGACCAGCGCCTCGTTGACCGGCGGAGCCGAGGTCTGCACGTAGAAAACGTCGCACTCGCGGACGTTCTCCGAGATCTTGACCATCAAGTTCTCGTTGGCAAAGCGAATCGTCTCGCTTTTCGACAGCGGCAGGTCCAGGTGCTTGCAGATGTCGCGGGCGAGCTGGGGGTGGCTGGTGCCAGCAAAGATCTTGAGGCGGCTGTTCATCGGCGTCTCCAGGCGAGCGGGTTGCGGCCCTTATTCGATGTAATTCTGACGCAGATCGGCCAAGCCCTCGACCATGTCCGGGCTCGGGTGCGCCAGCGTGGCCCGATCGCGGTAGGTGTTGAGCTTGAGGCGCAGCGCGTTCAGCTTGATGAAGCCGTCGGCGTCGGCCTGGTTGTAGACCTTGTCGGCCTCGAAGGTGCTGTACTCGGGATTGTACAGCGAATTGCGGGCTTTGCGACCCGTGACCGTGACGTTGCCCTTGTAGAGCTGCAGGCGCGCCACGCCGGTGACGCCCTTTTGCAGGCTCTGCATGAACGCCAGCAGCTGCTTCATCTCGGGGCTGAACCAATAGCCGTTGTAGATCAGGCGGGTGAACTGCGGCACCAGACCGTCGCGCAGGCTCATCACCTCGCGGTCCAGCACCAGCGACTCCACCGCGCGGTGGGCGTGGTACAGCAGCGTGCCGCCAGGGGTCTCGTACACGCCGCGCGACTTGATGCCCACGTAGCGGTTCTCCACGATGTCGACGCGGCCGCAGCCGTGCTTGCCGCCCAGGGCGTTGGCCCGCTCGAGCAGCGCCACCGGACCCAGCGACACACCGTTGATGCTGACCGGGATGCCGTCTTCGAAGGCGATCTCCACGTCCTCGGCCTCGTCGGGCGCCAGCTTGGGGTCGACGGTCAGGCGGAACATGTCGGCCGGCGGCGCGCGCCACGGGTCCTCCAGGATGCCGCCCTCGAAGCTGATGTGCAGCAGGTTGCGGTCGGTCGAGTACGGCTTCTCGCTGGTAGCGGTGACCGGAATCCCGTGCTCTTTGCAGTAGTTGATGAGGTCGGTGCGGCTCTTGTACGGCCAGGTGCGCCACGGGGCGATGACCTGGATCGACGGCTCCAGCGCGTAGGCGCCCAGCTCGAAGCGCACCTGGTCGTTGCCCTTGCCAGTCGAGCCGTGCGAGATCGCAAAAGCCTTTTCCTGCACAGCGACTTCGACCAGCGCCTTGGCGATCGGCGGCCGCGCCAGCGAGGTGCCCAGCAGGTAGTAGCCCTCGTAGACCGCGTTGGCCTGGATCGCCGGAAACACGTAGTCGCGAACGAAGGTTTCGCGCAGGTCCACCACCGACAGGCCGATCGCGCCCGACTTGACGGCCTTGTCGTGCAGCCCGTCCAGCTCCTCGCCCTGGCCGACGTCGGCGGTCATGCAGTAGACGTCGTAGCCTTGGTTGTACTTGAGCCAGTGCAGCATCACCGACGTGTCCAGACCACCCGAATAGGCCAGGACGACTTTCTTGCGTTCGCTCATTACTCAGTCTCGCGGGGCCCGTGGGGGCCGAATCTCTTTGCAGTGGATAGGATTAGCGCTGTCGCCTTGCCGGCAGAGTTGGTGCGGCCGGCGCCGCAGTGTCCGATGCACAGGGCCGAGTCGTCAAGGCGCGGCCCCCACCGGCTCGCCCCAGCACCACACCTTACTGGGTAGGGTTTCCAGCAATTCAGAGGGCTTGGCCAGACAGCCCACCAGTGCACCGGCGACGCCTTCGCCCAGGCGCGGCAAGGCGACCAGATGCGCCGGAGCGCCCACCGCAAGCGTGCCCAAGCCGGCCAGCGCCGGGTCGAATTGGTGGAGCCACTGGCCCGGAATCGCTGTGGCGCGGCACAGGGCCTCCGCGGCGGTGGAGTCGGCAAACCCTTGATGCACCTGGATAAATGCGGCCATGGCGTCCAGCAGCGCCAGCCGCGGACCGGCGCCCACGTCGCTCGCCAGGACCCAGGGCACACCGGCCGCGCGCAGCCGCTCCAGGGGCATCCGCCCCGAGCCCAACGCCACGTTGCTGGTGGGGCAGTGGGCGATCAGGGTACCGGTGGCGGCCAGGCGCTGAAGCTCACGATCCGAAAGGTGAATCCCGTGGGCCAACACCGTCCGCGGCCCGAGCAGACCCGCGCGATCGTACACGTCCAGATAGTCGGCAGCCTCGCGAAACAGCTGGCGCACCCACGCGACTTCATCCACGTTTTCACTCAGGTGCGACTGGATCGGCGCCGAGCGCTCGGTCGCTACCGCGCCGCACGCAGCCAGGCCCGCCTCGCTCAGGTTGGGGGCAAAGCGGGGCGTCACCGCGAAAACGGGCGGACCGTGGGCCTCCAGATCGGCCAGCAACTCGGCGGCGGGCCTCAGCAACACGTCGGGAGCATTGCGCTCCATCAGCGCCGGGCCTTCCAGCCAGCCCGCCGGCGCCACTTGGGCAAAGGCCCGACTCGCCTGGGCAAACGGCGCACCAAAGAACAGCCCGGCGCAGGTTCCCGCCCGCTGCGCCGCCGCCACGAACTCCCGGGCGCGCCGCAACGCCACGTCGGCGCTGGCAAACTCCGCCTCGGCCGGCCAGATCGACTCGCGCAGCCACGGCAGCAGCGCCCCGCCGAAGCGACCGCGGACGTGCGCCTGCGGCCAGTGGATGTGCAGGTCGACAAAGCCCGGCACCAGCAGCGGCTCGCCGGGCAGGGGATCGCCAGAAAGTTCTTGAATTTCAGTGATACGCCCCGCGCTCCAGGCAATGCGGGCGCGGTGCAGATAGCCGACTTCGCCATCCACGCTGGGCAGCAGGGCCGCGCCGGTCACCGCGCCGGCGGCGGTCGTCTCTGGCGGGCGTACGCCTATTTCGGGCCTCGTTTCGCTTTGGCTTTGGCGGGCTTTGCGGCCTTGGCCGGCTTTGCCGGCTTGGCGGCTTTGCCCTTGCCCTTGGCGCCTTTGACGGCTTTGCCCGCATCGGGCGGCGGCGGCTCTTCGACCTTGGGCGGCGGCGCCGGCAGATCGGCCTCGACCTGATCGGCCAGCGACGGCCGCGCGTGGGTACCCGGATCGAAGGCCATCTTGAGCTGGTGGCGCACCTCGGCGCGGCGCTTCTCCACAAAGAGCTTCAGGTCGGCTTCGGCCGCGAGCCAGGCCGGCGGCGGCGGCAGACCTGCCAGGCGGCGCGCCTCGCTGATGCGGCCCAGCTGGTAGGCCACGTCGGCCTGGGCCTTGCGCGCGGCGTCGAAGCTCGGGCGCACCTTCAGGGTTTTGTCAAACCACTCGCCGGCTTTCTGTACCTGGCCGTCGCGCAGCGCCACTTCGCCGGCCAGCCACAGCAGCACCGCGCCCGGCGGCTCGGCGCCCACCGCGGGCTTGGCCGGCAGCGCCGCCAGCACCAACTGTCGCGCCAGCAGCAGATCGCCGTCGAGCAAGGCGCGGGCGATGGCGCGCTCGGGCGTCTCGCTGAACCGCTTGAAATCGACGACTTCGCCATCGTTGCCCAGGTTCCGCAGCGCGCGCGCCACGGTCGCCAGGGCCACCAGGGCCGCTTGATGGTTGGCCTCCAGGCCCAGCGCTTGCTGCAGCGCCGTCTGGCAGCCCAGCAGGTCGCCGGTGCCCAAGCGCGCCATCGCCAGCCGGTAGGCGCGGTCGGCGCTCGGCTCGGTCTGCAGGGCCAGCTCGAACCATACCGCCGCGTCGGCGTAGCGTTTTTCGCCGAACAGCGCCTTGCCCTCGGCGTCCATCTGGCCCACGCTGAGCTGACCGCTCTGGGCCGCCGCGCGCACCTGCTGGCAGCGCTCGCCCAGCCACTTGCCCAGCTCCGAGCCCTTGTGGCGCGCTTCGCCGGCCGCGCAAGCCGCCTCGGCCGCCGGCCACTGGCCCAGCTGCACCTGGCACAGCAGCTGCCCCCGCACCGCCTTGGCCCGCTCCGGCTCGTCGCTCAGCAGCTTCTGGTAGTGCGGCAGCGCTTCAGTGCAGCGATCTTCGGCGCGCAGCAAGTCGGCCAGGGCCTGCCGCGACTCGGCCTGCCCCGGTTCAGTGCGCAGCGCCGCCTCGAATTGCTCCCGCGCGTCGCGGAGTTGCCCGTGCAGCGCGTAGAGCACGCCCAGCTCGTGGTGGGCGCGCGCGTCGTCGGGGTGGACGGCCAGATGGTCCAGCAACAGCTTGGCCGCCTTGGCAAAGTCGCCGGCCTTGCGCGCCTGCTGCGCCTCGGCCAGCGGTTCCGCGTGGGCCGGCAAGGTCGCGAGCCCCAGCACCAGCACCGTCAGCGCCGCCGTCCACCGAGTCCGCCGCTGCCCTGGGGAGTTCCGCGCGCCCATCGTGGCCTCGCAAGTATAGTATTCAGCTCAGATTTGTTCGGGCGAGCCGATGTGTCCGAGCACCGCCGACGCCGCCACTACCAGCGGGCTGGCCAGGTACACCTTACCCGGTCCAGAGCGACCTGGAAAGTTGCGGTTGATCGCCGAAATCGTCACGTGGTCCGCTGTCTTGCTCACGCCCGGCCCGGCGTTGATGCAGGCGCCGCAGCTCGGGTCGATGATCTGCGCGCCAGCCTGGGCGAAGATCGCCGGATAGCCCTGCGACACCGCGTATTGCTTGATCTTCTGGCTGCCGTACTGGATGAACAGCTCCACGCCCGGCGCCACCTTCTTGCCCTTCTCCAGGGCTTGGCGCAGCACCGCCGCGTACATGTCCATGTCGGCCATCTTGCCGCCGGTGCACGAGCCGCCGTAGGCCAGGTTGATCGCCACCGGCTGGCTACCCAGCTCGGGCAGCGGCACGCCGTTGCGCGGATCGCCGGGGGTCGCGACCATGTAATCCAGTGCATCCAGGTCGATTTCGAAGCTGGCCAGGTACTGCGCACCCGGGTCGCTGCGGTACAGACGCCCGCGCAGAGCCTGGGTGTCCAAGCCCGGGCGAATCTTGGCGAGCCACTGCAGCGTCACCTCGTCCGCCTCGATAATTCCCGTAGTAGCGCCGGCTTCCACCGCCATGTTGGTGAGCGTCGCGCGCTCGTCCATCTGCAGGGCCTGCACGCCCGGGCCGCAGAATTCCAAGACCTTGCCGATGGCCTTGCCGTCGCGGATGAACGGCGTCGCCATGATGCGCAGGATGATGTCCTTGGCGGCCACGCCCGGCTTCAGCGTCCCGGTGACATGGAAGCGCACGGTCTCGGGCACCGTGACGCGAATATCCTTGGTGTACCAGGTGTTGGCCATGTCGGTCGAGCCGACGCCAAAGGCAAAGGTGCCGATCGCGCCCGCCGTGCAGGTGTGCGAGTCGGTGCCGACCACGATGTCGCCGGGCAGCGCCAGGTCTTCCAGCACCGCGTTGTGGCAGATGGCCTCCGAGCCCGAGCCGTCGGCGTTCTCGTCGTAGAGGCGGATGCCCTGCTCGGCGCAGAATTGCCGCTGGATGATGCCCAGTTGCGCGGCGACCGGCTCCAGGCCCATCGCCTTGTGCTTGTCGCTCATCACCTTGGACAAAAAGGTCAGGTGATCGCGAAAAGCGTAGACGCTGCCCACATCTTTGACCTTGGCGCCCTGGCCAAGCGCGGCCTTGAAGCTGGCCTGGGCCATGGCGGTGGTGTAGTCGTGGCTGAAGCGCACGTCGCTGCGGACGAACACGGCCTGGCCGGGTTTCACAGCGGGCACGCCGACTTGCCCGGTGCTGGCGTCGACGATGGTGCCGGCGGCGATGACCTTCTCGACCACCGTCATCGGCCGCGCCAGGGTGGTGGGCGCCGGCGGCTTGATCTCGCCGCTCAGGCGCGCGCTGTTGTAGTTGAACAGCCCGCCGCGCTGGACGATCGCGGCCGCGACCGGGTCCAAGCCCGCGGTGAAGTCGCCCACCGGGATGGCCTCGCCGGCCTGGATACGCGGGATCAGACCAAAGTCCAGGCTGTTGTACAGGCCGATGTTCTGGCTGTTCTGCCCGTAGATCTTCTCGATGGTCTGGGCGATCACCAGGCGGATGCCGGCGGCCTGCTCGCTGTAGGGCGCGGTCTCGCGCGAGCTGCCGCAGCCCTTGGACTTGCCGCTGACGATGACCGCAAAGTTGCCGTTCTTGATGCTGTTCTTCTCGACGACGCCGCCGCGCAGGCCCACCAGCGAGTAGTCGCCCAGCGTCTCGTCGAAGTAGAAGCACACCCAGCCGGGGGTGATCTCGTCGGTCGAGATGTTGTCGATGAGCTTGCGGCCGGGATCCCAGGGGAGATCCTCGCCGGCGAGCTGGCGGCGCACGAGGTCTAGATCCTCGTAGAGAAAGAGGATGCGCCCTGTGAAGCGTACGGCGGCGCGGCCGTCGGCCAGGGTGACGTGTTGCAGGTGGGGATCGTGGGCGGTACCGGTCATGGCGCTCTGCGGCCGGGCGTCGATTCCGGCGGGCGGCGGCAAGATACCATGATCGCCCAAGATGTCGAACGGGCGCCGCGCCAGGTCAGCGCACGGTGGCAGCCATTTTCTACTGCCCGAATTGACGACGTTTTGCTACAACGCCGCCCCGACCCACTCCGCCACCTGGGTCGTGGTCAAGGTGCCGCCCAGGTCCGGCGTGCAGGCCTTCTGGATCACCGACTGGGCGCAGGCCGCCTCGATCGCCGCAGCCGCCGCCAACTGCCCCTGATCGCGCAGCAGCATGCCCAGCGACAGGATCGCCGCCAGCGGATTGGCCTTGCCGGTGCCGACAATGTCGGGCGCCGAGCCGTGCACGGGCTCGTACAGCGCCACCTTGCCCGGGTGGGTCGACGCCGACGGTGCCAGGCCCAGACCGCCGACCAGCGCGGCCGCCAGATCGCTCAGGATGTCGCCGATCATGTTGTCGCCTACCACCACGTCGAACTCGTGCGGATGGGTGACCATGCGCATCGCCGCCACGTCGGCGTACAGGGTGGTAGCCTGCACGTCGGGAAATTCCTTGATCATCTCTTTGAGCGCCAGCCGCCACAGGCCGTGGGCCGCCTCGATGGCGTTGGCCTTGTCGCACAAAACCAACTTATTGCGTCGGGTCCGGGCCAGCTCGAAGGCGTAGCGCAGCAGCCGGTCGCAGCCGGGCCGGGTCGACAGCATCACCGACTGCGCCACCTCGTCGGGCATCCCCGGCTTGAAGCGCCCGCCGATGCCGACGTAAACACTCTCTGTGTTTTCGCGGACAATCGCCATGTCCACGCCGCCGGCCTTGACGTCCTTCAGCGGGCACAGGCGCGCGTCGACCAGTTTCACCGGCCGCAGGTTCACGTACAGGTCCAG
Source organism: Deltaproteobacteria bacterium (assembly GCA_016218865.1). Lineage (GTDB taxonomy): Bacteria > Myxococcota_A > UBA9042 > UBA9042 > UBA9042 > SXRM01. Next base: position 2,445 of record JACRCU010000428.1, on the reverse strand, counting down.
CCGCTGCCGCAGTCCCAGCAGAATGTCCTTGGCGTGGATGTTGCTCGGCACGCGCGGATCGCCAAAGGCGCCCAGCAGGATGCAATCGAAGTCGTCGCGCAGACTCTGGAATTCCTTGTCTGGCATCGTCTCGCCAGTCCGGAGGAAGCGCTCGGCGCCCAGGTCGAACAGCTGGGTGGTGAAGTGGAAGTCGAACTTGCCGGCGGCCTTTTCCAGCACCGTCACGGCGGCGGCAATGACCTCGGGGCCGATGCCGTCGCCCGGCAAAAGCGCAATACGCATCATATGTTCCTCTTGATTGGCAACTAGTTGAGGTAGTAGGTGAAGCCGATGCCGCCGCCGAAGTCGCCGCGGGTCAAGGCGAACTCGTAGCTGTTGCGGTTGCCGGTCAGCGGGTTGCCATTGGCCGAGTTGATGGCCAGGGTGGGGCCGACCGCGCCGGCGATGGCGAAGTTGGGGCTGAAGAAATACTCCACGCGAATCGGCAGTTCCAAGCCAAAGCCGAAGCGGACCGGCCCGGCGACTCCCACGGTGTTGGTGCGCGCCAGGGCCGAGACCGCCCGCAAACCGACGGCAAGGTTGACCGAAGGGGCCCGCGCCACGTTCCACAGCGCGCCGACCGACAGAAACCCACCGTATTCGTTCGGCACGCCGGATGGGCTGCGCATGTCGAAGCCGAGCACCGCCTCCAAACCCACCGCGCCGACGTACCAGCGGCCCGACAGGCCTGCGGCGCGCACATCGGGCAGCGCGTGGCTCAGCAGGTTGCCGCTGCCGTCGTCGATGGGGAAGAACTGCCGCGCGCCCAGGCCGAGCAGCGTTTCCTCATAGCCGACGCCGACTTTGCCATCGACATTGTGCGCTTGCGCCGCCGCCGGCACCAGCAGGGCCAGCCCGCCCAAGGTCGCCGCGACGACGCGTCGCCACCGCCCGCTCACGCCGGGCTCCGGCGGACCACGGTGCGCGTGCCGGGACCGCCCGCCAGCGCTGCGCCAATCGCCCCTTCGTCCTTGTAGCCGACGATGCTGACCTGGTGCGCGCCCTTCTTCAGGATCGCCGCCACCTCTTCCAGCTTGGCCACCATGCCGCCGGTGACGGTGCCGTTGGCAATCAAGCCCGCGATATCGCTGTCCTTCAGCTCGGGCAGGTGGCTGCTGGGGTCGTCGAGCTGGCCGTAGACGCCGCTGACGCCGGTCACCAGCACCACGTCGTCGATCTGCAGCGCGGGCACCAGGGCTGTCACCAGCGAATCGGCATTCAGATTCAGCAGTTGCCCGCTCACATCCGCCACCAGCGACGACAGCAGCGGCGTCAGCCCGGCCCGCCACAGCCCGTCGATGACGGCCGGGTCCGTGCTCGCCACGTCGGCCACCAAACCGTAGTCCACCGGCTCACTTTCGCCGGCCACCAGCTTGGGCGGCCGCTTCTTGCCCACCACCAGACCGCCCGCCGCCGCCGGCAGGTTGACGGCGCGGAGGCCCACCGCCAGGGCCGCGCTCAGCAGGTCGACGCTGACCTCGCCGCACATCGCCAGCGCCACCGCCCGGAGCATCGCCGCGTCGGTCACCCGCCGGCCGCCCTTGAACACCGACTGCACGCCAAGCGCCTGGCCCATCGCGGTAATCTGCGGGCCCGCGCCGTGCACCAGGCACAGTTGCGCGCCTGCGTCGACCACCGCTTTGCAGTCGCGCGCCAGCCGCAGCCGATCGGCCGGGTCCTTGAGCGTCTCGCCGCCCACCTTGACCAGCACCCTCCGATCGCGGAGCGGCCGGCCCTGGAGTTGGGTTTGCATCGCGTTCTCCCGCCGTTACGGCCACTGGCTCGGCGCCAGCAGCCCGGTATACTCGTCCACCCCGAGCATCAGGTTCATCGACTGGATGGCCTGGCCGGCGCCGCCCTTGATCAGGTTGTCGATGGCCGAGTGCGCCACCACGGTGCGGAAGCCGTCGCGCACCTCTTTGCCCACCGTCACCGCTACCTCGGCAAACATCGAGCCGGCCACGGCGTTGACCTCGGGCAGTCGGTCGCGCAGCACGCGGATCAGCTTGTCGCCCTGGAAGTAGCGGTCGGGCAAGTGAGCCAGGTCGGCGGTGTCTACGCCCGAGCCCACCGCGAAGTAGCAGGTGGTCAGGATGCCGCGCACCAGCGGCGCCGACACCGGCACGAAGTCCAGGGTCAGCTCGCGCGCGCCGGCCAGCCGCAGGTTCTGCTCGATCTCGGGAACGTGCTGGTGGGTCAAGGGCTTGTAGGCGCGCAGCGTCTGCGCCCGCAGCGGATGGTGGGTGCCCAGCGCCGGGTTGGCGCCCGAGCCCGACGAGCCGGTCATCGCCGTCACCTGCACGCGCCCCTGCAGCAAGCCCGCATCGGCAAAGGGCAACAGCGCCAGGGTGATCGCCGTGGCAAAGCAGCCCGGCGAGGCGACGTGGCGCGCTGCCGCGATGGCCT
>JACRCU010000427.1 GCA_016218865.1 Deltaproteobacteria bacterium | reverse complement strand
GGGTGATGCGCACCGCCGAGTCGGTCCGGTTGACGTGCTGGCCGCCGGCGCCGCTGGCGCGGTAGGTGTCGATGCGCAGGTCCTCGGTGCGGATGTCGATGTCCACGTCCTCGACTTCGGGCAGCACGGCCACGGTGCACGCGGAAGTGTGGATACGCCCTTGCGATTCGGTGCTGGGGATGCGCTGCACGCGGTGGGTGCCCGACTCGTGCTTGAAGATGGCGAAGGCCTGCGGACCGTCGATCAGGCAGCAGACTTCCTTGAAGCCGCCCAGCTCGGTCTCGTTCTCGCTCATCACCTCGACCTTCAGGCCGCGCTTTTCGGCAAAGCGGGTGTACATGCGCAGCAGGTCGGCGGCGAACAGGCCCGCTTCGTCGCCGCCCGTACCGGCGCGGATTTCCACGATGCAGTTGGCGTTGTCGCGCGGATCGCGCGGGATCATCAGCTCGCGCAGGGCTTCCTGCAGGCCGCCGCGATCGCCAATCAGCGTCTGCAGCTCGTCGCGCACCATCTCGCGCAGCTCGGGGTCGGTCTCGCTCGCCAGCAGTTCGTTGGCCTCGTCGATCTGTTTCTGGTTGTCGCTCCAGGCCTTGTAGGCCAGCACCACCTCTTCGATGGCCGAGCGCTCGCGCATCAGCTTGATCGACTTCTCGGGGTCGGCGGCAATCTCGTTGGTGGCCAGCGCTTCGCCCAGCTCGTCGTAACGGGCGGCAACCGACTGCAATCGTTCGAACATGGCGCAACTCGCTGTGGGACCGCGGCGGACAGCCGGGGCGGCGCAGTGTGGATCAACGGCCCTTCCGGCTCAAGCGCCGGTTCGGGCCCGAGCATTTGCCCAGGTTTCGATCCGAATTGAACGGATTTGCTGTCACGCCGCCAGCGCCACCGGCGCAACGGGGGCGGCGGTGGCCTGCAAGAACGCGTCGTAGTTGGCGAACACCACCGGCTCGCTCTGCTCGGGCAGGGCCGAACCGCTCTGCAGCGCCTGCTCGCGGCGCAGGGTCATCTGCAGGGCGACCAAGGCAATCTCCAGCTGATCGTCGTCGGGCTCCTTGGTCGTGATCAGCTGCAGCTTGAGGCCCGGCCAGGTAAAGGCTTTGACGATCAGGTTATTGGGGTATTTGGCCGACAGGCGCGTCATCTCGTAGGCGATGCCCGCCACCGGGAACATCAGCGGCAGCTTCACAAAGACGTAGGCGAGCTGGTTCAACCACTTGACGCTGCTCACTTCGGGCAGGAACGGGAACACCGCCGAAAACAGCACGATCGACGTCACCACGGTGATGAGCAAGAACGAGGTGCCGCAGCGGGGATGCAAGGTGATGTACCCCTTGGCATTGGCGACCGTCAGCGGCTTGCCGTCTTCGTAGCAAAAGATGCTTTTGTGCTCGGCGCCGTGGAACTGGAATACCCGCGCGATGTCGGGCATCCGCGAGATCAGCGCCATGTACCCGACCAGCACCGCGATCTTCACGATGCCGTCGACCACCTGGAAGCTCAGGTCCTTGCCCGAAGCGAGCGACGCGTTGCCGAGCAACGTGCCGGCCAACCAGGTCACGAAGTGCGGCAGCGCCGCAAACAGAGCGAAAGCAAACGCGACCGAGACGATGATCGTGCCCGTGATGGCCAGACCCGTCAGCGGCGCCTGGGCGGGCGGAGCGGGATCGGCCGAGGCCGGCTCGGGCTCTTGATCGCGAGCCGCCTGGTCGGCGGAAAACGACAGCGCCTTGACGCCGTTGTGCATGGCTTCGAACAGGACCACGGCGCCGCGCAGGAAGGGCTTGCGCAAGAAGCGCGCCTTCTCCCATATCGATACCCAGCGGTCTTCTTTGACCACGATTTCGCCGCTGGCGCGCCGCACCGCGATCGCCAAGGAATTGGGCGAGCGCATCATCACGCCCTCCAGGATCGCCTGCCCACCAACGCTCATCGGCCCTTCTGCCATCGCTGCTTCGCTCCACCGTATCGAGGTAAGGATGTTGGGGCGGACCTAGCTGGCCCCTCTGCCGCGCCGCTGCGGCCAGCGGGGGCTATACAGGATACCACGCCCCGGCCGGCGCGCCACGCCGAACCGCCCAATGCACTGCACACCGTCGCAGATTGTCGACGTTTTTGACTTGCCGCGGCTGGCGGTGGCGAGGCTACTTGGGCGAGGCTACTTGGCGGAGTCGACCGGGCGCGGCGCGGCAAACACCTTGTCTGGCCCTTGGGCCAGGGGCCAGTTCAGGTCCTTGAACTCGATCTCGCCCTCGCCCACTGCTGCGAGATCGCGGGGCAATTTGCCGTAGTGCTGGGTGGCCTTGGGCGCCGGATTCGCGAAGTCGCGGGCTTCGCGCGCCGCGCACAGCGACAGCTGCCAGCCGCACGGTACAAAGACTTCGGTAAAGAATTTGCCGTCTTCCGCAGCCACGACCCGCGCCAGGGTATGGGCGTCGGCGGCCAGGCAGTCACCCCGCGCCACGTAGACGGCCAAAACCTGGCCGGCCGGCGCGGTTTCGGTGAGCTGACCGGCCAGTTCCACCTCGCACGGCGCCACTGGTTCGGCAGCCTTGGCCGCGGCTTGGGCCGGGCTGGCGGCCTGGGGCAACGGCACCTTGGGGGCCGGCAGGGCGGTCACCGGCGGCACCGGCCACCGCTCGTCGGGCGCGGGTGGCGAGGCCTTTTGGCAGGCGGCGAGGGCCGCGACCGCAGCTGCGAACAAGGCAAGATAGCGAACGAGCATAGGATTCCCCTTTGGAAGGGCTGCCGTCCAGCCGGCCAGCGCCGCCAGTGTCGCGCCGGCTTCGGTGCGTGACAATCCCGAGCACCTCTGGCACCGTGCGGACACCCGACAGGAGCTGCCATGGCGCCGACCCTTGCCCCCGTACTCCCTGCCAACACCACCGATTTGCCGCCCCTGGCCGACCCCGCCGACCGCGCCCGCGTGGAAGCCGCCATCGAGTCTGTGGCCAGCGGCGAGTGGATCGCCAGCGACGCGGACGAGACCTTGTGGGCAGCGGACGTCGGCGACGAGGTGGTGCGCCTGGCCGACTTGGGTGCCGGACCGTGGCCGGCGCGCTCTGCCGATTTCGCTTGGTACAGCAAAGAGATGACCGAAGGCGACTACGCGGGCGCCTGCCGCTACGCCGCCCGCCTGCTGCACGGCCACAGCCTTTCGGCGGTGCGCAGCGCACTGCAACCGGCCCTGTCCAGTGTGCAATTGCGTCCTTGGCTCGCCCGCAGCCTGCAGCGGGCGCGCGGCCGGGGCGTGCGCCTGGCGATCGTGTCGGCGTCGCCCACCCTGGTCGTCGAATTCACCAGTGAACTGCTGCAGTTTCCCGTTGACCGCGTCATCGGACTGGAGCTCCGCGACGGCGAGGTGGTCGAGCCGGCCTCGATCGGCTTTGGCAAGGTGACGGCCTGGCAGCGCGCCGGGCTGCCGCAACCCAAGCTGGCCCTGGGCGACAGCCGCTGGGACGGACCGCTCCTGGCGGCGGCGCAGGTGGGACTGCGGCTGGTGAAGGCTTCGCACGACCGCGAGCGTTGACCCTTACCCAAATTACCGGTGGACGGACGGTGGCAGGCGGTGGCCTGCGGCGGCCAATTTCCCGTTCGCTCGGGTGATTCCCGCTACAGGCCTGCGCGCAGCGAGCGACCGCCGCGACTGGCCACCGCGGCCGGCCCGGCCTACCTTGTTCCAGTCGCAATCGAGGCGCAGGCGGGCTATGCTCGGCCCGCACACCGAGGCGCAGGCCCCACCTTGCCGGAGATGCCCATCCCGTGACCAGTACCCTGCCCAGCCAAGCATCTGCTGCCGGCACCCAGGCCATCGCCGCCTTGCTCGGGCACGAGGTGCTGCTGGTGACCGGCAAGGGCGGAGTGGGCAAGTCCACGGTGGCGCAAGCCCTGGCGCGCCGGGCCGCGGGCGAGGGCAAGAAGGTCCTGCTGGTCGAGCTCGAAGCGATCTCGCGCGCCGGACCGCTGCTCAATGTGGCGCACCCGGGACCGCATCCGCAGCGGGCGGCCGCCAACCTGGACCTGGCGGTCATGGACACCATGGACTCGCTGCGCTACTTCGCGACCAAGCAGCTGCGCATCGAGGCCCTGGTCAACCTGGCGCTGCGCAACCGCGCGGTCGAGGGCTTTTTTGGCGCGGTGCCGGCAGTCAAGCCGATCCTGTTTCTGTACCACATCTGGCAGATCCTGGAGGAGCACGGCCCGCGCGGCGACAAGAAGTACGACCTGCTGATCTGCGACCTGCCCACGAGCGGCTTTGTCCAGGGAATGTACCAGATTCCGCGGACTTTACAGCTCACCTTCCGGGCCGGGCCCGTGCACCACTACGCCCAGGGCATGGGCGACCTGCTCCGCGATCCCAAGCGCTGCGGCCTGGTGCTGGTCACCCTGCCCGAAGAGATGCCGGTGGTCGAAACCCTGGAATTGCAGACGATCTTGAAGAGCGAGCACGGCGTGGTGCCGGCGGCGGTGGTGGTCAACGGTGTGTTCTCGGACGTGTTGGACCCGCGCGACCTGTACACGCTGGCGCAGCAGGTCGACCGCCCGGTGCCCGACGCCCAGGCTGTGGAAGATGCGCTGGCCGTCGAACGCGCCGTGTCCGCACCGGATGCCCAGAATCTTGAAGACTTGGCCAGCTGGTTGTGGGCCGCCGAGCTGCTCGCCGGGCGGCGGCGCCGGGCCGAGACCTTGCTGCCCCGCCTGACCAGCGGCGCGCCAGGGCGGGTGCTGTCGCTGCCGTTCCTGTTCCGGCGCACCCTGCCGCTCGAGGCCATCGACCAACTTGCCGCGACCCTGGGTCGGGAGGTGGCATGAGCGCCGCCGCGGCCAATCCGCTCGACGAAATCCTCAACACAGCCAAGCTGTTGGTGCTGTCAGGCTCGGGCGGGGTGGGCAAGACCACCTCGTCGGCGGCGCTGGCGGTGCTGGCGGCGCAGCGCGGTCGGCGGGTGCTGGTGCTGACCATCGATCCGGCGCGCCGCTTGCTGCAAGCTCTAGGACTACAAGGTGATTCCCCAGACGGCAAGCCCGCCGCCAACGTGGCCCACCCGGTGCTGCCCAAGCTGGCCGACCAACTGCCCGGCGGCGTCGCGCCCGGTGGCTGTCTGGACGCGATGATGCTCGACGCGAGCTCGGGCGCCATCGCCATGGTCGAGCGCCTGCTGCCGACGCCGGAGTTGCGCGACCAAGTACTCAACAACCGCATCTACCGGGCGTTTTTGCCCACGCTGCAGGCCAGTCCAGACTACATGGCGCTGGAGCTCATCTTCGAGCTGGCCCAGAGCGGGCGCTACGACCTGCTGGTGCTCGACACGCCGCCGATGCACAACGCACTGGATTTCCTGCGCGCCGGCAACACCTTGGCCAGCTTCATCAACGAGCGGGTGCTCAAGTGGTTCAGCAAGGTGCCGCTGCCGGGCGCCAAGCCCAAGGGCGGACTGCTGGGCTGGTTCGGCGCGGGCAGTTCCATGGCGATGGGCGTGCTGGGCAAGCTGTTCGGTTCGGACGCCCTTCCCGATATCGCCCAGTTTTTCGTGGCGTTCCAAGACGTGTTGCCGCGCCTGAAGGAGCGCGCCCTGGCCACCGACGCGATGCTGCGCCAGCCGAGCACGCAGTTCCTGGTGGTGACAGCGCCCGGCGAGACGTCGCTGCGCGAGGCCCGCCACCTGTACGACCAACTGCGCAGCCACGGTATCGCGGTGGCCGGCTTTGTGGTCAACCGCGTCCTGCAGGTGCCAGAGGCGCTGCACGGCGGCGGCAACCCCGCGGAACTGCGCCAACGCCTTGGGCATTTGGGCTTGGTGGGCGAGCAGCTGGAGCGGGTGGTCGAACAGCTCACCGAGGCGGCACGACGCCTGGAGCACCTGCGCACCTCGGACTCGGGCCAGTTCGACGCCCTGCGCAAGCTGGCCGGCAAGCACGGCTTCTGCAGTGCCGTGCCGCAACGCGAGGGCGATATTCATCATTTGGCGCAGTTGCGCGAGCTTGCCCAGGCCATCCTCGACGGCGTCGCGAGCGGCGTGGTACCCTGATCCAGCCACTGCTCCGTGGTCGTGCGCCCAGCTCGGCGCTCCCCGGCAGTGCCTTGGAGCGGTCACCCCAGCCGACCGCAGCGTGTACGCCATGGCCAATTCCCTCGGATCCCCCTACACCGCCGCCGCGGCCAGCGCCAGCGACCCCAAGACCGCCGCGCCCGCCAGCTTCGTGCCGCCGCCCGGCCGCCACGTCAAGCCGCCGGCCCCGCCGTCGTCGCGCTGGCACACCCACCTGCCCGAAGGCCGGTTTTGGTCGCAGATTCCTGCCTGGCGCGACATCGACGAAGCCACCTTCCTGGATTTCCGCTGGCAGGGCCGCAACTCGATCACCCGGCCCGAGGCGCTGCTCGCCGCGCTGCAGGGCTTGGCGTCGCCGGAATTCATCGCCGATGCCGCCGCGGGCTTTGCCCACTCGCCGATGTCGGTGCGGGTCACACCCTACCTGTTGAGTCTGGTCGACTGGTCGAACCCGTACCGCGACCCGGTGCGGCGCCAGTTCATTCCGCTGGCCTCGCAGCTCAAGCACGACCACCCCGAGCTGGTGCTGGACTCGCTGCACGAGCAGGACGATGCACCGGTGCCGGGCCTGACCCACCGCTATCCCGACAAGGCGCTGTTCCTGGCCCTGGACACCTGCCCGGTGTATTGCCGTTTCTGCACGCGCAGTTACGCAGTCGGCCAGGACACCGACATGGTGGACAAGGTCGCGATCAACGCCGACTCGAGCCGCTGGGAGCAGGTGTTCGAGTACATCGCCACCCGCCCGGAGCTGGAAGACATCGTGCTGTCCGGCGGCGACGTCTACAACCTGCCTGCCAAGCATATTCGGCAGTTGGGTGAGCGACTGCTGTCGCTGCCCAACATCCGCCGCATCCGCTACGCCACCAAGGGCCCGGCGGTGATGCCGCAGAAGCTGCTGACCGACCACGAGTGGGTGCAGGCGCTGGTCGACGTGGTCAAGCTGGGCCGGTCGCTGCGCAAGGACGTGGTGCTGCACACCCACTTCAACCATCCGGCTGAAATCACGTGGATTACCCGCGAGGCCCTGGGCCGCCTGGCCGAAGAGGGCGTGTTCATCCGCAACCAGAGCGTGCTGCAGCGCGGCGTCAACGACGACGTGGACACCATGCGGCTGCTGTGCAAGCGCCTGGGGTGGGTCGGCGTACACCCGTACTACGTGTACATCCACGATCTGGTCAAAGGTGTCGAGGACTTGCGTACTACGCTGGCCGCCGGCATCGACATCGAAAAGGCGGTGCGCGGCGCCACGGCGGGCTTCAATTCGCCCGTGTTCGTGGTCGACACGCTGGGCGGCGGCGGCAAGCGCGATGCCCACAGCTACGACTACTACGATCGCGAGACCGGCATCGCCGTGTTTTCCAGCCCCAACGTGGATCCCAAGCGGCAGTTCTTCTTCTACGACCCGATTCGCGAGCTTTCGCCCGAGGTTCAGCGCCGCTGGGCCGACCCGATCGAGCGCGACAAGATGAAGGCCCATGCCTCGGCGAAGGCCCTTGAACTGAAAGGAAAACGCTAGCCTATGGACAAGGCTGCGAGCGTGGGGCAGGATGCGGCGACGGGCACCGCTGGCCCGCACTTGCTAGGACCCGACATGGACCGACGCGACATGGACCGACCCGACATGCACCGACGAGGCAGGGACCAGCAACGCGGCGAACCGCGGGCGCAATGGCTGGGTCGAATCCTGGCGTTGGGCCTGCTGATTCTTCCCAGTCTGGCCTTGGCCGCGCCGCTCGACGTGCACTTCGACAAGTTCTACGACGCCAGCACCACCGCGACCACCCGCCTGCAGAACGACCAGATCAAGCTGCTGATGCGCGAGATCGGTCTGGCGATCGGCCCGCGCTCGTCGGGTCCGGTCTATTCGCAGGGTGCGCTGGGCATGGACGCGGCGGTCGAGATGTCGACCTCGGGCGCCAAGGCAGACAACGACTACTGGAAAAAGGCTGTGGATTCGCCGCAGTCCTCGCTGTCCAGCTGGGTGATTCGCGCGCGCAAAGGCATGCCGCAGTCGGTGCAGCTGGGCGCCAGCCTGACGCACTTGCAGGACTCGAACCTGTATGCCGCCGGCGTCGACTTCCAGGCCTCGCTCATCGACGGCTTCCGCTACGTGCCCGACTTTGGTGTGCGCGGCTCGGTCAGCGGCGTGGTCGGCAACAGCAAGATGGACTTCCTGATCGGCGCGGTCGACGTGGCCGTCAGCAAGAATTTCGGCATCATGGGCGTGCTGTCGCTGCAGCCGTGGCTGGCGTGGTCGCCGGGCTTCATGTACGTCAAGCCCAACCTGGAGCCGATCCTGCCCAACGACAAGTCGCTGAAGATGGTGCTGCCCAAGTTCAACAACGTCACGGACTTTACCCAGCGCGCCTCGATTGGCTTGCGGGTGGTGTCGTACCGCGTGCAAGTCGGCGTGGAGCTGATCCGCTCGTTCACCGACGACTTGAACCTGATCACGGGCAAGATCGGCGCGGTGTTCTAGCCTTTCCGGGCGATCACGCCAATCCAGTGTGCGAGTTCGCCAGGTTTGCGGCTGCGGCCTTGCGCCGGGACATCGCCAACCGGCCCGGCGGGGCCAGAGAACTCCAGCATGGTTTCAGCAGCTTCCTCGTCAGGCACCGCCGATCGGGCCGCCGCAGCTGTCCTGGCTGGCGACGTGCGGGCCGCGGCGCGCTTGATGCGCCTATTGGACGACCGCGACCCCAGCGCCACCGAGGTGCTGCGCAAGCTGTACCCGCACACCGGGCGCGCGCGCGTGCTGGGCATCACGGGCAACCCGGGCTCGGGCAAGTCGACCCTGACCTCGCGCCTCATCGGCAAGTACCGGGCCCTGGGCCTGAAAGTCGGCGTGCTGGCGGTGGATCCGTCCAGCCCGTTCTCGGGCGGCGCCATCCTGGGCGACCGCATCCGCATGATGGAACATGCCGCCGATCCAGGGGTTTTCATCCGCTCGCTGGCCACCCGCGGCGCGCTGGGCGGGCTGTCGCGCTCGACGGCCGACTCGGTGCACGTGCTGGACGCGATGGGCTGCGATGTGGTGATCATCGAGACGGTGGGCGTGGGCCAGGACGAGATCGACATCGTCCGCACCGCCGAAACCACCGTGGTGGTGCTGGTGCCGGGCCTAGGCGACGACATCCAGGCCATCAAGGCCGGTATCCTGGAGATCGCCGATATCTTCGTGGTGAACAAGGCCGACATCGACGGCGCCGAACGCACCGTGGCCGACCTGCGCGGCCTGCAGATGCTGCTGAGCGAGATGCCGGAGTGGCTGCCGCCGATCGT
>JACRCU010000421.1 GCA_016218865.1 Deltaproteobacteria bacterium | reverse complement strand
TAGTTTTCGCCGCGCGGAGAAATTTGTGCGCTCGACCGCGGCAAAAACTGGCCTCGCAACGATCACCATGGTCAGGACGCGTTGATGTCCGCCGGAGCCGACCATGGACCACCGCTGCTACGACCCGAGCTTGCTGTACCACATCTCCCTGCGGACCCTGGAAGGCCGTTGGGCGCTGCGGATTGACGATCAGGATTTTCAAAGGCAAATCATAGGTGCCCTGGCGGCCGCCCAGGCGGCGACCGGGGTCCGGGTGTACGCCTTCACGTTCATGTCGAATCATTACCATGGGCTATTCTCGGCCGAGGGCCCCGAGGAGTTTGCGGCATTTCTCTGCCTGCTGCACGCGGCCACGGCGCGGCTGGTGAACAGGGCCTTTGGGAGAACCGGCCCGATGTGGCACCCGCGAGCCTTCGTGCAAGCGGTGTTGCCAGGCGAGAACAGCGAAATGGAGGCGCTGCGCTACATCGTCATGCAGGCGGCGAAGGCGGGCCTGGTGGCGCATCCGCGTGACTGGAGGGGCGCCTCCAGCACGCGCTGGCTACTCGACGGCGAACCGGTGCGTGGCGAGCGGATCGACCAGACCCGGCGGACGCTGGACGCGCGCAATGGCAAGGCGACCCCGCCCATCGCGGCCTACACCGAGACGCTGGAAGTGACGATGAGCCCGCTGCCTCACCTCGCCCACCTCGGCGCCGGCGAGCGGCAGGCGACCCTGCGCTCGATGATCGGTGCGGCTCTGGGCGCGGAAGCCGGCGACCTGCCGTCGGACTGCGCGGTGGACGCCGAGGGCCCAGAAAATGCCCGGCATCTTCCAGACCCGCGCGCATGTGCCGATTTGGACGGACCTTTGTCCGACGACCCCGCGCCACAGCAGGCATGGTCCGAACTGCCGACGTCGCCGCCGCCACGTCGAAAGCGAGACCAAGCCTGGAGCACGTGTATTGCCCCGAATTTGCAGGCGAAGACGGAGTACGAGGGTCGCTTGCGCGCTTTCGAAGCGGCTTACGCCGATGCCAAAGCGAAGCTGCGATGTGCGGTCACCGCCGCCGCGCGCGGCGAATCGGCGGCCTTCGTGGTGTTTCCGCCGTTCGGCTTCGCCCCGGCAGGTCGCTTGTTCCTGCGCACCAGCGAACCACGTAATTTCAGGGACTAGAAAATGCCCACCATTCGATCGACAGGACCTCCGCCCACAAAAGCCCCTCTCTCCGGCGCGTTGGAGCGAGGGGCAGACGCCGATAGGCGTCGGGGTGAGAGGCGGCGTGGCTGGCAGCGAGCGGCCGAGCTACATGCCAGCAAACACAGACGGGAACCTAGCGAGCATCGCGATGGCGTGCTGCAACTCCCGCAAATCCACGCACTCGCCGATCTTGTGGGTATTCTGCTCGATGCCGGGGCCGACGCCGAACATCGCCGGGTGCTTGAACGCCCCCGCCACCACCCAGTTTTTGCCGGTGGTATCGATCGACGTGTCGGTGGTCTTGATCGGGAAGCCGACGCCGTCCGTCGAGAAAATCCAGCGGTCGATGCGCGGGTTCTGGCGCAGCGCGCCCTTCGTCTCGCTCGACGGCCCGATATTCGGCGTCACCACGCCCAGGTAGGTTTTGCGCGCCGCCTGAACCGCCGGGTGCTCTTCCGGCGTGGCCCAACCCATGTAGATCTGGGGGTTGTGCAGCTTGTAGCCGCGCCAGCTGCCCTCGTCGTAGGTCGGCACGCTGATGTCGACGGTCAGGCCCGCCGCGCGCGCCACCGCCACGGCTTTGAGCGACTTGACCTGCTCCACCGCGTGCTCCGGGGTCTCGCCCACGGTCAGGCGGCGGTCGAAGCGGAAGGTGAAGCGGTCCGGAACCGCGCAGTCCGACGGGGTTTCCAGCTGCGCCCACGAGGCGGTGCGGGTGCCGTGGCCCAGGAACGGGTCGTCCAGGAAGCCGTCGCGGTCTTCGTACTGCTTGGCGGCTTCGCTGAGGATCGCGCCGGCATACTCCAGCGGATTCAACCCTTCCCAAGGCATCGAGCCGTGGCACGAGCGGCCGGTCACCGTCACCTGGATCTGCATCCGGCCGCGCTGCCCGCGGTAGATGCCGAGCGCGCCCTTGTTGGCGTCGCCGGTGCCCTCGGTCAGGATCACCACGTCGGGGACCAGCTCGCGGCCCTGGGTCATCACCTGCCGGGTGATGAACATCGGCCCGGCGCCATCGTTGTCCTCTTCGCAGGCGGTGGCGACGGCGCGGATGATGCAGCCCTTGAGCGCGCCCTCGGCGGCCAGTTCCAGCAGGATCTTGGTGGCGACCACCTCGGCCACCACGCCGCCCAGCTGGTCCGCCGAGCCGCGGCCGAACAGCAGGTGGTCCCACTCGCCGTCGGGCGGCAGGTGGCCCAGTTCCTTCTTCAGGAACTCCTTGTTCACGTTGCCGGGGTCGACGATGCCGTCGTAACTGTCGATGCCGCCGATCTTCTGCCGCCAGTTGGCGCGCAAGGCCTTGACGGTGTCGCTGTGGCCGTCGAAGTAGATGACCTTCTTTTTGTCGCGGGCGATGCCGTCGCTGGGGTCCTCCACGGTCCACACCAGGTTGCCAAAGTCGTCGAAAAAGACGTCTTCGGCCTTGCGGACCGCGCCGATCTCGACGATGCGGCGCTTGAGGTAGCGCAGGCGCGGCTCTTCGTGGTTCGACAGACCGCAGAGCGGGTCGCCGCCCTGGTCCACCGGCTTGTCCACGAAGTCCGCGGGGATGCGCACCACTTCGGCCAGCAGTTCCTGGCCCAGCGGACGGTACTTGGCGGCCAGCTCGGCCACGCGTTGATCAAGGTTGCTCATGGGTTCCCTCTGATTGAATGGACCCGGCCAATGAATTGGCGGGCTATCATGACGCCGCCCTCCTGCGAGGGCGTCTTGGTGTTTGGACTCGACCTAGATACTCGCAAACTTCTCGGCCACGCCCGCGCCCAGCTTGCCGGTGGCCAAGAGGGCCATCTGCACGTAGACCTTCCAGTTGGCCTCGCGCGCCACGTTGACCACGTGCTTCTGCATCACGCCGTGGCTGACCTCGGCGCCGATGTCGGCCGGCAGGCAGTGCATGTACAGCGCGTCGCCGTTCACCGTCTTGGCCATGCGGCGCTCGTCGCAGATCCAGTCCTTGAACTGGGCATTGCGCTCCAGCGCCCGCTTCTCGATGGCCTGCAAGCCCGCCTTGTCGTTCGCCTTGTTGGCGGCGACGCGCTCGAGCATCAGGTCGTAGGGGCCCCAGCTCTTGGGGTAGACCACGTGCGCGCCGTCGAAGGCCTCGTCCATGCTCCCGGTGACCTTGAACGAGCCGCCCGATTCCGCCGCGGCTTTCTTGGCCGAGTCCAGGCAGCGGTCCATCAGGCGGTAGCCTTCGGGGTGCGCCAGGGTCACGTGCGCCCCGTAGCGCGGCAGCAGCATGATCAGCCCCTGTGGCACGCTCAGCGGCTTGGCGTAGCTGGGCGAATAGGCCCACGACACGGCGATCTTCTTGCCCTTGAGGCCCTCGGGGAAGTACTCCTTGAGCCACAGCAGGTCGGCCATGGTCTGGGTGGGGTGGTCGATGTCGCACTGCAGGTTGACCACGGGCACCTTGCGGGCGTCGCCGGTGGCGCCCAGGTAGTCGTTGATGCCCTTCTCCACGTCGCGCATGAAGCTGTTGCCTTCGCCCAGGATCAGGTCGTGGCGGATGCCCATGGCGTGCGAGTTCATGCCCAGCATGCAGCCGGTTTCGGCGGCGGTCTCGCCGTGGCTGACCTGGGTCGAGCTGCCGTCGACGATGACCGGCATCATGCCCAAGCGCGCCGCGGCGCCGGCCCAGGCCGACTTGGTGCGGGTCGAATTGTCGAAGAACATCGCGTAGGCCAGCTCGTTCTTGAACCAGCCCAGGTCCTTGCCGGCGCGGTCGGCGGCTTCGAAGCGGGCGGCGACGTTGGCCAGCATCTCGATCTCGGCCGAGGTCCACTCGTCGGTAATCAAAAGGTTCTTGCCCAAGAGGTTTTTGAGCACGGCGGAGTCGAGGGCGGCAAGATTCTGGATCGACATTGGGATTCTCCTAGGTAAAAAGCAGAGTTAGTCTTTGAAGATGCGGGTGCCGGCCTTGCCTTGCAGGGCCAGGGCCAGGTCTTCGGGCTTGCAGATGATGGCGGTCTCGCCGCCGGCTTCCAGGTAGTCGATGACCGCCTCGACCTTGGGGCCCATCGAGCCGGGCGGAAATTGCCCTGCATTATGCAAGGCCTTGAGTTCACTCACCGTTGTCGTAGGCAGCGCGCGCTGGGTCGGCTTCTTGAAGTCGGCGTAGATGACGTCCACGCCGGTGGTGACGGCGAAAACCGGCGCTTTCAGGGCAATGGCGAGCAGCGCGCTGGCGCGGTCCTTGTCGATGACCGCCTCGATGCCGCGCACCAGGCCGTTCTCGCCGGACGCAATCGGGATGCCGCCGCCGCCGCAGCAGATGACGGTGACGCCCAGGTCGATGAGCTTCTTGATGGTCGAAAGCTGAGTAATCGACTTGGGTTGCGGCGAAGGCACCACCCGCCGCCAGCCGCGCCCGGCGTCCTCGACCACCTGCCAGCCGCGGGTCTTCTTGAACTCTTCGGCCTGCTCGGCGCTGTAGAACTTGCCCACCGGCTTGGTCGGCTTGGCAAAGGCGGGGTCCTGGGGGTCGACCTCGACTTCGGTGACGATCGTCGCGACTTCGGCAGTGATGTTGCGAGCTTGCAGGGTCTGGCGCAGGTCGCGCTGGATCATGTAGCCCAGCGCCCCTTGCGAGTCGGCCACCAGCGAGTCGAGCGGCACTTCGTGCACCTGATCGCGGGCAATCTCGCTGCGCAGCTGCATGAAGCCGACCTGCGGGCCGTTGCCGTGGGTCAGCACCAGCGTCTTGCCCTGGGCGTTGAGGTCGGCCACGGGCTGCATGTAGCGCAGTGTGACGGCGAATTGGTTCTCGTCGGTGGGCGGCAGGCCCGGGTCCAGCAGCGAGTTGCCGCCCATGGCGACGACGATGGCTTGGCTCATGTAGGTGCTACTCCATTGGAAGTCGTTGGAATCGTGTTGAACAGACCGCAGTTGCTGGGCGTCCCTGTCGAGGCGTCCTTGTCAGGCCGTCCCTGTCTAGGCATCCCAGTCGGTGCCGCGCGCCTTGTGCTTGCCCACTGACACCGCCCGCCCGGCCGGCGAGTCCTTCATCGGCAGGCGGGTGCGGTGCACGCCGTCGAACTGGTACAGCGCCCCGGCCACCGCCGCCGCCGTGGGCACCAGGCCGATCTCGCCCACGCCCTTGGCGCCGAACGGGCCCTCGGGTTCGTGGTCCTCGACCAGGATGACCTGGATGTGCGGGGTGTCGCGCGGACGCAGTACACCGATATCCTTGAGCTTGTGGGTGGTCGGCATGCCGTCCTTGCACAGCAGCTCTTCGGAAATCGCGTAGCCCAGGCCCATGTGCACCGCGCCTTCGATCTGGCCGCGGCACAGGTCCTCGTGGATGGCGCGGCCGACGTCGTGGGCCGCCAGCACGTCGGTCACCTTGCCGTTCTGGTCCAACGCGACAACCTGGGTCGCATAACCAAAGGCCGTGTGCGTCTTGACCTTCTTGCCCTCGGGCAGCGGCTTGCCCAGCTCGGTGGTGTCGTTGGTGAGCACGTCGCCGGCGTAGACCTTTCCAGCCAATTGCGCCAGCGTTTTGCCGGCCTGCAAATCGGTGGCCATTTTCTGGGCCGCCGACACCACCGCGTTGCCGCCGTGCAGGGTGGCGCGCGAGCCGGTGGTCTGACCGCAGGCCAGCTGGTACTGGGTGTCGGTCTTGACGCGGAAGGTGGCAAAGGGCAAGCCCGTGACTTCGCAGGCACATTGCGCCAGGATCGTCGACAGGCCCTGGCCCATCTCGGTGTAGCCGTTGTAGACGGTGACCGTCTCGTCGGGCTCGACCACCAGCCGCGCCTTGCCCCACTCGGCCACGCCGTTGCCGATGCCCGAGTTCTTGATGCCGCAGGCAATTCCCACCGCGCGGCCTTCCTTCTGCCAAGCGCGGTACTGGTCCTTGACGGCCAGCAGGGTCTTCTTGATGCCCACGCTTTTGTCCAGGATCTGCCCGGTCGAGAACACGCTGCCGACTTCCACCGCGTTCTGGTAGCGGAAATCCCAAGGATCCATGCCGACTTTCGCGGCCAGTTGGTCCAGACAGCCCTCCATGGCGAACTGGGCCTGGTTGGCGCCAAAGCCGCGCATCGCCCCGCACGGCGGGTTGTTGGTGTAGACGGCGATGCCCTGCACGTCCACGGTCGGCACCACGGACGGCCCGCAGGCGTGACCGGCGGCGCGCTCGAGCACCTTGCCGCCCACGCTGGCATGCGCGCCCGAATCGCCAAGGATTCTGGCCCATACCGCGGTCAGCTTGCCGTCTTTGTTGCAGCCGACCTTGTAGTGCAGCTTCATCGGGTGGCGCTTGGGGTGGACCCGCACCGACTGCTCGCGGGTGAGCTTGACCCGCACCGGCCGGCCGCTCAGCTTGGCCAGGAGCACCGTTTGCGCCTGCACGCTCATGTCTTCTTTGCCGCCGAACGCGCCGCCGCACGGGGCCAGGTCCACGTCCAGGTCGTCTTCGGCGAGGCCGACGAACGCCGCGCACTGCCGGCGGTCATCAAAGATTCCCTGTCCTTGCGTGTAGAGCTTGAAGCGCCCCCCCGGCAGCGGCAGGCAGAAGGCCGCCTCGGGTTCCAGGAACAGGTGCTCGATGCGCTGGGTCTGGAAGTGGGCCTCGACCACAAAGTCGCTTTCGGCCAAGGCTTTTTCGGCCTGACCGCGGACGATGTGCGAGATCGACAGCAGGTTCTGGTGGGCCGGGTTGACCTGCGGCGCATCGGGCAGCAGTGCCTTCTCGGGGTCGGTGAGCGGCGCAAGCACCTCGTACTCCACGGCAATCGCCGCCGCCGCCTTCTCGGCGATCCACGGGTCGTCGGCCGCCACCGCCGCCAGCACCGACCCTACGTACTGCGTCGTCTCGCCGACGGCGATGAAGCCCGGCCAGTCGCTGTAGAGCATCCCGTACCAGCGCTGGCCCGGCACGTCCTGGGCGGTCGCCACGCAGCGCACCCCGGGCATCGCCAGCGCCGCCGAGGTGTCGATGCGCAGCACCTTGGCGCGGGCGTGGTCCGACAGCCGCAGCGCGCCGTGCAGCATGCCTTCCGCCGTCATGTCGGCCACGTACGGGCGGTCGCCCAGGGCCATGCGCTCGGCGTCGATCTTGCCGGGCGACTTGCCGACCCTACCTGTTGCATCGAGTGCGGGAATTTCCGCACCTTGCCACTTGTTGCGCGCTGCGAGCTGGATCGCATCCAAAACGCGGGTATAGCCGGTGCAGCGGCACAGGTGACCGTCGAGCTGAGTCTGCAGCTGCTCGCGGGTGGGCACGCCGGGGGTCTGCAGGATGGCGTGGGCGCGCATGACGATGCCGGGGGTGCAAAAGCCGCACTGCACGCCGGCCGCGGCGACAAAAGCCTTGGCCAGGCGCTCCCTTTCGACCGGGTCGATGCCGTCCAGGGTGGTGATGTGCTTGCCGACCGCCTTCTCGGCGGGGATGGCGCAGGTGGTCTTGGGCGAGCCGTCGACCAGGGCCAGGCAGCAGCCGCACTGGCCCTGCGGTTGGCAGCCGTCTTTGAGCGAGGTGATGCCGATCTTCTCGCGCAGCACGTCGAGCAGCGAAGCGCCGGCAGGGGCGTCGATTTCGTAGGCTTTTCCGTTGACCTGCAGCTTCATGCGGAACCCCTTGGCGCCCTGCGCCGGCGGGACTGTAACGCCGGGTGCCAAAGGCCGCAAGTTGCCATAGCGCTTGGGGGTCACGGCTTTGCGATTGCCGCGGTGGTGCTGCGGGGGCGGCCGCCAGATCCGCCTTTCGCTTTGCCGCAGATGCGCTAGGCTGGTAGCGAGTCGGTCCAACCGAACCGGGCCCAGTGCCGAGGCAAAGCATGAAGAAGTTCGCGATGATCGTGGCTGTGAACTTGGCCGTCGTCGGCTTGGGGTGCGCCGCGTGTGGCAGCCAGGGCGACGCTGCCGCAGGTGCCGCCGATGCGGCCGCCACCGCCGACAGCGGGGTGAGCGACGCCGCGGCCAGCGACACCACCGTGGCCGCCGGGCCGCAGCTCCCCACCGACCGGCCAATCCTGCTGTGGAGCGACGGCGAGGCGCTGGCCCAGAACGCACCGCGGTTGCCGGCGAATTTCGACCTGCCCGACCAGGCGGTGTGCGCCAAGGACCCGACCCGCCAGTACATCGGCGAGATCTTCAAGTACGGCATCAACAACGTGCAGGTCGACTGGCACTGGGCGCCGGTGGTGGCCGGCCCCGATGCCAAGAAACCGACGCTGAAGCAACCCGAATTCAACCTGGCCGGCGCGCTGACGCACTACAACGAGTCGGGCGACGATGTGCTCGCCGACCACCCCTTTGGCCTGGACACCAACGCCGACGTCAAGCTGGACGCGGACTTCGCCTACCTGGGCCGCTCGCACAAAGACGAGGGCGGCGAGGGCGCCATCCACGCCGAGCTGGAGCACAACATCTTTCCGCGCCAGGCGCTGGGGATGGTGCCGGCCAAGGGCGACCGGACCCTGATGCGCGGCGTGTGGGTGCTCGACTGCGGCCACCCGCCCTACGGCACCGAGATGCACCCGCCGAGCTTCGTGGCCTTTGCCCGGCCGAGCACGCCCGAGACCACCCAGGCGATGCTGCTGTTCGCGCCGTACCGGTCGAGCCTTTTGTTCAATCCCAGCGTGGAGTTGGCAACCAAGCTCGACGACGACGCGCGCTTTGCCGACCTGGGCACCGCCAGCTTCCCGCACGCGCTGGTGGCGGCGGTCATCAAGGCGGTGGCGTCCAAGGCCGACTACGTGACGGCCCACGCGCTGATGGTGGCGAACCGCTTCGAGACGCTGCACTTTTCGGTGTGTGCGCCGCTGCCGCGGCCGGCGGGGGCGCACCTGCAGGCGAGCTGGCGGCTGACGTCGCGCTCGGGCGTCACCCTGACCGCTGCGGCCGACGACGCCCAGGGTTGCGTGCACATTACCGCTGTGATGGACCAGAGTTACAAGCCGATGCCGCTGACCTACGCCAACACGCCGTGGCCGTGGGACCAGCTCTCGGCCAGCGCGGGCGGCCAGCTGGGAGCATCGGTCGACGTGCGCGCCGAAGTGGTCAAGATCGCCAAGAAGATGGGCCTGGACCCGAACGCGCCGGCGCTGCAGGCCGACCATCCGCCGCGCGTCGACGCGTACGCGATGCTCGAGCTGCCGGCGGGCGCCGACCAGGACGCGCCGACCGCCATCCAGAGCGGCGTGGACACCCAGGCGTTCCCGTTCTTCGGCCGGGTCAAGGCGGGCTGGCAGTAGCCGCCCGGGCCCAGAAGAAGGCGGCCCGGAAGAAGGCACCCATTTTCTACTGCGCAGAATTACTGGGTTCTTCGATCAGTCGCGCTCTTCGCGGCGGTTCTCGCGCATCACCGCGAGCAGGGCGCAGGCCAGCAGGTAGCGGCGGTCGACGGGCGCGCCGGTGGCCTGCAGCGTGAGCTGGTACTCCTTGACGAAGAAGCGGAACACCTGGTCGACCCGCGCCACTTCGCGGTCGCCGATGACCACCCGCCAGTGCCCGGGCAGGATCGGCAAGAAGCGCCGCAGCAGCGAGTGCCCGGTTTCTTCCATGAGGCCGATGGGTTGCTCGCTCTGGTCCAACAGATCCCAGGTGTCGCGCAGCAGCGACTTCAGGCCGCGCGAGCGCAGCGTGCCCAGCCAAGCGTCGGTCTGCGGGTCGCGGACGTCGTAGGCAAAGTTGATGGCAATCATCTGCCGCGCCTTGACGACCGCGAGCGGCTGGCTCATCGCCTCGTCGGCAAACACGTTGAACTGCTCGCGGAGCTTCAGGAGCGGGTGGCGCACGAAGGCCACCAGGGCGCCCGCCGCGTCGCTGACCCGAAAAGTCCGGTCGAGGAAAGAGAAAAACGGTCGACGGATGATCAGCTGGCCGTCGGCGAGCGGGTCGTTGTTCGCGATGGGCATGGGGCCTCCTGCGGGCGAGCCTGGGAGCGTGTCGGGACAATCCCGGCACAATCCTAGCACCACGGCTTGCGCCGTGGCAACTGGCTGAAATCGCACGAATTCACTGCGGGCGACTTTTGGCCAGTTGGGCAAACGAAACCGGCCAAGAGGCTGGCGGACTGCAATGGGATCATCCAGGAGTACTTCAATGGCACACCGCAAATCGCATCATCTCGACAGGCCCTTGGCGCACTTCGCCGGCAAGTACAGCGGCATGGCGGCGGACTCGACAGCCCCGCGCAAATCGCGCAGCATCGGCGCGCGGCCTGCGACCGTCCCGTGCGCCCATGAGCTACCGCCCGCCCCGCCAACCACCCAAGCCGCCGAACCGGGCGCCCCTGGAGCCGAGCGAGCGGGGCGATGCGCGCCTGCAGGCGGCCCTGGCCCAAGCCCGCGCCGCAGATACCTACGCTGCCGCGGCCACTTGCGAGGCCTGCACCCGCGAACGCGCCGCGTCGGGCGACCCCGAGGCGCTGTGCGAAGACCACCTGGCCGTGGCGCTGGGGATGCGCGGCGGCTGGGCACGCTAGACCGAGGAGGAGGAGCATGTTCACCCCCGAAACCTTTGCGTTTCTGCGCGACCTGCGCGACCACAACAGCAAGGACTGGTTCGACGCCAACCGCGACCGCTACGAGCGCCACTGCAAGGCGCCGCTGCTGGAATTCGTAGGCGCGATGCGGCCTTACTTGGAGCAGATCTCGCCGCACTTCGTCGGCGACCAGCGCTCGGTGTTCCGCATCCACCGCGACGTGCGGTTTTCGCACGACAAGTCGCCGTACAAGACCCACCTGGCCGCGCAGTTTCGCCACAGCATGACCGCCGGGCCGCTGACCGAGGCGGTGCACGCGCCCGGCTTCTACTTCAACCTGGCGCCCGACGGCCACGACGACATGGCCGGCGTGTTCGGCGGTTTCGGCATGTGGCAGCCGCCGCCGGACGCGCTGCACGCCATCCGCACCCGCATCGTGGAGTATCCGGACGATTGGGAAACGGCCAAGGCCGGGCTCACTCTGCACGGTTCGAGCCTGAAGCGGCCGCCGGCGGGCTACCCGGCCGACCACCCGCTGATCGAGGACCTGAAGCGCAAGGACTTCATCGCGGTCGCCAACTTCAGCGAGGCCGAGGCGCTGCGCCCCGACTTCCCGGCCCGCTACGCCGCGGCGATGGCCAAGGGCGCCGGCCTGCAGAAGTTCCTGTGCCAGGCGATGCAGCTGCCGTTCTAGCTTCCCGAGCAACGTTCTGTAATTTCGCGATGTAGAAAATGGCCGCTATGTTCTGGCGCGGACCATGGTGCCGATGCCGCGGTCGGTGAAGAGCTCTTCGATGAGCGCCGCGTGAACCTGGCCGTTCAGGACGTGGAGGGTGCCGCCGCCGTCCAGAAACGCGGGCACCTGCGCCTGCAGGTAGTGGTCGGGCAGCTCGCGCAAGCCCAGCTCGCTGGCCAGGTGGCCGTCGGCCGCGCGCAGGCCATCGGCGTCGGTCAAAATCAGCAGCTTGCTGGCGTGGTTGTCGCGCGCCACCGACACCGCCGCGGCCAGGCTGGCGCCGCGCAGCACGATCGGCCGGATGCCGGTTTGGCGCAGCAGGGCCAGGTCGTCGTCCAGGGTCGGCGACTCGGCCAGGATCAGGAACACCATGGTCATGCGGTCGTGCTGGTGCAGGTAGCGCAAGGCCTCGCGCAGCACGCCCTTTTTCAGCACGGGGGTCAGGGTCTGCATCTCCAGGCTGGCGCGGACCGGGGCGCTGCTGCCCACCGCGCCGTAGGCGACCGGGGCCTCGGCGTTGATGCGCACGTAGTCGTAGCTGAGGTCGCAGCCCCAGGCCACGCCCTGCCCGGGCCCGTTGCCGATGCAGAGGTCGATGGTGATGGTGTCGCTGGCGCGCAGTTTGGCGCCCAGGGCGGCGCGGTCCAGGGCCTGGGTGGGCGGATAAACCGCCTGACCTTGCAGGGCAATCGTCACCAGCGACCGGTCCAGCGGCTGCTCCTGCCGCGCCAGCGACGCGCCCAGGGCCGCCACCGCCCGGCCCCAGTTGGGATCGCAGGCGAACAGCGCACTTTTGACCAGGTCGCTGCCGGCGATGTCGCGGGCGGTGGTGCGCGCCACCGGGTCGCTCGCGGCGCCGCGGACCTGCACCGTGACCATGCGGGTGGCGCCCTCGCCGTCGCGGGCGATCGCCTGGGCCAGGGCGGAAAACACTGCCTGCAGCGCGGGTTCGGGGTCGGCGACCGGGCCGGCGGCGCCGGTGGCAAAGGCGAGCGCGGTGTCGTTGGTCGAGGTGTCGCGGTCGACGGTGACGGCGTTGAAGGTCCGCGCCACCACGCGCTTGGTCGCGGCGTCGAGCACCTGCGGGTCGACCTGGGCGTCGGTCACGCAGACCGCGATCATCGTCGCCATGTCGGGGTGGATCATCCCGGAACCCTTGGCGATACCGAGCCAGGTTGCGCCGCCGTAGGCAAAACAGGCCACCTTGGCCACCGTGTCGGTGGTGAGCACCGCCTGGGAAAACGCTTCCCAGCTGCTGGCTTGCCCAAGGATCGCCGGGAGCTTGTCGACCACCCGCTGCGCGTCGAAAGGCACGCCGATCGGGCCGGTAGTGGCGGTGAGGACCGCGCCGCCGACCGCATCTCCGCGCGCGGCGAGCGCCTGGGCCAGACCGGTGCGAAGCAGCTGATCGGCCTCGCGATCCCCGGCGGCGTAGCAGTTGGCGTTGCCGCTGACGGCGACAAAGGCGCTGGCCAGGCCGGGGAGCAGCGGGCGGTTGCCCTCGACGCAGGCGGCGGCGCAGCGGTTGCGGGTGAGCGCGCCGGCCACGGGCACCGGCCGGTCGAACACCAGCACGGCGGTGTCCAGGCGGCTGGCCTTGATGCCGCTGTGGCCGCCGAGCACGCGCACGCCGGCGGGGACGACGGGGTCGATCGCTTTGAGATCAGTCATGATTCCTCCCCACCTGCAGCCCGGTCAGGGCCGGCCAGCCGCAGGCCAGGTTCAGGTTGTAGACGGCGTGCGAGGCGGCGCCGCGGAGCAGGTTGTCGATGACGCTGACGAATTGCACCCGCCCGGCGGCCGCGTCCAAGAAGTAGTGGACCTGCACGGTGTTCTGCTCGGCCACCGCCAGCACGTCGGGCGCGGCGGGCACCTGCAGCCACAGCGGGTCGCCGGCCAGGGTCAAGTTCGGCAGAGGCGCTCCGGGGTTGCGGGCCAGCCAGGGCGCCACGTCGGCGCTGCCGCTCACCAGCATCCCGCGCCGCAGCGGCGCCACCAGCGGCACGAACAGCAGGTGGACCCCCGCGCGGCCCTCGACCTCGACCAGGTGCTGGTGGGCGCGGCCGGTGCGGTACGGGGCAAGGTTTTCGGCCACGTACATGTACATGGTCCGCTCGGTCGGGTTGCGGCCGGCGCCCGAGACGCCGCTGATGCCGGTGGCGTCGACCACCGCCCCCGGGGCCAGCACGCCCGCCGCCTGCAGGGGCACCAGGGCCGAGAGCAGCGCGTTGGCGTAGCAGCCCGGATTCGCAATCAGGCCGGCCTGTTGCAGCACGTCGGCCGGCGCGTCGAAACCGTAGACCGCCTGGGCCAGCGCGGCCGGGTGCGGGTGCTCGAAGCCGTAGGCGGCGCGGTGCTTTATCGGGTCGCCGGCACGGTGGGCACCCGAGAGATCGATGACCCGCTGCCCGCGCGCCACCAGGGGCCCCGCGAGTTCGGCGCTGGTCTCGGCCGGGGTCGCCAGAAAAATCCACTGGGCGTCCGCGGGGATCGCCGCCACCCCCTCGCGCGACGGCGCCGTCGTCACGGGCCCGACCAGGGGGTGCCCGCCCAGCAGGCGCAGCAGCTCCTGGCCGGCATAGCCGGTGGCGCCGACGATGCAGACGGAAGGACGGGGCGCGGGTGTGGAAATCGGCATGGCAGGTCGGCAGGCCGGCGCGGGCCGGGGGGCGCGCAGTGTTCCGCGCCCGGGCGATTTCTGCAAGGGGCATGCGACGATGGCGGCCATTTTCTACTACCTGAAACTGCTCGACTTTCTGCCATGGCCGCATCCCCTTTTGCTCTGGGGCAATCTGGTGCAGGCTAGAGCATCAATCAGAATCCTCCGAGCCCCCGAGCAACGAGGATCCCGCCGGACGAAAACTCAAGGATGCTGGGTGGGTCGCAAGCGGGCGCTGTCGCGACCCGCCGCGACGCTAGCCGGAAGATTCGGCTTTCTGATCGGTGCTCTAGCGCCCGCCGCCACCCCTGCCCCGCGAGGTCCACGATGCGCAACTCCGCCCCCTGCCTGCACACCGGCGCCGCCCTGCTCGCAGCCCTGCTCGCAGCCGCCTGCCAGAAGGCCCCCGAACCGGCGGCACCGCCCCCCGTCGCCGCACCGGCGCCCGCCGTGGCCGAGCCTGCCGCGCCGACCCCGGCCGTGGAGCCGCCGAAGCCCGCCACGCCCGCCGCGGAGCCCGTGCAAGCTCCCGCACCGCCTACGGAAGCCGCCGCCCCGGCGCCCCCTGCCGTGGACCCGAACTCGCTGGCCGGCCGGCTCGACGCCGCCCAGGCCCAGCACGGCGGGCTGCTCCTGGTGGCGGACCGCAAGGGGATTCACGCCCTGGCCCCGGACCTGAGCAAGGTGGCGGACCTGTCCACCGCCCACGCCGCGCACCTGCGCGTGGACCGGACCGGCGAGAACCGCCTGCTTTTCTATGTGCTGCCGGCCAAGCGGCAGATCGTGCGACTGGACCTGCGCACCGGCGAGACGAAGGTCCTGGCGACGCTGCCCAAGGTGAAGAACGAGTGCTTCCTCAGCGCTACCGGCTACGGGCCGGCGACGGACGAACCGCCCGCGGAAGGCGCCGCCCAGGACGCGACCGCGGCGGCGGCCCCGGCTCCCACTCCGGCACCGGCCCCGGCACCGGCCCCGGCCCCGGCAGCGCGCGCGGCGGCAGCCGACGCCCCCGCCCTGAACCCACTGGATTACATACAGGACGAGCGCGACTTCGGCATCGACGCCGCGGCCAAGGTGGCGTGCTTCCGGATCTCGGACCGCAACGCCAACATGGCGAGCATCCTCATCAACTACCGCGTCGATCTAGCGACCGGCAAGGTCCAGGACCGGGTGATCTTCGGCGGCGAGACTTGCCAGACGATGCTGAAGGGGAAGCCGGTCACCAAGGCGCTGTGCGAGGTGCCGCAGCCGCCGCTGCCTGCGCCCAAGCCGGGTCAGGCGTGGCCGTTCAGCCCCAGGGCCCAGCACTTCGAGTCGGACGCGCGGTCGGCCTCGGGCCGCTTCGCCGTGCTGCGCGACTCCGAGGTGGTGGCCGAGCAGGGCGATTACGTGTACCTGGCGACCTTCGTGTTCGACGCCCAGACCGGCGCGACCCTGGCCGTGACCAGCAAGGGCCTGGTGCAGACGAACCTGGCCAAGCTCCGCAAGTCGCAGAAACTGCCCAAGAATACCCTGGTGGCGCCGGGCGAGGCCGAGGTGTTCTGGCTGGGCGACACCGACGTGCTGATCCTGGGCGACGGCGGCGCGGCGGCGGCCGAGATGACCATCCCCACCACGCAGTACTTCGTGATTTCGCCGCCGGACGGCATCAAGACGGTGCGGGCGTACGCGGCTACGGCTTACTAGATCGTCAATCAGGAACCTTGGAGCCCCCGAGCAACGGAGACTCGGCCCGACGAAAACTCAATGATGCTGGATGGGTCGCAAGGGCCAGTACAAATCGGAGGGGACGCGACCCGCCGCGACGTTGACCGTTGAGTTCGGGTTTGGGTTCGGTGCTCAAGTCGGCGTGGCCGGCACGGGGAGTACGTACACCGCGAACCCCGACTCGGTGTCCAGCTCGGCGTTGTAGTCCGGGTGCAGGCACAGGCGGTTGTCGGGCTCGGGCTCGAAGTCGCAGCGCGACGTGACCATCGCCAGCACCCGCCGCGCCTTGGGCAGCCAGAACAGCGCGTCGACGAGGTCGCCACAGCAGGCCTCGATCCGCTCGGCGGCCGGGCGGGCGCGGACCTTGTCCCAGTCGACCGGCAGGTCGCGGGCGGCGCGCTCGCTCAGAGTCGGCACCAGGCGCGGCTCGAAAACGGGCAGCCGGGCGCCGACGGTCTGCCCCTGGACCTGCACCAGCAGCGTGCGGGCGTTGCCGGGCTCTTTGCGCACGCTGCCAGCGCTGGCCGGCAAGCGCTCGGGCACAACGAAGTGCTTGTTGTTCAGGTACTTTTGTGCCGCGGCAAAACCCTTGGGCTGGTAGGTCGAGTTGTTGCCGCCCCACAGCACGAATTTGCGGCGTTTCTTGCTCCCCAGCGTGCGGACCTCCACGCGGAACTCCATGCAGCCCTCGCAGTTGGTGATGGCGACGCAGGCCAGCTCCTTTTCGTTGGCCGAGACCCAGTGGCACCCATCGCGCTGGTACAGCGGGTCGATTTCGCTTTCGCTGGTCTGGAACGGCGGCAGCAGCGCGGGGGTGAGGTCGGCGGCCAGCGCGGTGGCGGGGAGCGCGGCGACGAGGGCGGCGAGGACGAGGCGGCGGGCGAGCATGGCAAGGCTCCGGTTGGCGCGGATGGGCCGGGCGGGAGACTAGCACGGGCGGGGCATGGTGTCGCGGAAGGGGCGGGACGGGTGCGTGGGCGGGTCCGCGCACCAGGCGGTGCCGGCCGAGGCTGTGGAAACTGAGGGTGTGGAGGCCGCGGGGTGCGGACAGGCTTCCACGCCTGTCCTTCGTGGCGTAGTGGGACAGGGACAGGCGCTCAGGCCTGTCCGCAACCCTTGGGGGTGACCAAAGGGGAAGCCCTGGCAACAACTGGAGAACCCTGGCGGCGGAGGGGAAGCCCTGGCGGCTGCAAGCCGCGGGCTAAGGTCTGCAAAGCCCGGCGTCCTGGGCCGCCTGCGCCGGCCCTCGTCCCCGGGCTGGGTTCAGGCCATTCCAAGAACCGTCATTGCGGCGAAAGCTGCAACCCAGGCTGGATTGGCGAAGAGTGTCGGGGTCTTGGCGCTGAGAGACCCACAGCCATCGGAGCTCGATCGGTTGACGCCACGCCGGTAGCTACGTATCGTTGATGAGCGGGGGGCGCGGGTGGAAGCCGAGGTAGTCATGGAGCAGTTGAATGCGGGGCCGGTATCCGGGGTTACGGCTGGAGTGCTGCCCACCGCAGACCGCAAGAGCCTGGCCTTGCACGCCGCCGTGGCCCACAAGCTGCTCCAGGATGGCGAGCTCGTCCAGCGCGCCAGGCTCCGCGTCGCCGAGTGGCAGCGCACCGGGTCGGTCCACGAGTGGTACGCAAGCCAGTGGGCCGAAATACTAAGTCGCCCAATGGCTACCATCTGCACCTTCCTAATCGACGACGGGGAGTTGGCTTGCACGCTTCGCCAAGTTTCGCCGTTTGCTGGCGTGCTGACCACAGCAGAGCGTTTGGCCGTGTTGCGCAGTTTCGCACCGGGGTCGGCGAATGAATCGCAGCCAGCTTGAGCACTTGATTCGGGCCGCGAGTGCCGTGTCCGGCGAGCGGCACTTGGTCATCGTTGGCAGCCAGGCAATTCTTGGCCAGTATCCGGATGCGCCGCGGACCCTGCGGGTGTCGGTCGAGGCCGATCTCTACCCTCGCGACCACCCCGAGTTGGCGGACCTAATCGACGGCGCCATAGGGGAGTTGTCTCTTTTTCATCAGCACTTTGGCTATTACGCCCAGGGCGTGGGGCCAACCACTGCCGTGTTGCCGGAGGGCTGGCAGCAGCGACTCGTCGAGGTGTCTTCGCCAGACACAGCTGGGGCCACGGGCTGGTGCTTGGATGTGCACGACCTTGTCCTGGCAAAGTACGTGCCGTTTCGCGAGAAAGACGAAGTGTTTATTCGCGAAGTCATCGCGCTGCGCTGGGTTCGTCGTGACCGCCTGCAGCGTTTGTTACGCACTCTGCCTGTCGCCGAGCCGGTGCGAGCGCGAATTGCGGAGCAGATTCAACGGCACTTTGCCGAGCCGCGCCAGAGATGAGAACGCCGAGTGGCGCGCCCGCGGGCGGGGTCCGGGCTTTCGCTGAAATCTCGGCCTAGACCGGAGTGTCGAGGCGTGCCGGGGTCTTGGCGCTGAGGGGGCGCGATTTCCCCATCGGGGTCACCGCCAGCCAGAATGAGAGTCCCGGCCAATTTCGGGGTCGCCGCCAGACACACAGAGACCCGGCACACGGAGGCCCGGCACACGGAGACCCGGCCAATGAATTGGCGGGCTATCATGACGCCGTCGGCCTACGCCGACGTCTGGGTGATGACCTTCCTAGTAGGCGCCAGTTTCGAACGTCCCCAACGACGTTCGTGTGAGCCCCCTACTCCTCGCCCACATCCGGAGCCTCGGCCAACTCCGCCTCCAGCTCCGCGACCTTGGCCTTGAGGGCCTGCAGCGCCCCCGCCAGCTTGACCTTCTGCCCGCCGCGCAGCTTGCTGGCATCGACCGAGCGCCACGCCGTCTGCCACTCGCCCAGGTCCGCGGCCGCCTTGTGCAGCTGCGTGACCAGCCGGCCCGGCTGCGGCAGGCGCGCGGCCTCTGGCTTGGCCGGCGGCGGCTGGGTGCCGGGGGTGGTCGGGTCGGTGTCGTAGTACTGGCCGGCGGCGTCGCGGTCGATGGCGTCCTTGAGCTGTTCGACATTCCAGCGGTTCAGCGTGGTGTCCATCGCCAGCCGCGCCCGCGCCGTGGGATCGCCGACCCGGCCCAGCTCGACCACGTGGCTGAGCAGCAGCTGGTCGCGCACGCTCGGCGGCAGCAGCTGCCACGTCACGTGGGCGACGATGCACTGCCGGGCCACGCTCGGCGACAGGCCCAGGTCGGCCAGCTCCTGGCGGCAGGTTTGGGTGAACCGCGCAAAGGCGGCGTCTTTCTCGGGGTTGCGGTCGCGGTAGGCCGAGATCTGGCCGGCGAAGAAGCGGTCGAGCAGGCGCTGGCCCACGGCCAGGCGGAAGGCCAGCAACATGCCCTTGGAGAGTTGGCGGAGGTCGGCGAGGAGGTCGGAAAATTCGTCTGTGGCGGTGACGGGTTGGGCGAGGTCGTTCATGTGGGCGTGGCTCCGGTTGCAGGCTTTTTGACAGTTCAGACGTCTGAACTGGTCCAAAGCGTGCAGGGGGTGGTGGTCGACGTGGTGCTCCGGCCGCCGTTTGCGGCCGGCTTCGAGGGTAATGCGGGTTGGGGTGGTGGGCAAGTGGGACCGATTGGCACGCCTGGTGCTGGCGCACGGGCCCTGGCCGGTACGGGCCCTGGCCTATCGGGGGCTGTAGGGCGCGGGGCTTGTCCCCCGCCGTGGGGGTCGGGCGGGTGGGAGCCGGTCAGGGTCTGTAGGGCGCGGGGCTTGTCCCCCGCCGTGGGGGTCTGGCGGGTGGGAGCCGGTCAGGGTCTGTAGGGCGCGGGGCTTGTCCCCCGCCGTGGGGGTCTGGCGGGTGGGAATTCCCGCACGCAGAGGGAGTTACGGAGGGCTCGCCAACCTGCCACAGGACGTGGCGCGAGCGGCGGCGAGGAGCAGCCCGGCGGCGACAGGGAGTGGACTGCCGGAGGTGGGAGCCCTGGCAACGAAGGGGAGAAGCCCTGGCGGCTGCAAGCCGCGGGCTAAGGTCTGCAAAGCCCGGCGTCCGGGGCCGCCTGCGCCGGCCCTCGTCCCCGGGCTGGGGTCAGGCCATTCCAAGAGATCGGCATAGGGGCGGCGGCCTTGTGGACCGCCGACCCCTGCCACACCACCCGGCATGCGGGTCCGCACCGGGCGGTTCGCTCGCACACGCGACCGTCAAACTGGGCGGTCCAGTGTCGGCAGTCCAAGTCCTGTCCAGTA